>NZ_JCAWFG010000092.1:0-38826 GCF_059740505.1 Camelimonas sp. FR25 | reverse complement strand
GTGGAATGGCTCAAGTATCTCGAGAACCAGTCCGCAAAACATCCCGATCCGGCCGATCCGGTTGCAACCTACAGCTTTGAGTGGATGTGGAACGAACTCGGCGTTCATAATTTGCGCCGGTAGCGGTCGGCCTCGCGCAGGAACCCCGGAAAGAATTGTAATTAAAGTAATAATAAATAATGAAGATTTTTCTTCTCTAATCCCATAAAATAAAATGAGACACTCAAGTGAAGCACGCCTTTCAAACTGACGATCTGTTCGATCCAGGCCTTCCGTTGCTGCCCGCCCTCGCGGCGACACAGCGGAAGACCGCTGCTTACCCCACCCCCCTCTGGTCAGCCCTGCCCACCGACTGGCCGCGGATTGGCGGCCGGGAATTGCCCCTGTTCGGCAATGCCGAACAGCTGCCCTCCCTGCCCGGATACGACCCTGTCGCCCGTCGCGCAATCTACGTCGCGGCGTGTGAGGGCGCCCGCGAGCTGGCCTTCCGCATTGGCATCCCGTTGTACAAGGTCGGCTGCTGCGCCCCCGATCGGGTCGATAGCAGGATGCTGGAACACAACTGTGCAGAATACGGCTCAGGCTACCTCTCGGGAAACGAACTGCGTCGTGAGCCAGGCTGGAATGCATGGTTCAGTTCCATCATACAGTTCGGAAACATCCTGCCGGCCAACGGGCCGGTCCGCCGGGAGGGCAAACTGCTCATTGTCGGACTGCCGCCCGGCCTGTCAGGCGCGCAGTTCGACCGCCAGTTCGACCTTCACATACGCCGGGGTTCGATCGACCTGTGGTCGATGACCGAAGAGGGTCGCAACCACTGCGCCGCGCGCGGAGTGAACCCTGAACTGCTACGCCGCTTCACCCGATATCCCGGCGGAAACGACATGCGCCTTGCGCCTGCCTATGAACTGGCGGCATTCAATCCCCGCTGGGCCAGTCACGCCGAGGCGCTTGTCAGGCTCGTGCATCACATCATCCTGCAGCACCTCTCCCCGAAAGCGCGCCCCAGGGGCGCCACCCTGCACTCACCCGTCATCACGCGCGGCTCTCCGCTTCCACACTCCTGCGCTGACCTGTCTGTCGCCCATTGAACGACCATTATATTTTACAGAAAGTGATAGTACAATGACCATGAACCCCAGCACAGTTGAACGGACCCATCCTGACCAGTTCGATCTGTTCGGCCTTGCCCTGTGCGCGGCCTCAACAGCCATCCCGACGCGCCGGGCGCAAGCACCGCTGCACACTGGCTGGCGCCCCTCGCCGAGCGCCCCGACGTATGCGGCGCGCCTCGAGATGGCGTCGTCTCTCCCTCCCACGCGAACCCGGGCCATTATTGTGGCCGGCTGCGGGGGGCTCGCCCAACTCGCCAGGCAGTTCCGGCGACCGATGCATCTGATCACCAGCTGCCACCCGGACGAGGTCTGGGTGACACTGAACATGCTCAGACGTATTGCCTACGGCGCCCGCCATGAGAGCAGCATGCACCTCGAGAAAGGCTGGGAAGACTGGTTTCCCATGAAGCTGGCGAGCGACACCATGACCCGCGATCATGATGCCGTTCACCGGGGGTCTCACGAGCTGCAGGTCACCCTCCCAGACTACATCTCTGACGAAGAGTTCGACAGGGCATTCTTCCTCCAGATCAGGTCGCATGCGGTCGACCTGTGGTCCGCCACGACGGCCGGAGGAAATCACTGCAGGCAACTGGACCTCGAGCCTGCTTGCCTGCGCCGCATGGCCGGGCGGGCAGACCGGGTCAGCCTGGAGGCCCTGCCGGTCCGGGAGCTTGTTCCGTTCCAGCCCGGCAATCTGCAGGACATGAGATGGCTCGAAGGAATTGCGCGTTCGATTATCTCCGCGACGCCAACAGCACGGGCGGCATAATCCGCCAGTCTCGACAGGCTCAGGGGCACAACCTCACGGGCATAGCGCTCGCACCGGCTGTTGAGCGGCTGATGTTGGCAAATTTCTCGAACACGATCTGCGCCTGGTCATCGGCCCGTTGGGCCCGGCCTGCGGCGGCTTCGGCCCCGGCGGCCTCAGGTCTGCCTCCGCCTGGTCAGCCCGCTCCGCGGCGGCGGCGACCGCCGCTTTCAGCGCTGCGACATCATCAGGAACGGGGCTGGCCATGGCTTTCCGGAGCCGAGTGAATCACAGATCAGGGCGTTTGTGGCGCGCAAAAATGCCTTCTGGCCCAACTATTTTTGCTCAGCCGGGGCTGCGGGGCCGCCAGCTGTGTTTGCGGATTGCTCCCATCAATCCCTTCGAGCAAATGGCGAAGCTGGGCTGCAGTTAAGGCAATCGCGCCGCCCTCTGTCGCAGCCCAGATGAACCGACTGCGTTCCAGCCGTTTCGCATACAGCGACATGCCGATCCTGTCGTGCTACTGGATCTTGCACAGCGCGCCGCCGCGTCCCCGGACCGTGGCCTGGCGCAACGGCAGGTCCCGACGCTGCGCAAACGTGGCCGCGAAGGCGGCTGGCCAACCCAGCGGATGGGCCGATTGCGGATGTGCTGCATGGTTTCATGGCTGTGAAGCGCCACGCTCATGTCGATGAGGTCGCGCACATGGTCGCGTGGCATGCAGGTCCACAGACGGACTTTGTCACAGGTGCCATGCACACCATCGATGGCGGGTTCGGCGCCTCACGTCCATCAACGGTCGAGGAAACCGCTCAGCACCAGGGCCAGAGCCTGGCGGGCTTTGGGGAGAACCTCGTCTGGCCGGTCGCTCGCGGCGACCCACAGTGCGGCGTTCATTGCCGCACCGTTGATGAGGCGGGCTGCTGCTTCAGGATCAGTCTCCCTGACCACACCTTCGGCCACAAGGTCTTCCAGCAGGAAGCGGGTCGAGGTCAGGCAGGCGTTCTGGCTTGGCCACTGCGACGGGTCCCCGAGAAAGGCAGGGCCATCGCGCAGTACAATCCGCTGGATTTCCGGGTCGAGGGCGAGTTCAATGTAGGCCATGCCCTCAGCCACCATGCGCTCCCAGCGCGAGGCGTGTTCCATCGCCCCGGCCGCCCGGGCGGCGCGGTCGGCCATCTCAGTGTCCACTACCGCAACCACGGCAGCGAGCAGGCCCTTCTTGTCACCGAAATTGTGGTAGAGCGCGCCCCGCGTCAGGCCCACCGAGGCGGTCAGTTCGTCCATGGATGCCGCGGCAAAGCCTTTCTCGGCAAATGCCTTGCGCCCCGCCCGGAGCAGCCGCTCCCGCGTGTCGGCCATCATCTCTGCACGTGATCTCGCCACAGCGCTCTCCTTTATATACGTCTCGTATGTCAATTGACATGCGGAGCGTATCTGTGCCTTATGTCTACATACGCAACGTATATGAATCTGTGGTACGGGCCAATGGCGCCAGGCTGCAGGCCACACGGAGATATCCGGAATGTCACATGTTACGCCTGTTTTCCCCGCTAGCCGGCACGCCCTTTATGAGCAGCATGGCTATTCGGCTGCGCTGCGCTCGGGCGACCTGCTCTTTGTCTCCGGACAGGTCGGCAGTCGCGCCGACGGCAGTCCTGTCCCCGATCTGGAAGGGCAGATCCGGCAGGCCTTTCACAATCTCCAGGCAACGCTGTCAGCGGCAGGATGCACCCTGGCGGATCTGGTGGACGTGACGACATTTCACACAAACCCGGAAGTGCAGTTTCCGGCGGTGATGAAAGTGAAGGCCGAGTTCTTCCCAAAAGCTCCTTACCCCAACTGGACGGCTGTCGGAGTCACCTAGCTCGCCGGGTTCGATTTCGAGATCAAGGTCATCGCCCGCATTCCAGTCTGATCAGGTGATTGACGGTCCGTCTCCGCCCCCCGCGCGCATCATACCGCCGCTGGCGCGTTGCCTGTGCGTGGGCCTGCACGGGAGGGATCAACCGGCAATGCCTGTCCGGAAGGCCAGGCCCCGGCGAACCAGCAACCACGCCCATGCCAGCGGGAATGCGGCACCTGCCTTGAGCAGTGCCGTCTGCAAGCTTGGGTGACGTAACGCACAAGGCGGTACACACACGTCGGTCAACGTGATTGTGCTAGGCAATTGCAGTCCGTACCCTGACGCAAATCAGGTTGTGGGGACAATTGTGCGCATTTCGACATTTTACGGCAGAGAACGCTCAGAACATGGAACTTTGAGGCGGTATGCAGCTGCGTTACTTGCCTGCTCGGCCACTGTCGGCGCGACGGAGTCGCTCGCAATCAATCTGAACGATCCAATGTCGGTTGCATTGGGTGGCGTGCAGAACTGGTATGATTCAGACAACATCTACGCATCAGTTGGCGCCATGGCTGTGGGTACGCAGACATACTGCACCGTGACACTGATCAATCGGCGCACTGTCCTCACCGCATCGCATTGCGTGACCTCGCAGCAGGGGGCGCTCAATGCCGTGGTGGCGGAGAGCGACATCCGGTTCAGCCCGGATGCAGGTGCGGACGTGACTGGCGGCACTGCGCTTTCAGGGGTGTTGCCACACCCGGGCTATGTGCCCGGAAACCGTGACGCGACCACCAATGACATTGCGCTGATCTCGTTGGCTTCACCCATCACGGCCCTGCAGCCGGTAACGCTGGTGCAGCCGGGGCAGGCACTGCCGCAGCCGGGGTCGATGGTCAGGATTGCAGGTTATGGCGCATCGGGTACGGGGACGGACCCGAATGTGTATGATGACAACCGCCGCCGCTACGCCGAGACACGCATCCTCAGTTATGGCAGTTCGCCGCTGGGTGCCAGCAACATGATCAATGTCTTTTTTGACGACCCGCATGACCCGGATGACGCCGATGATCCGGACGACGGGCCCTCCCTTGCGTGGCAGGGCCAGCCTGGCCCAGGCGACAGCGGCGGGCCCATGTTCATGGTGATGGCCGACGGCTCCCTGGTGCAGATCGGCACTGTGCGTGGGGGAGGCAACGGCTATGGCGCGATCGATGACTATGTGTCGGTGTCGCATCATCTGTCGTGGCTGGACAGCGCCAATCCGCTGCGCAGCACCACTGCGGCTCCAGGGGCCATCGCGTGGAGCGATGCGGCGGCGTGGACAGATACGCTCGGACGTCATGAGACGCCTTCCAATGTCGATGGCGAGGTCACGGGCAGTGGGGCGCTTGGGCGCTATTATGACGTGTTCGTCTCAAACGCCTCCCAACTGTCGCTGGACATGTCACCAGTCGTCGACCGGCTGATCGTGGCCAACCCGGGGGCATCGGTGATGATTCCGTCGGGCCGCTCGCTCACCGCCGTGGTGGACAGCTGGCTGGTCGACGGCCGCGTTGCCGTCATGGGGCAGCTCAACGCTGGAGCGCTGTTCCAGACAGGAGGCGCCCTGAATGGCGACGGAGCCATCGCAGTCGCCGGGGGCTACCATCACCTTGGCGGGGTGCTCGCCCCCGGCAGCGTCACGGCGCCAGGCGTGCTGACGATTTCGGGCGATTATGCGCAGTCACTCGACGCCACGCTCGCGGCGCGGGTGGATGGCGGGGGGCTGTCTGACCGCCTGGTGGTCACCGGCCATGCCACATTGGCAGGCCAGCTCAGCCTGTCGGCATGGCGTACGGCTCCAGTCGTCGGCCAGACCTTCACGGTCGTGCAGGCTGGCGTCGTCGATGGCGAATTCGCAGGGGTGCGGTCAGCCACGCTGCCTGCCTTCACCTGGGCCACACGCGTCGAGAATGGTGCTGTCGTGGTCTCGGTCTCCGGCATTGACTATGCAGACGACGTGCCGGCGCCGCGTGATCCGGACGACGTCCCAGGGCAGCGGTCAGCCGTCTCGGCTGCAGGGGTGCTGGGGCGGATCGCTGCGCGCATTCCGGTGGCGGAAGCCCTGGAGGCGGCGCAGACCGTGCAGGTGGGGTCAACGCCGTTCCCGACGACCATGGCCCTCGGCATCGCCAGCCTCAACGCCATGGATGAACGGGCTCTCGGGCTGGCGCTCGATACGCTGCCGCCATCAGGGTTCTTCGGCCAGTCCGCCTTTGCCGTCAGCACGTCGCGTCTTGTGACCAGCGCCATTACGGACCGGTTCGTCGGCTCAGGTGATAGCGCGCTTGGGTCCGGCGGCTTTTCAGCATCAGTCGGCGGGGGGGTAGACGCAGCCAGCGCCCCGTTCCAGGGAACGGGTGGAACTGGCGGGGAAACTGGCAGGACTGATCCGGGCAAGGCATCAGCAAGGCTGCCATTCGGCCTCTTTGTCTCCGGCGCGCACATGCGGAGCGGCGGGGCGGCGGCCACCGCATTCACCTCCTCCGCCATCACTGCAGGTGCAGACATCCGGCCAGTTCCTGGCCTGACCTTCGGCTTCGCACTGACATATGTCGACGACAGGCGTACCGCGGACGGCATGAGGTTTGACAGCACCGCCGTCGCTCCGTCGGTTTACGGCCAGCTCAGGCAGGGGCCATGGTTCGTGCAGGGGCATGCTGGCCATGCGCGGCTGTCGTCGGAAACCCGGCGCAGCATTCTGTTTGGCAGCCGAATGATGAGCGCCACGGCCTCGCCGAAAGCAGACCTGTGGCAGGCTGGAGTTGTCACGGGCGCCACGCTCACGGCGGCCCAGATCCCATCTTTGCCAGACGCGCTGTCTGTGACGCCATTCGTCGGGCTCGATGTGGCTCATGTTGACCTGAAATCCTACACTGAGCAGGGCGCTGGCGCGCTGGCCGTTGCAGTGGCCGGGCGCACCTACCAGGACGTGCGGGCCAGCGCTGGTCTCGAGCTGGCATGGGACATGCCCATTGGCGGCGGGCTCCTGACCACGCGGCTCCGGGCCAGCCTGACGCAGCGGTTTGGCGATATCGCTGATCAGGCTGCAGCAGTATTCGCCTTTGCTCCAGACCTGCCGTTCCAGTTGCTGGGGGCTCAGGAGGCGCGCACCTATGGGACATTCGGGGCGGCGGTGGGTTTCAGGCTGGATGAAGCGGTGTCAGCACAGGTGTCATGGCAGGGGGACGTCAGCCGTAGCGGATTCGAGGACAATCGCCTGTCGGCCCGGCTGGTCTACCGGTTTGGGGCAGGGGCCCTGTGAGACCCGCCCATGTGGGATGCCCGATCTGACATTCGAGATCACGGGCTTGAACGGGGGGCGCAGGAGTGTCACGGCAGAGATAGCGCCATTGGCCTTTGACCTTGATAAAGGTCTCGTTGAGGGCCTGTCGCAATCCATGGCGGTAGCCGCAAAGATCCCTGCGCCGCCCGTGTTTTCAGGCTTCGTTAACTTTTTGAAGTCCGAAACAGAGAGCGATCAGTTCATTCTGCCGACGGACTGTCCCGTCGCCGGCGAAGCCGAAGCCCTTGCGCAGCCACAGCAGCGCCTCGAAACCCGCGATCGTACGCCGCGCCGTCGTGAAACTGCGCAGGCAACCCGCTTTCGGCATCATCTGTTTGAGCCGGAAATGGTCGTTTTCGATCACCTGTTGCAGGTGTTTGGAGACGCGATGGGTGACATCGGCGCCCAGAAGGCCTTCCGTGGAGCCGTCCTTGATGGCCGCAGGATAGACGTTGGCCCCGTCCGTGCCGATCGTGTCCGGCCCCAGCAGCAATCCTTCAGGGCCTTTCGGAAAAATCGTTTGGCCGCTGAAAGATCGCGCTTTGCTGTCAGCAGGAAATCAACCGGCATCCCGTGCTTGTCTACGGCACGGTAGAGATAGCGCCATTGGCCTCTGACCTTGATATAGGTCTCCTCGACGCGGATCGATCCGCAATGTGGTTTACGGAACCGCCGCAGGCGCTTCTCGATCAACGGCGAGTAGGCCAGCACCCAGCGGTTGATGGTGGCGTGATCGACATCGAAGCCGCGCTCGGCGAACAGGCTTTCGAGGTCGCGGTAGCTGAGCGGATAGCGCAGATACCATGTCACCGCCTGAATGATCAGCGCTGCCTCGAAATGCCGTCCCTTGAAATCATCCCTGACGCGACGTTTGAGCTTCTCTGCGAGGGCGTTCAGGATCATGGCATCGGTCTCGGGAGCCACTTCATGACCCCGCCGGATTCAATGCAGCGTTAACGTCAGAAAGTTTGCGACAGGCCCCTTCATCCTCTGGTCACGACGACCGGTACGAACCGCGCCCCTGCCTGCCGGGCCTCGCGGCGCCACTTGTAGATCAGGCTCGTCGTCGCATCGAACCGCCGCGCGACCTCCGCGATCACCGCGCCTGGCATGATTGATGCCAGCACAATCTCTTCGCGCTCCGCCTCGCTCCAGCGACGGCGACGTTCGGATCCGGAAATAACCGCCACTTGCATGATGCTGCGCTCTTAACTGCGTCCTTATGAGCGCAGCTGCAGCGCAAGGCACTGTCACCACAAGGCGGCCTCCACCGGAGGCTTACGGATGTTGCTGCGGCCAGAAGCATTTTCCGCAACGCGCTGAAGGACTGCGCCCTGTTGGCCCCGGACAGGAGTTCACCCCCGCTCCTAATTCGTGGCGATCATCCTTGGCAGCACTTGCCTTAGCCTCGACCTCCAGGCCTTGCCACCACTACCCACCCAGGTGAGCGCCAGACGCTTAGGCCATCCGGCGCATATCGTTTCCTCAACAACCCGTGCGTCGGCGTCAATCAGAGACAGCAATACGCGGGCCGGACCTTCGGGTTTCCGACGCCAGTGTTCCCAAATACGAAGCGTAGCGGTTGAGATGCCGATGCGACCTGAGAACTCGACCTGCGACAGCTTCGTTTTCCGGCGCACGCTAGCCACGTCGATATTCATCGGGAATATGGATCCGCAAGCCTTCAACGCCCTCACCGCGGGCGGAAACCTTGGCATCTTTGATGCCCTGAGCCAGCCCCCGGAAAATCCGGGTGGTTTTTTGTTTGGGGTGACGTGAGTCTCTGTCGTTGGGCCGGCTCAGAGCATCCGGGCCGGCCGGTTCGCGCTCTTACTCAGCGAACACCTTAGTATCGGTTGGTACTTTGCCACTACTCCGCCCCGCTGCTTGCGCGAGTTCGCGGTCACGCGAAAACGACCGCTTGCTCCAGTGAACGGCGGACCCGCCCACGGTTCCGGCCTCGGAGGCTAGCAACCGGTTCTGGGAAAAGCTCCGCTTTTCTGCAGGGACGGATCAACCGCCCATACTCGCAATTTCTTTGACTTTGTCTGGAGACATCGCTTCAAAGCCGCGTGCGCGGGGCTTGGCAGTGTCTGTCATTATGGCCTCCTCTGAGTCGCCCTTGTGAGCAAGCTGACAGGAGTATGCGAGCGACCATTAGAGCTTCACTTATTTTATTGTGCAAGGCAACCATGATTTTAATTGTCTCGCTTGCTTCTTCTTAGGTAATGACACGTGAGTTTTTGGTCAGACTGACCTAGTGTTGGTCCAAGCTGCTTTTCTATTTTGGCGAAGATGTCTGAATGATCGAGCTGAAGTTCGACTTCCGCGGGCTCAGTCGGCAAGCGGCGCCCCTTGGCAAGACTAACCGCAACGTGACATGGCCCTATCATGGGCGATCAATCCGGCCTTGAAGGATGGCGGAATGCACGGGTGCGCCTGCTGTGAACTCCCGCATCGCCAGCCTCAGAACCCACCACAGGAAGCTGGACACCTCGAAGAAACCGCTTTTCGGCTGTTGTTGAGGCCCACAAAGCGTCTGGTGCGCGCTGATCGGGCGTCTCACTTGGCCTGATTGTCGGCTTTGGCCGTCAGAAGTGGCCCGTTGCCCTCATGCGGGCGCACTTCTCCCCTCGAGCCAGACCAGCCGGGTAAAGTTGTATGCCAGATTGGCCATGCCGATCTTCAGCCGGGCCCGCGCAAGGCCAACGGTCCGGATCACCAGACCCATACGATGCTTGAGAGCCGCAAAGACGTGTTCAACCGGCGCACGTATCACCGAGCGCCGCGCATTGGCCCGTGCAATATGCGCGGGCATTGCACGGCCCTTCGGCTTCTTGCGGTGGATGTGGCTGCGGAACAGGCCATCCGCCAGAAACGCTTCATTCTTCTTCGAGCGATAGGCGGTGTCCGCCCAGACGCCCGAACCCGTATTGTCCTTGCTGACGAGGGCGGGCAGGCGCGCGCCGTCATGGGCATTGGCCGCGCTGGCGTCCCACGTCCTGATGAACCGATGCGCCCGGTCGATGCCAACGTGGTTCTTGTAGCCGAACATGGGAACGGCAAGATCGACCGGCCTGAAGGCAGCCGGGTCGGCATCATCCTTCACCTTCGCCTTGCTGTACTTGATGCTCCAGCGCGCATCCCGGTCCTTCTGGCGCAGCTTCGCGGGCTTGTCCTTCCAGTCCTCCGAGACGTCCCTCACGGACATCCTTCTTCTCGCCATCGGTATTGCGCTGGCGCGGAGCCGGAACAACTGTGGCGTCGATGATCTGCCCGCCCATGGCGACATAGCCCCGCTCGGTCAGGGCGGTGTCAAAGCGCGCGAACAGGCTGTCGATGGTGCCCGCCTTCACAAGGCGATCCCTGAAGAGCCAGACAGTTGTAGCGTCAGGCACGCTTCCATCGAGGCCAAGCCCCAGAAACCGCTGGAAGGACAGGCGGTCACGGATCTGGAATTCCGTGGCCTCGTCCGACAGCGAATAGAGCGCCTGCAGGACAAGGATCTTGAACATCATGACCGGGTCGTACGGAGGTCGCCCGCCCTTGCCCCTCGTCGCGCGGTGCAGGGCGCCGACCAGCGGCGTCCGGAACGTCTCGAAGTCGACAACTGACGCCAGCCGCTCAAGGGGATCACCTGCTGCGCTCAGCGCCGCATAGCGATCCGCAAGATCAAAGAAACCGGGCTGACTGGCCATCGACGCCTCCAAAATCTGACCGCATCAGTTTCGCGTCATCAGCGCAAAACCGCCAGGTTTTTCGAGGTGTCCAGCTGGGCGCGCCTAGGCCGCAGAACGTCAGGTCAGTTCGAACTGGCCTCGCGTCCGGCCTCCACACGCGAGTTCAGACGGGGGCGGGGTGCCGCGGACACGCTGTGGCACGCTAGGGGATGCGGCCAGTTTCTGGACGGCGAGCACAACCTCCAGCCGATTGCGGGCGTTAAGTTTTTGCATCAGCAGAGTCATGTAGCCTTTGACCGTCTTTTCGCTCAACGACAGCGCCGCCGCGATCTCCCGGTTGCGCTTACCGCAGAGTAACAGTCCGACGATCTGCGCCTCCCGCACGTTCAGGAGGGCGGCTGTCTCAAGCTTGCGGGCCTGCACCCGTCCGTGCAAGGCGTCGATGACCTTGGCCGCAAAGGAGGGGGTGATGTAGACCTCGTCACGACAGGTGGCGCTGATCGCCTCCAGCAGGCTCTCCGGCGGGCTGCCCTTCAGGACCCAGGCCCGGGCACCGGCTTCGAGCGCGCGAACGGCCTGGTCAAGGTCAGTCGAGGCTGTGTAGATCACAATCTTCATGTCGGGCGACAGCGCTGACGCTTCGGCAAGCGCAGCAATACCATCTCCTTCAATATTGAGGTCCATCACCAGGACAGATGGATGATAACGCGAAGCAATGGCGGATATATCGCTCGCGCTCGCGCCTGCTGCCTCTAGCCTGAATACGGGACTGTCCTGCAAGATATGCGATAGGCCCTGCACCAGCAGAGGGTGCCGGTCAACAACCGCAACAGTCTTACGGTGCATGTGTACCCCCTGTAGCGATGGATGCTCATTACTTGCTTATGTTCAATGTAACTGCCGACAACCGAATGCGAACAAACAATTGGGATAGTCCAGGGATCGGGGGCCTACTTCCATTGCCGTAGGAGCCATGCAGCCATATCCCCTTCCGGCCAGTCACCGCCCTCCTTTTCGGTAAGGCCCAGCAGCAGTGACGCAGCGTCAGGAGACACATAGAAGGCCTGGCTGCTGGCGGCGTAGAAGGCCCTGAGTAGTTCCACATCCGCCGTGCGCTTGAGGACGTAGCCCCGCGCCCGGCAGGCGAGCGCGCGCCGGATGGCCGCAGCTTCCTCAACGTCCGTCAGGATGATGGCCTTTGTCTGCGGAGACGTTCGGGAAGCCATGAGGATTTCCTGTAAGGGATCGCCCGCCATGCCAATTTCCACCACGAGAAAATCCGGGCGGCTTCCAGCGCAGATCGCCGCGATATCGCTTGTAGCGGTTCCGATCGCTACGACGTCGAAGCGGTCGCCCAGCGACAACAGCGCCCTGACGCCCTCCGAGTGCACGGGATTGGGATCCACAATGCCAACCACCATTCTTTTCATCGCGCCGCCCCCCGCTGTGCAATGGCGCCCTGTTCGGGCTGTCCGCCCCATGCCCCCTCGCCCCATGGCGCAGTCTGGGGGCGCAACGACCTCAGATCGAGGCAGATCGGGACGCGACCGGCTGCGCCGACACCCCGATGCGCAGGGTGCGACCCATGAGCTGCGCCGGGGCGCCATGTGATGTGGCCGGTGAGCCGGTCTTGTGGTGAAGCTGGGGGCCCGTCGTCCCGGCTACACCAAACGCGCGCACGGCCAAGGCTGGCGCTTTGCCGGAAAGCGGGTCCGCCCCGCACGCGAGGCGCGCCGCCTTGCGCTGTTACCTCTCCGTGAAAGCGCGGCTCACGTGATCGAGGAATGGCTTTGTCAGATAGGACAGTGCCGTGCGTTCTTCCGTTGTGATCATCACTTCAACCGGCATGCCGGGCACCAGCTTGTGGTCCTGAAGCGCGGCAGGGGCGCCCTCTACCTGCACCTCCGCCACGTAATAGCTCTGCCCCGTCGCCGGGTCGCGTGTGGTGGCGGGCGAGACATGGCTCACTTTGCCGGGAATTTCCGGCGTCGTGTTGCGGTTGAAGGCGGGAAAGCGCAGCCGCGCCGTCTGTCCTGGCCTCACCTGATCGATATCCACGGGCGCAATACGCACCTCGACCATCAGCTTTGCGCCCATGGGGACTATGGTTGCGAGACGCGCCGCTGGCGAAATGACGCCGCCGACCGTGAAGACGCTCATTTCATTGACCTTGCCAGCGATCGGCGCGCGGATCTCCGTGCGCGACAGGCGGTCTTCATTGGCGACGCGCCGCTCGTGCAGTTCCGCCAGCTTCGCCTCCACCAGCCGCAGCTCGCGCTGCGCTTCGGTGCGGGCCGCATCGTCAATGGCGATGATCTGCAGGCGGGTTTCGCTGATGCGCAGCCGGGTACGCGCCAGCGCCGCCTCGATCTCCCCCTGCTCGCCCAGCAGCCTGGTCCATTCCCGGTTGATGTTGAACACGCGGGTGCCGTCAATGTAGCCTTTGGCGAACAGGCCCAGAAACTTGTCGCGCTCCAGCTGGACAAGCCGCAGTTCCTCGGTCTTGGCGACGCGGCGCGACTCCAGCCCCTTGGCTTCCTCGCCCAGCTGGACAATGGCGATCTCAAGCTGCTCCTTGCGGCTCTCCCGGTTGGTTAGGTTGCCGATGAACAGCCGGGTTTCGCCCTGCATGATGTCCGCCTCGGCTGAATAGTTAGCCAACTCAGCGGGAAAACTGACGCTGGCCTGCCCGTCGCGTTCTGCAGTCAGGCGCGCGGCCCTGGCCAGATTCTCGGCCAGTTGCGAGCGGATGATGGAGAGCTCAGCCCGGGTCTGCACGTCATCAAGGCTGAACAGCACCTGCCCCTCGCCCACCTGGTCGCCCTGGCGGATGGCGATGGAGCGGATGATGCCGCCGTCACGGTGCTGCACCTCCTTCAGGTTCTGGTCCACCTTGACGGCGCCCTGGCCAACCACCGCGCCATTGAGATTGGCGGAGATCGCCCAGCCGCCGAAGCCCGCGACCAGCAGCGTGGTCAGCAGGGCGCCAGCGAGAACATGGGCTCCAAGCCGCAGATCGCCTCCTTTGCTGCGCCGGGTTCCGCTCGCACGTGGAACGGAATACTGGTGTTCCGATGTGTGGGCTTTCATGGGCTTGCCCTCCGTCACCGCCTGTCGCGGGATCGTTTGTTGATTGTTCAGATGTAATAGAGGCGATGCTCGCCATGAATTTCGATGGAGTAGGCAATAATTTCCGCCTGCTCTGCGTAAACATCGACATACGTCTTCCGGTCATCGTCATCACCTTCAATGCGAAATCGGAAGGGACGATTGTCGACGGGCTTTTCACCATAGATGTCGCGAAACGGATCGGAAGGCTCCCGATCCTTGTTTCCGATGCTATAGATCTCGTATTGCTGGACGATGATCCGGTCGCCCTCCTGCAGATCGAGGATCTGGTGCGTGAGCCCGGCGCCGGCGCTGGCGGATGACGTCTGGAACTCAAAGGTGTCGGCGCCGTCGCCGCCTGTCAGCGCCATGGCGCTCAAGCCAACGGTGAAGTGGTCGTCGCCTGACCCGCCAATGATGGCCTCAAAGCCGCGAATGGCGTCGTCGCCAGTCTCGGCGCTGCGGGCCATATTCTCATCCAGGTCCACCGCGACGCCGTGGGTAGCGCGCGAGAGATCGAGGACGTCATAGCCGTCGCCGCCATCAAGACAGTCGTCGGCGCCGTCCAGCGCCAACACCACCACATCATCGCCGCAGCCGGCGCTGACGATATCGCAGCCGGCGCCGCCATCGAGCACATCGTCGCCGGCGCCGCCGGACAGGGTGTCCCTGCCCTCGCCGCCGATCAGGATGTCATTGCCGGCGTCGCCAAAGAGCGCGTCGTCCCCGTCGCCGCCATGGAGAATGTCGTCGCCAGCGCCGCCCCGGGCCCCATCGTCGCCGTCGCCGGCCAGCAGGACGTCGTTGCCAGCACCGCCGTCCAGGTCATCCGCGCCAGCGCCAGCGTCGAGCAGATCGTCGCCAGCGCCGCCGCGTAGCACGTCGTCGCCCGATCCGCCCGCCAGCGTGTCGTCGCCATTGCCGCCATCGAGAAAGTCGTCGCCGCCATGGCCGAACAGGGTGTCGTCGCCGTCTTCGCCGGAGAGGCGGTCGTCGCCATCGCCTGCGGCGGCCGTATCATTGCCGCCGCCGAGACGTACGACATTGCGGCCGTGCCCGAGTTGCACATGGTCCTCGCCGTCGCCGCCGGTGACGGTATTATTCCCGTCCGCGGCCGTGATGCGGTTGCGGCCAGAGCCTGTGACGATGATGTTGTCGCCCGCGCCGCCGTCGATGACATTGTCGCCATCGCCTGCATAGATAATGTCATCTCCATCGCCGCCTGTGATGTCATTATTGCCCGAGCCCGCCACGATGTGGTCATTGCCCGCGCCGCCATGCAACTGGTCCTCGCCGTCGCCGCCGTCGATCGCGTCATTGCCATCGCCGCCCTCGATGTGATCGTCGCCGTCGCCGCCCGAGAGCGTGTCATCACCAGCGTCGCCGTAGAGCGTGTCGTTGCCGTCGCCACCTGAGAGTTCGTCGTCGCCGGCGCCGCCAACCAGCAGGTCATCGCCCGCTTCGCCAAACAGACGATCACTGCCGGCCTCACCATAGAGGCGGTCATTGCCCACCCCGCCATGGATGACGTCATGACCGCTGCCGCCATAAACGAGGTCGTTGTCCGCGCCAGCGAAGATCAGGTCATTTCCGGCGCCGCCACGAATGAGATCGGCGCAGTCAGTGCCGGTGAGGACATCGTCGCCAGCCGTGCCGTCGAGTTCAAGAAACTCGACCACCCTCACCACGGCGGTCTGGGCGACTGTCGCGATACCGTCGGTCACGCCATAGGCGATGACCACCTCGCCGTAATATCCGGCAAGCGGCCGGTAGACCCAGCCAGTTTCGGTCCGGATGATCTCGCCGGACGAGACTTTGATGTCCGTTACGGTGAGCACGTCGGCGTCCGCATCCGTCGCGCCCGTCAGCAGCAGCGTGGCGCTGAGCGCCAGCGGCAGGCACACGCCGATATCGCCAAGGTCAAGCCGCGACGTGACGCGCGGCGCGCGATTGCCGGTGCGTGGCCCCTCACTGTCATCGTCCTCTTGTCCGGCGGGTTCGCTGGCGTCCGCGCGCGCCCTGGCTACGGGCCTGGGCGATGCGTCGGCGGTGTTTCCCCGACCGGCCTGCCCGTTCTCGACCAGTCGCAGGCCGACGCCCTCCCCGCCCGCCGCGCCACCGCCGGACGGGACCGCCGAACTGCTGGGGGCGTGACCATTGTCATTGCTCACCGCGCCGATGCTATAGTTCACCATGGGGTTCGACAGGTTTAGAACCGGCAGCCGGCCGTAGTCGATGGGCGGGCTGTCGACCACCAGAAATCTCAGTGGCTGTGGAGGCGGGTCGCTGTCGCCGGAGGAGCCCACCCGTTGCGCGGCGACGGTCCCGTCGTCGCCGGCGCCCGTGTCGCCCATGGCCTCTCCAGGAGCCGCCGCCATCTGCAGGCCGGCGGGGGCCGTCCGAGCATCGGCGTCATCCGGCGCCGATGACTCGTCCTGGAGGTCCGGTTTCGCCTCGGCCAGGAACAGCGCGCGCAGATAAGTCGCGAGGGCGAGAATGGCGGCAGCAGCGACATAGGGCCAGCGCGATTTTCGAGGCGCTTCCCGCAGTTTGCGATAGGTTTCCTCGGCAGTGGGCGCGCGCTTGCCAGCGGGTCTGCGTGACTTGATCCCGATCATGCCGGCGCCCTCCTGCGCAGATTGCTCGCGAGATTGAGACCGCTGACCGCAGGCATGCGCGGCGCGGCAGGCTCTTCGGTTCCGGCGGCTGCTGGCTGCCTGAGGCCCGGCCTGAGGATAGCGTCTTTGGGCCCAAGGCCGGCGAGCTTGCCATTCTGGATGACCGCCACGAGATCAACCGCCGCGAGAGCGCTGGGACGGTGCGCCACCACGATGGCGACGCCGCCGCGCGCCTTGACGCCCTCGATGGCCCTGGTGAGCGCCGCCTCGCCGTCGCCGTCGAGATTGGAGTTGGGCTCATCCATCACCACAAGGAAGGGATCGCCATAGAGCGCGCGGGCGAGGCCGATCCGCTGGCGCTGGCCGGCGGAAAGCGCGGCGCCATTCGGGCCGAGCTGGGTCTGGTAGCCGTCGGGCAGCGACACGATCATGTCGTGGATGCTGGCGGCCTGCGCCGCGGCGACGATGGCGGCGGCGTCCTGGCCAGCGTTCAGCCGCGAGATGTTCTCGCCGATGCTGGCGTCGAGCAGGCTGACTTCCTGCGGCAGATAACCGATGTGGCGGCCTATGGCCTCTTCCGGCCACTGGTCCAATTGAGCGCCGTCGAGCCGGACCGAGCCGCGCAGGCACGGCCAGATGCCGGTGAGCGCGCGCATCAGCGTGGTCTTGCCGCCGCCGCTGGGACCAATGACGCCGAGCGCGGTCCCTGCGGTGACTTCAAAGCTGACGTCGCTGATCAGCACCTGGCCAGTCCCGGGCGCCGCCACGGTGATGCGGTCGACCTTGAGCGACTGGCGCGGCGCCGGCAGCTCCATGGGCTCCACCGCCTTGCCCAGCGCCACCACGGTGTCGCGGATACGGGCGAAGGCCTGACGGGCCGACACGAAGGACTTCCAGTTGCCGATGGCGAGGTCAACCGGCGCCAGCGCCCGGGCCGCAGCCACGGAAGCGGCGATGATCGCGCCGGCCGACAGTTCGCCCTTGATGGTCAGATAAGCGCCGAGCCCAAGGATGGCCGATTGCAGGATCATGCGCAGCACGCGGGAGATGGCGCCCACGGTTCCGGCAACGTCGCTGGCGCGGGTCTGCAGGGCGAGATGCTCCCGGTTCAGCCGGTCAAAGCGCGCCACGGCGCGGCCGGCGAAGCCCATGGCGCGCACGACCTCGGCGTTGCGGGCGTGGCTTTCAGCGATGGTGTTGCGGGCGATCGCCGCCTGCCGCCAGCTGTCGCTGGCGCTGCGGGCCAGCACCTCGCTCAGAACGGTGAGAAGGGCCAGGGTCACCGCGCCGGCCAGGGTCATGGCGCCCAGCCAGGGATGGAGGAAATAGACGAAGGCCAGATAGAGCGGGATCCACGGCAGATCAAACAGGGCGCCGGGGCCCTGACTGCCCAGAAAGCCGCGCACGGTGTCGACGTCGCGACCACGTTCCAGGGCCTCGGCACTGGAGAAGCCGAAGCGCGGCATATCGATGGCCACCCGGTGCGCCAGCGGGGCAATGTCGCGGTCCAGTCGGCCGCCGACCCGCACCAGAACCTGGGAGCGGATGATGTCGAACCCGCCCTGAAACAGATAGAGGCCGATGGCCAACACCGACAGGGCGGCGAGCGTGGGCACGCTGCCGCTGGTCAGCGCCCGGTCATAGACCTGCAGCATATAGAAGGAGCCGGTCAGGGCGAGGACGTTGATCAGCCCCGAGATCATGAACAGGAACGGCCCAAGACGGCGAAGGTCCCTGGTCAGCACGGCGCTGTCATATCTGCGCCCCTGGGAGTGGTTGGAGGAGATGGCCATGGCGGGGTGACCCTGGGTTTGACGGTGCGATGGGGTCGAAGGCGGGCGGAGAGGTTCCGCCCGCCGGGGACCTGACTGCTCAGAGCACGAAGCTGGAGCCGTTCAGGTCGTGGCCGCCCTTGAGCGCGATACGGAAGTCTTCCGTGACGCCGCCGCTGACGTTGCCATGCACGATAGTGTAGGAGACGCCGTCCCGCTCTTCCCACGACACCATGAGCTGCGCCGCCGCGTTGAACTCAGGGCTGCTGATCAGCGTAAAGCCCTGATTGCCAGCCGTGCCGGCGTCGGCGTCGATTGCGGAGAGATCGATCAGATCCCCCGGCTCGAAGTCGAGGATCACGTCGTCATCGGCGCTCTCGACGTCGAGGAAGCGGAAGATGTCGGCGCCCGCTCCGCCTTCCATCACATTGACCGCGCTGGATGCGGTGATCACGTCGTCGCCCGAGCCCGTGGCGACATTCTCGATGCCCCACAGCGTGTCGACGCCGGTCTCGCTGCTGCGGGCGCCGCCGCGTCCGAGCAGGCCAGAGCCGAGGTCCACCGTCAGGTTGGCGCTGATCGCGGAGAAGTCCAGCGTGTCAATGCCGGCGCCCCCGTCGATGTCATCGCCATAGTAAGTGTCGTCCCCGTCGCCGGCTTCGGCTATGAACAGGTCGTCGCCCGCCCCGCCGACAACCGTGTCATTGCCGGCACCAGCGTTGATGACGTCATCGCCGCCCTGACCAAAGATGCGGTCATTGCCGGCATCGCCATGCACCAGGTCGTTTCCGGCTCCGGCGAACACCTGGTCATCGCCAAACCCGGCGAAGATGGTGTCGCGACCGGCGCCGCCGTCGACATAGTCCGCGCCGTCGCCAGCCGAGATGACGTCGTCGCCGGCCTCGCCGAGCAGGACGTCCTCCCCCGCAAGCCCGACAATGCTGTCGTCGCCTGAGGTCCCGGTGAGCACGTCCGAAAGGGCTGTGCCGACACGCGTCGCGCCGCTACCCGCAGGCGTCGGAGGGCCGGAGCCGTCGTGACCCTCATCGTCGTCGTCGTGATCGCAGGCGCCGTCGTCGCTTGCATGATCGTCGCTTGCGTCTTCGTCATCCGGCTCACCGCCGGTCAAAGGATCCAGATCGTCGTCGTCATGGTTGTCGCCATCGTCATAGCCGCTGTCCTCATGGTGGTCATCGCCCTGATCGATGTCGCCATGATCATTATCGTTGGCGTCGCCGGACCCGGCACCGCTGTGGTAGAATTGCGGCCCGGCGCCTTCGCTGAAGAAGGTGACGGTATGCGTCCCGCTCGACATGGTGGTCGAGCCGTCGGCATTGGCGGTCCGCACGTAGTCCGCCAGCGTCTTGCCGTCCTCAAGCTCGACAACGTCCTGCGGACGCAGCTTGCCGATGATGACGTCATTGCCGCCTTTGGTCTTGAAGACGATGCGGTGGGCCGAGGCGAGCCTGGAGATGTCGACCGTGTCATCGCCCTCGGAGCCGAGGATGGTGATGGTGCTGGTGCGGAGGCTGGTTTCCTCGCCCTGTTCGGCGAAGTTGCCGATCAGCTCGAACCTGTCGCCGCCGGCGGCGCCTTCGCCGCTGGCGGACATGCCATTGATGACGATCTCCTCGATTTCTGCCAGTTCCGCGATCACCTGCGGCGTCCCTTCGACGCCATTGACCACGGTGGTCCGCGTCACGACGATTTCCGTTGCGGCGCCGCGCAGCGTCAGGCCCGGCACAACCGTGAGGGCGTCTTCCGCCGGATAGAAGCGAAAAATTTCATAGTTGGCGTTGCCGGTGATGACGAAGGTGTCGCCGGCGATGCCTTCCGAGCCGCCGTCGATCACATCCCAGCCGGCCGAACCATTAGCCGGCGCTGTCCAGCGGATGATGTCGTCGCCGCTGCCGCCGTTGATGGTGTCGTCGCCGGTTCCGCCGTCAATGATGTCATCGCCGGCGAGGCCATTGATGGCGTCATTGCCGCCGAGCCCATTGATGACGTCGCCCGCAGCCGTGCCGTTGATCGTGTTGTTGCCATTGGAGCCATTGATGACCGAGGGAGCGAGGATGAAGTCGCTCTGGTCGATGGCGTTGGCCGCCACGCCATTGATGCGGACGGTGCCCTGAACGGTGGAGTTTGCGCCGCCAGCCCGGATGGTCAGCAAGGTGGCGCCGCCGCCGGGGCTGGATTCAAACACGCGCTGGTTGAAGTTGGCGGCGGTGACGCCCAGGCCGCTCAGGTCGATCTTGTCCTGGTTGGTGCTCTGGCCGCCAGTAGCGTCGAAACTGTTGATGGTGTCGGCACCGAAGCCAGCCTGGTCGTAGACGATGATGTTGAAGCCGTCGCCCACGTCGATTGTGTCATCGCCGGCCCCGCCGTGGATGACGTCATTGGCGGCCCCGCCGTTGAGCGTGTCATTGCCGTCGCCGCCATAGAGGGCGTCGTTACCGGCGCCGCCGTTGAGGATGTCATTGCCCGCTCCGCCATAGAGGCTGTCGGAGCCTGCGCCGCCGGTGATGTTATTGGCGAGGCCGTTGCCGGCGCCGGTGAAGTCAGCCGTGCCAGTGTAGACAAGGTTCTCAACATTAGCGTCGAGGTTGTAGCTGACGAGCGAGGTGCGGGCGGAGTCCGTTCCCCCATTGGCCAGTTCCACGACCGTGTCGCCAAGGTCGTCGACGATATATGTGTCGTTTCCCGCGCCGCCGACCAGTAGGTCGACGCCCGCCCCGCCATTGAGCGTGTCATTGCCGCCGTTGCCGAACAGCATGTCGTCGCCCGTATTGCCGGTGAGCGTGGAGATCTGGTCGTTGTCGCGATCGATCAGGATGGTGTCGACATCGGCGGCGGCGGTGAGTTCGCCCTGGCGATCCGTGCTGAGCACATAGGTTCCGCGGAACACCTCGTCGCCTTCGTCGTCGGCCAGATAGAAGTCATAGCCGCCATAGCTGCCACTGTCGAAGGTGATGGTTTCAACCACCTCGCCCGTGGTGGCGAAGTGATCGACGACGGTGATGCGCGTACCATTGACGTCGATGCGCAGATCGTCGTTCTGCAGGCGCATGAAGCCCAGCGTAGTGAGCGCAGCGCGATCAGCTGCAATCGAAATCCTGTCGGCGCCGCTGCTCTCCTGAATGCTGTCCTGGCCGTCGTTGAGACCGAAAATGTACTGGTCGTCGCCAGAGCCGCCATTGAGCGTGTCGTTGCCGGCGCCACCAATCAGCACGTCGTCGCCTGTGAGGCCGTTCAGCGTGTCATTGCCGCCGAAACCCATGATCACGTCATGGATCAGCCCCGTGCCGTCGACATTGCCATTGAGCGTCTGACCGGCGTCCGTGCCATTAATGACGTTCATGGTCAGGTCGGTGAACTCGAGCCGTTCGATGTTGCGAACCGTATCGCGTCCATCGAGAACCGGCCGTTGGGTCACGCCCTCGATATTGTCACCGAGCACGTCGGTTTCGTCGGTGGCGGGCGGGGCGTGATTGACATAGAGGCTGCCGTCCCGATTCACGCCAAAGCCATAGTGCTCACGGATGCCGGTGTAGACTGAGGTGTCGATGTCGCCCGCCTGATTGCCGTTGAGGATTTCGCGGACAATCGTCAGCTGACCCGGTTCGAGGGTGCGGCTGAACATCGCCTCATCCAGCGTCATGCCGCTGAAATTGGCTACGCCGGTTGGATTATAGAGATCGGCGGGGTTTTGCGTCGCGAGGCCTGCTGGCGTGTTGTAGAGCTTGCCGGTCATGCCGTCGGCGGTGGCGATCACCGTATTGGTGAGCTGGCCGTTGGCGTCGCGGGCATAGACCGCGATGCGCACGTTGAGCCACATGTCGCCGTCGATGACGTCGTTGCCGGCAAGGCCCTTGATGCGGTCGCTGCCGCCGCCGCCCAGCAGGATGTCGGTGGCGTCGTTGGTCTCCAGGGCGACGACCTCAGCCGTACCGTCATTGCCGACCTGGATATGGCGGGTTGTGTGGGCCACAAGCCTGTCGAGACCGGCGATCAGCGGAATGTTCTTCTCAAGCAGCGCGTTGGAATAGGAGTCCAGAATGGAGTCTGGACCGGGGATCGCCGCCGTGCCGGTCAGTTCGGCGCGGGTATTGACTGGAACAACGCGGCCGGTGAGCACGTCGTTATATTTCCAGCCCGACAGACCCTCCACCAAGTCGAAGCGGTCGCGCAGGATGAAGTCTTCCTGCGTGGCGAAGATGGGAATGCCGAGGTCTGAATTGGCCGCGACCTCATCGCCCTTGTGGATCGCCCAGTCAAAGCCGGCCATGCCGTTGCTGCGCTGGATGCCGACGCCCTGGAACATGATGTCGTCGCCGGATTCAGCGTCATAGTCGACGTCGCCGCGCTGGCCGTTGAGCACGTCGTTGCCGATGATTGAGGAGTTGAAAAACAGCTCCGAGTTCTCGCCGGCCAGGGTGTCAAAGCGCCCGCCGCCCTCAATCCAGTCATCACCGGCTTCGCCGAGCAGGAAGTCCATGCCGTCGCCGCCGAGGATGAAATCGTTATCTGTGCCGCCCATGACGGTCTTGCCGTCCTGGCCGGCCACCATGAAGTCCTGGCCCGGGCCGCCGAACATAAGGGTGAGGCCGGCGCCGCCATGGATGACGTCGTGACCCTCTTCGCCGTGCAGGACGTCGGCGGCGCCGATGTCGGTGCCCGAGTTGGTGATGATGTCGTTGCCGGCGCCTCCATGGACGTGGTCGACGCCATAGCCGCCGTCGAGCCGGTCGTCGCCCTCGCCGCCCCAGAGCGTGTCGTCGCCCTCGCCGCCAAAGATCGTGTCATTGCCAGACGTGCCCTGGACCACGACGTGATCCCCGCCATTGTAGCGCAGGTAGTCGGTGGCGCCGTCGCCATCAGTGTCGCGCCGGTCGACCATCTGCGAAATGGCCTGCAACATCGGATTGGTGTGCACCGGGTCAGCGAGGCCGGTCATGGCCAACTGGCGCGCTTCGTTGAGGTAAAGCACCAAGTCCGGCCGTGAGAAGATGTCGCCGGGGATTGCCGTGCCGTCTTCACCGAGGTCGGTGTTGCGCTGGATGATCTTGGCCAGCGAATTGTTTTCCAGTTCCGAGAGCAGGTTCATGCCCTGAACGCGCGACAGATAGTAGAACCGGTCGCCGTCCTGAAGGTTTTCCAGCTGCACCTCGAAGACGGCAGAGAACGTCGACCCGAGCATGCCGCCAAAGTCCATTTTCCGTTCAGCGAGGCCGCCGATCCAGAAATCCACGCTGTTGAGACCGGCCTCCCTGTTGGCCCAAGCACCCGTACCGTTCAGGAAATCCGTCCGGTCGGCGATGCTGGAGGCGAGGACCACGCCAGACGTGTTGGTGATGCCGTCGGTGAAGGGCTGGTCGGTTCCGAACACGATTGCCATGGCCGCCGCGCGCTTGCCCGCCACGCTCTCCTGCGCTGCGATGGCCTCATGCGTACCATAGGCGGCGATGAAGTTGATGATGGAGGCCGGGTTCTTGAGGTTGAGCGCGAAATCGACCCAGTTGACGTAAGGATCGAGCTGGCTGTCGCCGCCGGCGGCGGCCTTCAGCTGGGCGCGCGCCTCATTCAGGGTCGGCATGTTGGTGTCGCGGCCGCGGGCGATATTGATGGCGGCGAGATCCAGCGGAATGCCGACAAGCTGGTTGCGCAGCACATTGGTGACGAATTCGTCGATCTCATTGCCGACCTGGCCGCTGAGGCCGCGAAAGATGGCGCCGACCGCAACGTCATGGGTCACCGTGCCTGACTTGTCATAGGCGAGCGGATTGAGGAAGCCGTCGAACAGGTCGATGTGATCGGTGGAGCCGTCCGCATTCACCCGGTCGATGGTTTCCCGCAGCATGGAGTGACCAAAGCGGTAAACCACATTGGCGAATTCGGCGAAAATGGCCGGATTGATATCCGGGTCCGGCTCGAACAGGAAGGCGTCCACGTCCGGCTGCATCTTCCTGGCGAATTCCTCGAACACCAGGTGCTGATACTCCATCTCGGTGGTAAAACGCCCGGCCTGGAACAGCCTTTCGCCGTCCCACAGCAGCCCTTCAGCCCACGCCGCATAGCCTGGGGCGGAAGCGTCCGGGATGGACGTTACGTCAGTCAGCAGCCATTCATTGAGGAAGTTGACGTCGCGCGCCGCAAGAATGACCTCCTTGGCGTGCTCCACGACGCGGTTGTGCTCCGCATGGAAGACGTGGTGGATGGCCGTGAGCCCGATGTTTTCATTGGCGCGGCCGTCGCCGGCGATGAAGTGGGCGTCAAGCAGCTCGTTGTCATAGGTTCCGGTGGGATTGAGGTTGCCGGCCTCAGTGTCGCTGTCGGCGACCAGCGGCACGGCGGCGGTGGCCGGGTTGTGGTCGTGGTCATAAAAGCCCGGCGTCGCGCTATGGGCGATGTCGAGCAGGAAGGCGTGAGCGGTGCGGAAGGCGCCGACAGCGGTCGGATCGGTCGCGCCGGCCCCAGCGACACCCTCAACCAGATCATTGGCGCTAAAGCCAACGACCAGTTGCGGAAAGCCCCCCGCGCCAGGGATGAAATTGCCGTATTCGTCCGTCGCCAGCAGCGGCACGCTGCCTACGTCATTGTCGGTGAGGCGGATGCCGAGGATGTCAGCCGCCTGTTTCTTGACGTCGCCCCAGGTAGCCATGCCGCCCTGCGCGCCTGTGAGCAGATGGCCCGTGGCGACAGGCTTGCCGTCCACCAGAATGTATTCGCGCAGGAAGACCTGCACGGACGCGTTGGAGCCATAGGTCTGGTTCTGGTCGACCCAGGGGGTGGTGGTGTTCATCGCGCCGTCGCCGGTGCTGGTGCGCGACACGGCCATGAAATTGGTGCGGGCGCCGGGCGTCGCGTCATAGAGCGGATCATCCGGCGACAGCGGAATGTAGATCGTGCCGTTGTTGCCCTTGGCGACGTGATCGAGGCCGTGATCGAAGAACTGGCCAAAGATCGTAAAGATGGAGCTGTAAGGCGCGGAATCGCCGATGTCCGGCGAGACGTTCGGCAGGAAGACGGTCGAGCCGTCCAGTTCGATGCCATAGTTCTCGGCGACAGTCGATTTCAGGGTGGCGTTCAACACCGCCAGCGCGTCCTCAAGGCCCGCCCCCTCCAAGGCATTGGCCACGACCTTATAGTCGGCATACATGGCCTGCAGCGTCGCCACCGCCGTCATCATGTCTCCCTGGTATTCCGCATGCTCCAGCGCAGCGAAGATCACGGCCGGGTTCGCCATGGACTGATCGACGATCAGATTGGAGATGAGGCGGGGGTCGGCGTCGGCCACGTCGCCGCTGGCGCCGTAGTCCGTATTAGTGAGCATGCCGCCAGGACCAAAATTCATGGTGTCGCCGTCGGCGTCATTGTGCGGCGTTCCGGGCGTGCCCAATGGCGGGAATGGATTGTCCGCCGCGCCCCACTGGGCGCGCCCCGGAATGAGATTGTTGTAGCTGCCATCCACGGTGCGCAGCCCGTAAGGCGCGAGCGGACTGCCCACGAGCTCCGCGAGATCACCGCCAGCGGCATGCGCCTCGGCGATCTTGATCTGCGTGAGGATGTATTCCAGATCGTGTTTGACCAGGCTGACCATCGCGCTCCCCTTTGCCTCTTGGCCGCTCAGGCTTCGCGCCGTCGCGGCCGTGACGAATACGTGGCGACGCACAGGCAAGGCCTGGCGATGCTTCAGCAAATCTTAGAAAGGTGGAAACAGTGCCGTAAGCGCACTAGGTCTCATCAGATCCATGGTCTGTCGGCCAAGTGAATACTGGACTACAGAACGAGACCGATACGGACCTTGGTCCAGCGGCGTCTGAGACCTTCGCCCTGCCTCTCTCAGGCAGCTGTCGGGCAAGCATCTGAAATCATAAAATACTTTGTTGGCCCGGCGTTTTGCAGAGAGCGCCAGTACGGCCTGTCCTGCGGAGTTGGTCATTACTGACTGTATTCGCGCTGATCTCATACCATTCGCCAACGAAACGCAGCCAGATTGTGCTGGCGACACAACGGGCGCCAATTTATGCTTCCGTTTGGGGAGGAACGAGCGGGCATGTCAGTAGGAGCCGAAGCACTTCTTCATGCTGTTTCTGGCCTGCGCGCGCCCGTCAGCCTGTCGCGCCAATTCGCGCTGACCGGCGGCCTTGTCATGCTCGTCGTCATGACGATAGCCGGCGTCATTACGTCACGAATCGTGACCAACGCTACGATCGAGAACACCGCCACCTCCACCGCCCTGTTGCTGGACAGCGTGCTGTCGCCGAACCTCCAGGCCCTCGCCCGCAGCGACACGCTGCCGGAGCAAAGCGTAGCCGCCCTCGACCAGTTGGTGGGGTGGAATACGGAAGAGGACGAGGCGTTCGAGATGCGCTTTCCGCACCTTGAAATATGGAAGCAGGGCGGGCTGATTGTTTATTCGAAATCGCGCGAGCTCATGGGGCGGCGCTTCACGCCGCCGCCGGGACTGCTCGAAGCGCTCGCCGGCAATGTCTCGGCGCAATACACTGACCTCAGCTCGCCGGAGCATGTCGAGCGCAACTTCAACCGCAAATATCTCGAAATCTACGTGCCGGTCCGCGAGCAATTGTCGGGCAGGATCATTGCGGTCGCCGAAATCCATGAGGCGCCCGATGACCTGCAGCAGCGCCTGTTCCGCGTCCGCCTGGGCAGTTGGGTCACGACGGCGCTGCTGACACTGGTCGTGATGGTGAGCCTGTTCGGCATCGTCCACCGCGCCAGCAGGCTGATCAACGCACAGCACAATGCCCTGCGGCAGCGCATTGATGAAGTCCGCCGGGTGTCGGAGCAGAACCGCAGTCTGCGCAGCAAGATCGAAGCTGCCTCTGGCAGGCTTGTCGAACTGAACGCAATTTATCTTCGAAATGTCGCAGCGGAACTTCACGACGGCCCTGCGCAACTGGTCAGCTTCGCCGCGTTGAAGGTTGAACACATCCGCAGGGCCGCGACGGCGAGCGACCGCAGCCATGAGTTGCAGGTGATGTCCGGCGTTCTCGACGACGCGCTGCGCGACATCCGCGCCATTTCCCAGGGACTCATGCTGCCCGAGCTTGAATCACTTCCCCTGCAGGAGGTCGTCGAACGCGTGGTGGCCCAGCATGAGTTCCGTTCGGGCGACAAGGTCCGCCTCGCCTGCGCAGGGCTCGCCTGCGAGGTCACCCATGCGGTGAAGATATGCGTCTACCGCTTTCTGCAGGAAGGGTTGCTGAACGCCCACCGCCACGCGCCGGGCAACAGATGCTCTGTGAACTGCCGCGTGCAGGACCATCTCCTCAATGTGCAGGTGAGCGATGACGGCCCCGCCGACGCGCCGGGCCACGTGATGATTGAACCAGGCCTGGGACTGATCGGGCTGCGGGCGCGCGTGGAGAGCCTCGGCGGCGCCTTCACGTCCGTGATCAACCAGGGCGGCGGCGCAACGCTGGAAATGACACTTGTCATTTGGGGGAACGATGTCGCGCAAGATTTCCGTGGTCGTGATTGACGATCACCCGCTGTTTCGCACCGGGGTCATCCAGACGCTGCGACTGGCGCCTGACATTGAGGTCATCGGCGACGGTGGCTCGGGAGAACAGGCTGTGGAACTGACGCAGCACCTGAAACCCGACCTCATCCTTCTCGACATCTCCATGCCTGGCGACGGCATCCGGACCGCAGCACGCATTGCTGCGGAAGAAGATGCGCCGCGCGTGGTGATGCTGACGGTGTCGGAGGAGAATGAACGCGTCATCGCCGCGCTGGAGGCTGGCGCCGTGGGCTATATCCTCAAGGGCATCGAGGCCATGCAACTGATCGAAGCGGTGAGGAATGTCGCGCAGGGGGAAACGTTCGTCTCTCCCAATCTTGCCTTGCCGCTGCTGTCACGGATCAAGGAGAAACCTGCGCGGCGGCAACTTGACGTCCTGTCTGACCGTGAGAAGCAGATCCTCCGCCTCGTCGCCCAGGGCCTCAGCAACCGGCAGGTCGGAGAAACGCTGGGCGTTCTTGAGAAGACCGTGAAATTCCACATGACGCGCATCATGGAAAAGCTCAACGTCCGCAACCGCGTCGCCGCAAGCGCGATCGCCCAGAGGGAATGGGGGCCGCTGGAGTAACGGTGACCTGAACGGCACCGGTTGCGCCCGGCGTTCCCTCGCGATCCTAGCTTAACTGAGCGGCTGTCTGGTCCAAAATTCAGGACCACCTCTACCCGATACGACCGCAGCGCCGTCAACTTCATGGCCGCAGTCTGCATCGCCGCGACCATCAGCTACTGGTTATGAGTCCGAACCCTAGCCAAAAGTCGTTCTCTCGCTGATAGGGAGGCAACGGGGTGCCCAGCCAAACTAGCAATGGGCGGGTTGAGTCCAGGTCAAAGGGACCTTCCCTCTTCAAAGTTCTGTTGGGAAGATTCTCTTTACACTACTAATTGCTTAATTATTACGCGGAGAAATTGTGAAATTATGTCTCCCACGATTTGAACCGCCCCGGGTTTGCCGGAGGCCATTTCGTTTAAATCAGGCAGCCACCGGCTGGCGCTCCAGCATGGCGTAATAGCTCTCCTCGGCTTCGGCCGGGGGAATATTGCCGATGGGCGCCAGTAGCCGGCGATTGTTGAACCAGTCGACCCATCTCAGCGTGGCGAACTCCACCGCCTCGAAGCTGCGCCATGGCCCGCGGCGGTGGATCACCTCTGTCTTGTAGAGGCCGTTGATCGTCTCGGCGAGAGCGTTGTCATAACTGTCGCCGACGCTGCCGACGGACGGCTCGACGCCAGCTTCCGCCAGACGCTCGGTGTAGCGGATGCTGACATACTGCGATCCCCTGTCGGAATGATGCACAAGACCGCTCCTGTGAACAGGCCGCCGTTCATGCAGGGCCTGTTCAAGTGCGTCGAGCACGAAGCCCGCATGCGCTGTCCGGCTCACGCGCCAGCCAACGATGCGACGGGCATAAGCATCGATGACGAAGGCTACATAGACGAAGCCTGACCAGGTGCTGACGTAGGTGAAGTCCGAAAGCCAAAGCCTGTTCGGGGCTGGGGCATGGAAGATGCGGTTGACATGGTCGCGTGGACAAGGCGCGGCCTTGTCATGCACCGTGGTGCGTATCCGCTTGCCGCGAGTGGCGCCGCGCAGGCCGAGGTCGGCCATCAGCCGCTCGACGGTGCAGCGCGCAACCGCGAAGCCTTCGCGCAGCAACTGCCGCCAGACCTTGCGCGCGCCGTAGACCTCGAAGTTCTCGACGAACACTCGCTCGATTTCGGGCTTGAGCGCCAGATCCCGCTTCGCCCGCGCCGACAGCCGTCCGGGGTCTGCGCGACTGGCGACATGAGCGTGGTAGGTTGACGGGGCGATCGGCAGCACCTTGCAGATCGGCTCGACCCCATGCACCTCACGGTGAGCGTCAATGAACGCGATCATCGTTTGAATGGACGGTCGAGCTCCGCCTGGGCAAAATAGGCGCTCGCTTTGCGCAGGATCTCATTGGCCTGCCGGAGTTCGCGGTTCTCCCGCTCAAGAGCCTTCATTCTCTCGAACACGTCCGTCGGCACGCCCGCGCTCTTGCCCACGGCGACCTCCGCCTTCTTCACCCAATCCAGCAGCGTGTGCGCCGAGCAACCAATCTTGGCCGATATCGACTGGCACGCCGTCCAACGGGAGGAGTGGTCACCCTCGTGAGCCATCAGCATCCGCACCGCTCGCTGGCGCACCTCAGCAGAGAACTTGTTCGAAGATTTGCTCGTCATGGCTCCATCCTATTTGGAAGTCGGAGCCTCCGGCAAACCCGGGGCGGTTCACCATGACGGCATTCCCGTTCTTAAGCGCCTTACCACCAGACGACACCTATCAGCGCTGGCTCTCCTCGTTGAGCATCGCTTTGGCAAGGGTTCTGTGACCGTCTCTCCGCTGCCCGAAGTCTTTCGCCGGCACTCCAGCCACGATGGAGAAAGGCGGCACGTCATGCTTGACCAGGCTTCCCGCGCCGACGGCTGCACTTTCCCCTATTCGGACTCCGGGCAATACAGTGCAGCCCGTCCCCAGAATCGCGTGCGCCCCCACATGGACGGGCGCGTTTTGCACGCCGCGATAGTTTAACGGAACCGTTGGGTTCGTCATCGTATCACCGCCGTAATCGTCGTTTGAACTAAAAATCGTGCATCGGACAGAGATGGTCGCGAAGTCGCCGATCGTGACGAGGTCGCGCCCCAGCACCGCCGAGTAAGCGGAGATATGCACGTTGCGTCCGATGCGGAGGCCCCCGGGCCCCGCTGACAGGATGCAATGGGCGTCGACCCTGCAGAAATCTCCAACCTCGATCCGATCCGCCCCGAAGAGTAACACATGCCGGCTGATGTTGACCCCGACCCCCAAACGCTTCAGACCCAAGGCATCAAGCTCATTGATGTCCAGAAAATCGCTTTTCATCCGAAGTCCTCCATGCAGTTCCTGATGATCGCGCAGACCAGCTCGACCTCCTCCCTCGTTAGATCATCGGATAGCGGGAGACTGATGATACGTCGGGCAATATCACGCGTTGTGGTGAGATTCCCAGATGTCGCGAGGCCAGCAAAATATGGCTGCTCTGCTATGTGCGGATTGAAGTACTGGGCAACGCCGATTCCCTCCGCCGTGAGTCTGGCGCAGAGCGCATCCCTGTGTGGCTTAAGGCGCGTGGGCAGGAGGACCGGCATGAACTGGAAGGCTAACCGATCGCCGATCTGGCGCTGAAACACCAAATCGGGCAACTCGGAGCGGTAAATGTTCGCCAGCGCCTCCCGCGCCGATACAACCTGCTCGAATTCGGAGAGCTTTGCGAGACCTAGCAGCGCTCCGACTTCGCTGAGCTTGGAGTTCAACCCAGGCATCGTCGCAGTGCGCGGTTCTCCGAAGCCGAAATTCCCCATCACACGGAGCCTGGCCAGCCGGTCAGGGTCGTCGCAGTAGATTAAACCTGCTTCCCCCGTGGCGAATGTTTTCGTCGCGTGCATCGAATAGACGACCGGCCACCGGAAGCCCTGGCCGAATCCAGCCTTACCTGTAGTCCGCGATCCCAGCGAGGCTGCGGCGTCAACGACCACTGAAACGTTATGCTCGCGGGATAATGCGTCGTAGCGATCAAGGTCGAGACAGTTGCCGAATGTTGCGTAGGGAAGAACAACGTCTATCTGCCCCTCATATTTGCGGAGGAGCTCATCCTCCGAACGGGCGCACGGCAGCCACGTCTCCGCGTCGATGTCGCACAGGAGGGGTGTCAACCCGGCCCAGATCGCAGCGTGCGCTGTCGCGGCGAACGTGAACGACGGCATGAGAGCATAGCGTCGCTGCTCGTCCCGGGGAGAACTCATCGCGTCCTTTATTGCCACCATCAGGCCGATTGTGGCGTTATTGACCGTAAGGCAACCGCCGACGCCGCTGAACAAGGTGCGCGTCAGCTCAGCTTCGAGGCGGGCATTCACCGGACCATAATTGGTGTAGATACCTGAACTCTCGATTGCCATGAGGTCATCGACAAGCCGACTTAGTCTGGGCGGCCGTGGCCGCAACAATGGGATCGTCATTCTTGTACAAACCTCAAAGCAATTCTTCCGGCCTCACGACCGCCATCAACGAAGCGGGCAGCGCCCGTCTGCGCTCGAGGTGCGACCATGTCGCCGGTTCATTCATCCAGGAACCGTTCGTTCTCTTGTCGTGAGAAGACCGGCTGGCTACACTCCGAGTAGTGTAGCAGCAGCGGGCTGTCTATAAAATGTAAGTAGGGTCTTAGAAACTTGATTTTCCGGAACCTATTCCAATCGCCCGGCTCGGAGAGCCGGTAGGCGTTCACATCCCAGGGAAGGCGAGCAAAGTAACGGTGGTAGAACACGGAACCTGTCGTCACCTGCCCGACAGTAAAGTCGCTACTTCCCAAAGTGAGCCACTCCCCGTCCAGGCGTTCGGACTGGAAGCTATGCCAGAGAAAGTCGGCCTTTTGTGCCTGCGCAGCCTTCAGTAGTGTCTCGATCCTGTCCGGCGTCATCGCGTCGTCGTCATCAAGGTGAGTGATAAAGTCGCCTTCGCAAAGGTTGAGCGCGTGATTCATGGCGTTCGTGCCCGCTACGCGCCAGCGATCGATGCCCGGCGGCGGGTACGGACCGCGCTCAGGAAGATTGACGAACGAGACCCGGCTGTCTCCGATCTGCGCCAGTCGTTGTTCAGTGTCATCCGTGCAATGATCGCCGACGATGATGATTTGCAGGTTCTGGTAGGACTGCGCCAGCACCGATTTTAACGACCGTTCGACCAGGAGTGATGCTCGATCCACGGTCGCGATACAGACCGAGACAAGAGGCTCAGATGCGTCGTAGGCTGTCCAGTAGGACTGGACCTGGCGCGCGCTCTGATAGGCTTGCCTTTCGGTCGATAGGCCCTCGGCCAGCCCGAGCACCCAATCAACACGATCCCGTTCGAGGAGATGCTGGCTCTCAAGCTTCAAGATCCTCTCCGTGTGGCATTTCAGATCGAGAAGGCGGTTCTGTTCCTCCAGGAGATCCAGCCGGGCGAGGATGGCGGCAAATTCCTGCCCCGCCATCACCTGGGCCGACGCGGAGTGCTCGACCTCCGCCCTCGCGTCCTGATCCTGGGTAACGCAAACTGCGCGGTAGCTACGCCCCTCCCCCGCTCCCCACAAGACGTAATGTGAAGCGCCCGAAGCCATTTCGCCTGCAGCGACGGCTTGGCGAACGTCCGGGTTCAGATCAAGATATGCCTGCTCGTCGAAATCAGCCGGCGGCTCTGGCGAGCGTGCCGACCTTATCCATTGCAGCGCGGTACGGCTGGAATGGACGATTCTATGCCAGACGCTTGTCACCCGTTGCATCCCCGGCTCCTGCGCCACCGTCGCGTTCACGCCACTCCACCGATATCCAGTAAAGCAAATTACCCGCAGAACGAAGCGGCGTCCATAAGGCACCGCTCCGGAGGGCGCCGGCCCGCCATCGCCGCCTTTGACCGGTTCAGTACGCCTGCAGCGAAGGACTTGCGGCGATCACAGGCGAAAACCGTCGGGCACGCTGCCTGCGCCGGTTTGACAGCGGCTCGCACAGACGGGTAATCGTTCTGGTTAATGGCGACACGGCGAAAGACACCCTATGATGGTAAACTTTGATCGACTGATCGACATCACGTATTCCGTACCAGTCGATACGGGTGGAGGCAGCAGCTTCGAAAAAACCGCTATTATGGCGGCTTTGGCGGAGCATCAAAGCCTGACGACATATGTTGAGATCGGCGTCTATCGCGGAAGAAGTTTTCTCCCTCTCGCCTGGTCGTTCGAACAAAGAGGCGGTCACAGCTTTGGGATCGATCCCTATTCCCGGGCTGCGGCCGTTGAGGAAGATCTTTCTGACGAAATCAGGGAAGCTGTCGAGACTTTCATTCAGGAGGCCAACTGGGACAAATTATACAACGAGTTTCTTGACCGCCGGGCGGCGCTGAATCTCGACGCGAGCACCACGATCATCAGGCAGGCGTCCGCCGCAGCTTTCCCAACAATCGCGGAGGCCGTGGCCTCACCGTTGATGATCCACATCGATGGAAACCACGATACGCGGTTCGTGATGGAGGATGTTGAGCGCTACACGAGTCTGATGAAAGATGGAGACGTGCTGGTCCTCGACGACACCGATTGGGCTTCGGTGAAGCCCGCTCTCGCCCTTGCGCGGTTGTCGCTTCAAATCCTTTATTCGGGAGAAACCTTCACAATTCTGGTTAAACTTGATCGTGACGTTTCTCGTCGCCTGGCTAAGCTTAGGGAGCAGTGCAGCATCTTCGAGTGGAAGGCCCGGACAAAAAGCTTCGAGTCGCCCTACGCAGCGAAGCCTCTCGTTTCAGTATCGATGATCACTTACAATCAAGAGAAATACATTGCGCAGGCGATCCAGAGTGTGCTGGATCAGGTCGTTGATTTTACATACGAAATAGTGATTGGAGAGGACCTCTCCACTGACAGAACCCGCGCGATCTGCAGAAGGTTTCAGAGGGCTTATCCCGACAAAATCAGATTGCTCGAGCGCACTTCAAATGTCGGCGCTGTCACAAATTATCTCGATACTTATAGTGCCTGCCGAGGCACTTTTGTCGCTTTTCTGGAAGGCGACGATTTCTGGACAAGTAGTAATAAACTTCAGAAGCAAGTGAATTTCCTCAGAAATAATCCAGATTATGCGATTTGCTGTCACAATGTTTACGTTACAGACGAGAGCGGCTCTCTTGGAGATCTGCTGCTCAAAGGCGTTGCCGATACGACAAGTGTTCACGATCTCTGCACCGGAGACTATATTTCTACTCCTTCGTGTATGATCCGCAACGGGCAGGTTGGCACCATTCCGGACTGGTTGTACCAGCAGCCTGGCTGTGACTGGCTATTCGATATTCTCAACGCCGAGTGCGGCAAGATTAAATATTTCCCAGAAGCTATGGCTGCTTATCGAAGACATCATCATGGGATCTGGTCCGGACAATCCGAATTTCAGCAATTGTCTGCGGCTGCAACGATGGTCGTCAAAGTCAATCATCATCTCGAGTATCGTTACGATCGGGAGTTTGGGACCTATCTGGCGATAAACAGGCTGCGTTACGACGAACTCCTGGCAAATGGGCTCGTTGGTTATGACGATGCCCGGCATGGCTCCGAATCCGGAGACCGGACCAGGCTGGTGATGATCCATGACCTTTTGTTCGCAGTCGGCCAAGAACTCGCAAGAATTTCGGCCCGCTTCGATCGGATCGACCAATGGTTGACGTCAAAGAAATCACGCATTCGGCATGTCCTCACTGCGCCGATTAGAGCGGTTGGTCGACCGTCCTTCAAACAGCGGGAACAATGGCCACAGGCTACGGATTACGACTTGGTTATTGTCGACAACGTCTACCCTCATCCGCAGTCTGCTTTTCGGGCCGAGGAGTACGACGCCTATTTGACGGAGATCCCCCGTTCTGTCGCCTACACGTCCGGTTCTGCCTTTCATTTTTTCGAAGAAAAACGCTCACTGGACGAGGTCATCGCCGCGCACGAGTCTAGCAGGCCCGCACTCAAAGGCAGGATTCTTGCATGCGACAAGGTGCCAGACCTCACAGCACGGCTCGGCTACACAGTGTTCCTTGGTAACGCTTGGGAGAATGTCGAGTTTTTTGAACGTAACCGAATCCCGTTTATTTTCACGCTATATCCCGGCGGCGCCTTCCGGGTCGGCGTAGCCGCGTCGGATGCACTTCTCAAACGCGTGTTTGACAGCGAAATGTTCCGCCGTGTGATCGTCACCCAGGCATATACCCAAGATTACCTTATCTCTCACAAATTTGTCAGTCCCGACAAAGTTGATTTAATCTACGGAGTGGTGACGCCAAAAACAGAATCCAAAGCCCCCCAATCGCAAAGATTGAAGTTTGGTTTCGGCAAGTCGACGCTGGATATCTGTTTTGCGGCCCACAAGTACATGCCTGATGGACATGACAAAGGCTATGATATCTTCCTCGACGTCGCCAGGGAGCTCGTAAAAATCGCCCCAGAATGTCGTTTTCACGTCGTCGGCGGATTTTCAGCCAGTGATCTGCCCATTGATGGGCTTGAGGACAAGATCACTTTCTACGGCGGTCGCGAGCCAGAATGGTTCTCGTCATTCTACGCAGATAAGGACCTGATCCTCCTGTGCAACGTACCCTTCGTATTGATGGAGGGCGCATTCGACGGGTTCCCAACGGGCTGCGGTTCGGATGCGATGCTGCAACAGGTCGCTTTGTTCTGCACGGATCCGCTTGGCATGAATATGCATTTCTCTGACGGTGAGGACCTCGTCATCGTGCCTCATGAGGTCGATGCCATCGTTGACCGTATTCTCTGGTACCGGGAAAACCCGGCTGACCTGAAGAAAATCGGCGAAAGCGGTTACAGAAAGGCTGAAGACTTGTATAGCTATGAGACGCAGATGGTTCCCCGACTGGCAGTTCTGCAGCGGGAGCTTGCCGCCTTGACGTAAGGAGGCCTTCGGTAGCGTTCTGTCTTATACTGTGAGCATCACCGGTTTGTTGCCCCGACCAGTCAATGAGATTGGTGGGGGCAGTTGACCTGCTCCGTTGACCGTTGGCATGGCGCGGGCCCGACTGAAGATCGGCATGGCCAATCTGGCGTACAACTTCACCCGGCTGGTCTGGCTGAAGGGGAGAAGTGCGATCGCATGAACCCTACGGGGTCGCTTCTAACGGCAAGAGCCGAGGTCGTTTCCCGTGACGTGGTGTAGGTGGGGTTGGCCATCGGGTTTGCAGGTAAGGTGTGTTTGCGAACTAACCTGAACCTGGAAGCATCCCCGATGACCAAGCTCATGATGGACCTCCGCGTGCTCGTCGAAAAGAGCGCAGACGCCGACCTTTTGCGTGACATGATTGGTTTCGCCGCCGAGCGACTGATGGAGCTGGAGGTCGGCTCCAGAACGGGCGCCGGCTATGGCGAGCAGCGCCATGCCCTGACGCAGGCGATCTACACCTTCCGCCAGGGCCGCATCATCGACCGCAGCCATGAAGCTCAACAATATCGGCATCCGGCCTCAACGTAAGCATCCGGTGAACCCCGCATGTGAGACGCCTCTGCCTCAGGCGATGCCTTACCCCGCAGTGGCCGCCTTCCAGTTCCACGGTAGCAGTTCATCAAGGCGCGCCGCCGGGATGCCATTGATTCTGGCGAGGACATCGGCCAGCCACGCCTGAGGATCAACGTCGTTCAGGCGGGCAGTGACGATCAGGCTATACATCGCCGCAGCGCGCTGTCCGCCGCGATCCGATCCGCAGAACAGCCATGCCTTGCGGCCGAGCGCGACGCCGCGCAGCGCCCTCTCGGCGGCGTTGTTCGACAGGCAGATCCGGCCGTCATCGAGAAAGCGCATGAACGCTGGCCAGCGCTGGGTCAGATAGCCGATGGCCCTGACCAGCGGATGGCCACGGCTGAACTGGCCCCGGGTCTGGCCAAGCCATACCTCCAGCTCCGCAATCACTGGCGTGCTGCGCATCTGGCGCACGGCCCGGCGCTCGCTGGCGCTGGCCCCATTGATGTCGCGTTCGATCGCGAACAGGCTGTCGATCAGACGAATGGCGTCCAGCGCCCGCGGATAGACGGACGGCGGCTTCTGTCCCCGGGCCGACTTGCGGGCGGCGCTTTCGATGTCGGCAAGCTCAAAGAACTTGCGCCTTGCGTGCGCCCAGCAGCCGGCCTCCAGAATGGGGGCTGGCGCGCGCTCTGGCCTGTAGAGCTCATTGTAACCGCCATAGGCGTCGGCCTGCAGAATGCCGCTCCATGCCCTGAGGTGCTCCTGCGGATGAACGCCCCGGCGGTCACGTGAGTAATAGAAGACGGCCGCCGGCGGCGCGGGGCCGCTCCAGGGGGCGTCATCCCTGACATAGGTCCAGAGCCGCCCCGTATCGGTCTTGCCCTTCGCAAGAACCGGAACCGTGGTGTCGTCGCCATGCAGCCGGCCGGCGGCCAGCACATGCGCCTCAATCCGCGAGAACAGCGGGGTCAGCACCGAGGCCGCGCCGCCCACCTGATCTGCCAGCGTCGACAGGCTCAGCGGCACCCCCTCGCGGGCATAGCGCTCGCACTGGCGGTTGAGCGGCTGATGCTGGCCAAACTTCTCGAACACGATCTGGGCCAGAAGTTTGGGACCGGCCCAGCCGCGCGGCAGGACATGGAATGGCGCCGGAGCCTGAGCGATGGCCTCGCAGTCGCGGCACGAGAACTTCTCCCGCACCGTCTGGATCACCTTCCACTGGCGCGGGATCACCTCCAGCGTCTCGGTGATGTCCTCGCCCAGATTCCGCAGCCGCTCGCCGCCGCAGCAGGCGCAGGCGCGCGGGGCTTCGACCACCACCCGTTCGCGCGGCAGGTGCTCAGGGAAAGGTTGGCGGGCCGGCTTCCTGCGGCGGAACGCGGCGACAGGCGTGGTCGCGCGGGCGGCGGCTTTCTCTGCGGCAAGCTCGTCCTCGGTCGCGCCAGCCTCAAGCTCCTCCAGCTGCAGCTCAAGCTGGTCGAGCAGGCGGGCGGTCCGCTCCGGGGAGGCGCCAAAGCGCTCACGTTTGTACTTCGCAATGAGCAGCTTCAGATGGGCGATCTGCGCCCGGTCATCGGCGAGCTGGGCCCGGGCTACGGCGGCTTCTGCCTCGGCGGCCCTCAGGTCTGCTTCCGCCCGGTCAGCCCGCTCCACGGCGGCGGCAAGCGCTGCTTTCAGCGCTGCGACATCGTCAGGAACTGGGCTGGCCATGGCTTTCATGAGCCGATTGAATCACACATCAAGACGTTTGTGGCGCCCCAAAATGCCGTCTGGCCCCAACTATTTTTGCTCAGCCGGCGCTGCGTGGCCGCCAGCTGTGTTGCGGATTGCGCCAATCAATCCCTTCGAGCAAATAGCCAAGCTGGGCCGCAGTTAAGGCAATCGCGCCGCCCTCTGTCGCGGGCCAGATGAACCGACCGCGTTCCAGCCGCTTCGCATAAAGCGACATGCCGATCCCGTCGTGCCACAGGATCTTGCACAGCGCCCCGCCGCGCCCCCGGAAGACATACAGGTCGCCGCCATGCGGATCGCGCC
>NZ_JCAWFG010000091.1:0-184396 GCF_059740505.1 Camelimonas sp. FR25 | reverse complement strand
TATACATAAGGAACGTCGTAAATTCTGTCAAAATTTGCGCCATCAATGCACATCCTTTTGCAGCGTTTTTTTTTTGCGTAAGATTAAAAGCGGCACGGTTACTGTGGTGTGTAATAATAATATTGTAGTCATCAACACGATAAATATCAGTTGGCGCAATAGCTTCAATAATAAGTTCGGCATCTGGTATTGATTCGAACGACATTGGATATGTTGTGCCATTTACCGAATGTGTAGCGTTATTGTATGCGTCGGCGAGGAACTCCGTTCTGTATCCATTGTCGGAAGTCGACCATTTGCGTGGTTGAAATTCTCTAGAAATGAAAGCTATTTGGGCTGTTAAGGGGGGATATGGAAGTGGCGGTGGCGGAGGCAACTCCTCAGTTATGCTCGCTGAAGCTGAAACGAGGGTCGGCGAGGTTTGTCCGGCGGCGTTGGTAATCCGGTACACGACCGTGTTAGGCCCCGGTTGGAAGGCTTGCTTCATCGTCGTGATGATGGAGACGCTGGTTGGGTCAAGGCGCACCGCCGTGTAGGCTGGCTGGCCAAGCATCTGGTCGTCATTGATGTAAAGTGCGATCTGATCTCCGTGTGCGGCCCCAATATTGAGGGGGATGGTGAATTGCAGCTCATACGGAAAGTTCAGAACGAAGGTATTTTTAGTCAAAGCTACAGGAATTGGCGGATCAAGTGGCATTGGGCCCCCCCCCCATATGATGGGTGAGCCTCATTTATACATTTAATGTTTGCGAAGATGCACAGTATCGTGGACCAGGGCGACTTATACCAGAACCCGATGAGCGTGGCTCATCGGGTTCTGGTTAAGCTGGTGCGGCGCCTGAGCATTTCAGGATGCGGATGCGTCAGCATCTTCGCATCCTGGTATTACAGGACTTGCGCGGTGACTGTTGTGGGTGCGGGCGTGAAGCGCCTGCTACCGTCCGGGCCAAGGTGCTGCGCGGATCGCGCGTAGATCACCCCTGCCCCCATTGGCGGTGGCGCCGGCTTCGTCGTCGTTATCTGGCGCTCAGGCGCCAGCTTTGCCTCTGGGCAGAATAAGTCTGATGCTGCCTTTAATTTCCAATGCAACCGTACGGGAAATATGAGGACGAGGCTGCTGCTATTGTGCGGAATGGACCCATTCCGCATACGTTCGTATGAACATGAAACCGTAACGCATGGCAGGTGATTTGTCATTTGCCGCGGCGGTGAACTGTCGTGGCGCAGAGGCCGGGGAGGCGTTCACGCACGCCCCCCACAGACAGGTCGGCCGCAGGGTTACTGCTGGGCCGTCTGGGCGGTGCGGACCACAGGCGTGACCACGACCTGGGCGAGGCCGTTCATGCCGAGGGCTTTGGCTGCGCTGGAGGACAGGTCGATCACCCGGCCGCGCTTGAATGGGCCGCGGTCGTTGATGCGCACGACGATGGAGCGGCCGGAGCGCTTGTCGGTCACCCGCGCCAGCGTGCCGAAGGGCAGGGTGCGGTGGGCGGCGGTGAGGCCCTTGCCGGTGTAGCGTTCGCCATTGGCGGTCTTGCGGCCGTAGAAGCCAGGGCCATACCAGCTGGCGACGCCGTGCTGGCCGGAATAGCGGGAATTGGTGTCAGCAAATGCGGCGCTCGCCGTGACAGCCGCGGCCCCAACCAGGGTGGCGGCCAAGAAATTCACCTTAAAAAACAACTGTCCGTCCTTCGTTGTTGCGGATGGGCGCAACAACGGGAGCCAGTTGACGAGAATGTGACGCATTGTTCCATCTGCAACCGGAACCCTGCGACAAAATGCTCGGAACTTGGATAAAATTCCTCTCCGTCCACATATATGGATCAGGCGATTTACTGTCGTCAAAACTTCAAAACGTCGCGACCAGGCGTCGCGAACATCTGGCAGGATGCGCCGAATGGTGTCGTCGCAAGTAGTGGAGTGGTGTTCGCCGCCGCAGCGTCGTTGGCGTCACAATTGCCTGTGCACGACCGCAAGGTGTGACAATCTGCCGTCGTGAAAAAGCGTTGGCGTTAAGCGTCGCGAAGTGATTTGGCGCCATGCGGCGCGTTTTCCGCCCGCATGGGATGGCGAAAGGGGGCGCCCCTAGCTGGCTACGACTGGTCGTTCAGGGCGGTCCAGGGCCGATCGATGCCCGCATGACGGTGTTTGGCCATGGAGGACGCAGTCGCCGTGTCCGCCCTCAGCGAGCGCGACCCTTATGGCGCCGCCGCCGCCAATCGACAGTGCGCCGTCGCACGCCGGCTGCCATTGCGGCGGTTGCGCGCTGGCTGACATTGAGGCGGCTGCGCGCCGCTCCTGGCGCAAAGCGTGGCGTTGGATAACCCCAGGATGACGGCGCGGCGCCGGGCTTTGGCGGGTCGACAACGTCATTCGCCGCTTTCACACTCGCTGGCAAAAGCGCCGCCGCGCTCTGGATGAACCAGGGGGCAGGACGGTCGCCATGGGAGAGACGCCAGTGATCCGCCATATTGTGCTTGTCCGCTTTCAGGCCTCGGCCTCCGGCGCGCAGATCGCCGCCGCCATGCAGGGGGTGGTGGATCTTCAAGGCGAGGTGCCCGGCATTGTCGCCGCCAGCTGCGGCGCCGACGTCAGCCCGGAGGTGATGTCCCAGGGCTTCGCCCACGCCATCGTCCTCGACTTCGTTGATGCGGCGGCGCGCGATGTCTACCTGACCCATCCGGCGCACATGCGCGCCGGGCGGCCGCTGCTGGCGATCACTGAAGGCGGCATGAAGGGGCTGATCGTCGTCGATTACGAGATGTGAGCTTTGCGTGGGGCTGAGGGGCAACGGCCTGGGGGCGGCCTCCCCTGGGCTGGGCGCCTTACGTCCTGGAGACCTGGCGTCCTGGCGCCCCTGCGCCACGCGTCGGGCGGTGTTGCGCCAGCATGGAAGGCTGGGTGAGGGCGCGGGCCTGTTGGGCGCGCGGCCAGTGCCTCGCGGCTGGTCCGGCCGTGGGTGAAGACGTGGATGCCCGCGACGAGCGCGGGCATGACGGCGCTGGGGTGGTTGTGGAGTGCGGTTCGCCGTTTGCGCGTTGCAGCTGGAAGCGTGTTGCAGTTGGCGGCGCGTTTCGTCGCCACCTGCCAGGCGCTCAGCCTCGTTCAGCGTCCTGCGTCGGCAAAGCTGAGCCAGGCGGCGACGCGGGCTTCCGGGTCGGGGTTCATGGTGACGTCGCTGACCACGGCGATGCTGTCGGCCCCGGCGGCGAAGACATCGGGCGCGCGCTCCAGGGTGACGCCGCCGATGGCGACCAGCGGCACGGCGCCGATGCGCTTTTTCCACTGGCCGATGCGCTCAAGCCCCTGCGGGCCAAACCGCATCACCTTCAGCGTCGTCGGCCAGATCGGCCCCAGCGCCACATAATCCGGCTGCGCGGCGAGGGCGGTCTCCAGCTCGGCCTCGTCGTGGGTGGAGATGCCCAGCGTCAGGCCCGCCTTGCGGATGGCGGCGAGGTCGGCGTCGACCAGATCCTCCTGGCCCAGGTGCAGATGCCCGGCGCCAGCCTCGATGGCCGCCTGCCAATAGTCATTCACCACCAGCTGCACGTCGGCGGCGACGGTCACGGCGAGGGCGTCGCGAATGGCGGCGACGGCTGCGGCGTGGTCGAGGTCCTTGGCCCGCAATTGCACGGTGCGCACGCCGGCGCGCACAAGGCGCCCGACCCAGGCCACGCTGTCGACGATGGGATAGAAGCGATCAGGAGTCTGCAGCATGCCAGAACGGCGTCCCTGGCACCGGGGTTGACGGAGAGGCAAAGTCGCGCGGCGCCATCAGACCCGCCTCATATCCGGTGCGTCCGGCGTCCACCGCCTGGCCGAAGGCCCGCGCCATGGCCACCGGATCTGCGGCCTTGGCCACCGCCGTGTTCAGCAACACCGCGTCATAGCCCAGCTCCATGGCGTGGGCGGCGTGTGACGGGGCGCCGAGGCCAGCGTCGACCACCAGCGCAATATCAGGAAAGCGGTTGCGCAGAAGGCTGAGCGGGCCAGGGTTGACGATGCCCTTGGCGCTGCCAATCGGCGCCGCCCACGGCATCACCACCTGGCAACCGGCGTCGACGAGGCGCGTCGCCACCGTCAGATCCTCGGTGCAATAGGGAAACACCTCAAAGCCATCGCGGATCAGGATGTCGGCGGCTTCCACCAGCCCCACCACGTCGGGCTGCAGCGTGTCGTCGTCACCCACCACTTCCAGCTTGATCCACGGCGTGCCGAACAATTCGCGCGCCAGCTGCGCCGTGGTCACCGCCTCGCGCACCGTGCGGCAGCCAGCGGTGTTCGGCAGGATTTTCACATCCAGCTCGCGGATCAGCGACCAGAAACTGTCGCCGGTGGCGCCGCCGGCGGTCTCGCGCCGCACCGAGACGGTGACTATGCCGGCGCCCGAGGCGCGCACCGCCGCCTGCATCACCGCCGGCGACGGATACAGCGCGGTTCCAATCATCAGGCGGGAGGACAGCTCCACGCCATAGAGCTTCAGCATGGTCAACTCCACTTTGCCGCTGCGGTCGTCGCAACGGCAGGTCGCATCCGGCGGGGCGAGACGCGCGGGGCGCCAAACGCCGCCCCGTCTGCACGCACCCTGCTCTAGCCGCCCTGGCGCGGCGACACAATTTCGATGTCATCGCCAACCCGCAGCATGTCCTCGCCCCAGCGGGCGCGCGGAATGACGCTGTGGTTGACGGCGACGGCGATAAAGTCGCCCTCATAGCCCAGGGCGCTGAGCAGGCCGTGAATGCTGGCGGCCTCGACCTCCTGGCTTTCGCCATTGACGGTGAGGCGGATGGTCTGAAGTTCGTTCAGGGACATCAGGCTGTCTCCGGGTTCAGGTCAGATCAGGCGTCCATTATAGGCCAGGCGCGCTGCAGGTTCACCGACTGGCGCAGGGCGTGCGCCTCAGCGGGCGGCGTGGCCGGCGGGCGAAATGTCGCGCTGGGCGTGGGGCGCGGTCACGCCGCCGGCTGCCTCAACGATCAGCTCGTCGTCGCGGACGCCGTCGACCAGCCAGCGCTTCACCGCCTCGGCGATGGCCGGCGCCATCAGGAAGCCATGGCGATACAGGCCATTGACGCGGGCGATGCGGCCGCTCACCGCAACGCGCGGCGCATGGTCGGGGAAGGCCGGGCGCAGGCCCGCGCCCATCTCCACAATGCGCGCCTCGCCAAACGCCGGGTGGATGGCGAAAGCGGCGCTCATCAATTCCAGCGCCGAGCGCACCGACATGCGGTCGTCTTCGCTTTCAATGGTGGTGGCGCCGATGACGAAGCGGTGGTCGGGGCGGGGGATCACGTAAAGCGGCCAACGCGGATGCAGCAGCCGCACCGGGCGGCTGAGCGCGATCTCCGGCGTCTCGATGGTGACGACCTCGCCCTTGACGCCGCGCAGGCCGGGCAGGGCCTCGCGGGCGTAAACGCCACGGCAGTCGAGCACCACGCCGTCGAGGCTGTCGGGGGCGACGTCAACGCCGAAGCGCAGATCGGCGCCGAGGTCGCGCAGGCGCTGGTGGATGGCCGGGATCATCCGGCGCGGCTCCACATGGCCTTCCACCGGGAAGAACAGGCCGTCGCGGAAACGCCCCTCCAGCGCCGGCTCCAGCGCGGCGATGCCAGCGGCGTCGAGGCGCTCATGGCCGGGGGTGATGCGGGCGAAGCGCTGGAAATCGGCGCGGTCGCGCGGATGGGCGACGATCAGCGAGCCGTTAAAGGCGATGTCAGGAAAGGCTTCGCGCCACAGGGTCAGCGAGCGGTGGCCGAGGCGCATCACCAGCGGCTCGGAAACCTCCGCCTCGCAATCGGGCGCCAGCATGCCGCCCGCCCAGAAGCTGGTGGCGCCGACCAGATCGCCGGGGCCACGATCATACAGCGTCACCTGGCATCCGGCGGCGGCGAGGGCCAAAGCGCACCAGCTGCCGGCGACGCCGGCGCCGACGATGGATACCGCCGGCAAGCCGGCGTCTGTCGGCGCGCGCGGCGCCGGGCGACTGGTCTGTGGCTGGGCGTGCAACTCCGTCCCTCCGCCGATGCGGAACCAGCGCCTTTCGCCGCAAGCGACCGGGCGCGATCCCGTGCTGTGTATCCGCGCTGATGGTCCAGAGGCCGCTGGCGTCGCGCTGGCGCGGTTGCGCCGGAACAGCTCCATGCGCAGGCGCGCATGCCCGGATGGGCGGGCGCCGCCGCAGGCCCCTGGCCCGGCGCGAGCCGGATCAGGTTCAAAGGATTTGGCGTAACGCCATCTCAGCCCGGCCTTTAGGCTGACGCAGGGCCGATCGCCCCCGTTCGCCGCTGGCCCGGGCACTCCCCGGATGCGCCAGATGGCGCAAGCCCAGAGATACGCCCCGGCGCCGGGCTGCGCAAGGCGGCCCGCGTCCGTTCCCTGTTACGCAGAACGCAGGGCTGGCGGGGAGAGCGACGCGACGGACCAAAGCCCGGGCGTCGTTCGGGCCATGGCGCGCGCCGGGCCGTGGTCAGCCGACCATTGGCCCCTGCTTGCCGGCGATCAGGTCGCGCAGGGTGGTGATGGTCGAGGCGTCGGCGACGCCGTCGATGCGCTCCGGGCGGAAATGGCGCTGGAAGGCGCGGACCACTGCCTCAGTCTCGGCGTCATACTGGCCGGTGATGGCGACGCCATAACCATAAAGCGCCAGCATGGCCTGCAGCGCCTCAACCGGCGGGCCGCCTTCGCCGGGGCTGAGGAAGCGGCCGCCGCTGACCGGCGCCGGGCGCACCCAATGGCCGACGCCCGCCTGGGCAAGGCGCTCCCAAGGGAACAACTCGCCCGGATCCTCCTTGCGCTGCGGCGCCACATCGGAATGGGCCAGCACGTTCTCGGGCAGGATCGACCAGCGCTGGCAGATGTCCTGACACAGGCGGGTGACGGCGGCGATCTGCACGTCAGGGTAGGGCGGCAGCCCGCCGGCGTGGCCAGGGTTGGCGATCTCAATGCCGATCGAGGCGGAATTGATGTCGTTGACGCCATACCAGCTGCCTGCGCCGGCGTGCCAGGCGCGGCGCGCCTCCGGCACGAGCTGCAACACATGGCCGTTCTCGAACACAAAATAATGCGCCGAGACCTCGGCCACCGGGTTGCACAGGCGCTGCAGCGCCTCGCCCGCATCGGCCATGCCCGTGTAGTGCAGCAGCAGCAGGCGCGGCGCCTGGCCGCCGGCGCGTTCGCCATGATTGGGGGAGGGGAAGACCTTGGCGGCGACGGGGCTGTCAGGTTGCGGCAAGGACATGTCGGCTCCAGTGACTGGCGGCGCGTCGGCGACGGCAAGGCCTGTGGTTCACGTCGTGCGGGAGAGCGCGGAACAGCGGGCGGGCGAACCGCCGTTTGCATTGCGCGCCAGCGCATTACACGGCGTCAAACGCTGTCATGTGACGCAGATGGGGGCAAAGCTCAAGCGCGCAGGTTCAGGCCGCCGCTGCGCGCATGCGGTTGGCGCGAATGCGGGCCCACGCCTCATTGATGGCGGCGGCGCGGTCATTGGCGACAGCGATGGCCTCGGGCGGCAGGCCCGCCGCCATCAGCCGGTCAGGGTGATGCTCGGCGATCTGCCGGCGATAGCATTGCTGCAGCTGGGCATCGCTCATGCCGCGATGGGCGCCCAACACCTGCCAGGGATCGTCGGGCATGGCGACGTGATTGGCCTTGATGCAGGCGAACTCATCCTCGCTGAAGCCGAAGATCGCCGCCACATCGTGCAAAAACGCCAGCTCCGCCTCATGGATGGCATGGTCGGCCCTGGCGATTTCGAACAAGGCGTCGATGACATTTTCCAGCAACAGCCGGTTGTCGGCGAAAATGCTGGCCAATTGGCGGGCGTAGGCGTCGTAGCCATGGGTGGTCTGGCGCGCCAGATCGAACAGGCGCTCGACGCGCGGCAGATCGGCGGCGGGCACGTCAATAATGCGGCGAAAGGCGGCGATCTCATTATGAGTGACGACGCCGTCGGCCCGGGCCATTTTGGCGCACAAGGCGACGAGGCCCGTGGCATAGACCACCTCGGGCGGCGGCGGGCCAAACGCCCCGCTAGGCGCAAACAGGCCGGAGCTCTGCAGAAACCGCCCGGTGGCGGCGAGCGCCTGGGCGCCGGGGCTGTCCGGATGGTCGAATAGCGCATGGCCGGTGGCCGCGCCGACCAGGGCGCCGAGCGGTCCGCCCAGCACGGCGCCAATGCCCAGTCCGCCGAGCTTGCCCCATACGCTCATCAGCGCACGCCCACCGGCGTGCGCGGGCTGGAGACCGCAGCGCAGCAGCGCGCGTCGCTGCGCTTGGCGCGCGTCGACGGGGACAGGGCAGGGCGAGGCGCGCGGGAATCGGCGGTCATGGCTGGCATGGAACCATCCGTTCGCGTTTTTTTCGAGGCTAAAGATGGTTGTCCACGGCCGAGGCCACGCTGCATTCCGCGGCTGGGCAAACGCCGCGCCAGCGTCTCAGAGCTGAGCACAAAAAAACCGGCCACATGGCTGCCGCCACATGCCCGGTTATCTCTTGACCAGTCGCCGCCTGACCACTCGCCGCCTGGCGTCCCCGACGCCGGGTGACCAGCCATTCGCCGTCAGGCGGACGCTGGCCCCGGCGTCAGGCTCTCAGCTCAATAGCACTCGCGGACGCGGCGCCCGCCGTAATAATAGGTGCGGCAATTGGCGGTGCCAGCGCCGACGACAGCGCCAGCGCCAGCGCCGATCGCCGCGCCGGCCAATGCGCCGCCGCCGGTGCCAGTGGCCGCGCCGCCGATCGCCGCGCCAGCGAGGCCGCCGATCGCCGCGCCGCCCACGGCGCGTTCACCCGGGGTCTGGCAGGCGGCGAGGCCGACAGCGATCAATCCCATGGCCAGATACTTTTTCATCGCTTTTCTCCCACTTGCGGCGCACGTCGCCGGTTACAGCCCTTGGTGACGGCCTTGAGCGGACAATGCCGCGCCACCGCTCCGGGTTCCCAATTTGCTGGCGCGCCTCGCCAATCCGGTTCCCGGCTGACCCGGTCGGCGGCGCCATCGACCGTCGCATTTTCGGACGCCATAGGCGCGGAGCTTGTGAAGCAACCATGGCGCTACAGTGGCACGACGCTGAGACAGGGAGGCGGCTGCGCCCTCGCTGCAAATATAGCGTGACCATGGCTGTAGATCTGTTGCTTTGCAATGAACTGAAGCGTGATCGTGGGTGTTGAACAGCGGTCTGCCCTGGCGTTGGCGCGCCCACGGGATTTGCGCTCACTGTTGATTTCTGCGACAAATCTGGCGCGATTAACCAGATGCACACCATGTTCATTGTCTTGATCGCGCCCGATGTTGGCCGCAATTGCCGGTGACATTCGCGCCATGGACGATCGTCGGCCCGTGAGGGCGGCGATGCAGGGGGTGGGCAGTTGTGGCCTCGCGCCATAGGTCGGGCAGGCTCCGTGGCTGTGGCCCACTCTGGGGTTAATGCGCCATTGGGGCGCACGGGTTCACCCGTTGCAGGCTGAACCAGACTTCGCCCCTCCCGAATGACGCCGCGCGGCGGTCGCCGTCGCCGGGCGCGATGATGTGATCGCATTCGTTTCGGAGCCTGAGGCGCCTCGGCGTGATGATGGCGGGCTCCAGGGTTTCAAGGTCGTGTGTTTGCGGAAACGCGCCTGTGGCGTGCTGCCCGCCGCATACGGACGCGCCATACTTCAGCGACACGCTGTATGGGGCGGTGATGGCCACGCGCCAGGGGGTAATACGGTTTGAAACTGACCACGACGACAGCCCTGTCGCTGGTCTGCCTGATGGCAGGCGGCGCTCCTGTTCTCGGCCAGTCGGCTTCCCAACAGCCGGCTTCTCCCCAATCTTCGCCGCAGCAAGCGACGTCCCAGCATCTGGCGCAGGGGCCGGGGCCCCTCGGTGGCTTCGGTTCTTCAGGCTATAGCAAGGGTTCGGCCTGGGGCGCGCCCGCCGGTAAAGCCGACGGTAAAGCCGCCAACAAGCCGCCAGCGGCCGGCAAAACTGGCGGCAAGGACGCCAAACCGGCGGCCCCGGCCAAGAAGCCAGCCGCCGGGTCCGACAAGCGCAGTGAGCGGCCTGACGCCGCCCCGGCAAACGCGCCCGTCGCAGTCGCGGCGGTTGAGCGTGCGCCAGCCGTCGGCTCTGCCCCAGTCGCGGCGCAGGCTCCTGCGGACGAGGGCGGCCAGATGGCGCCTGCTCCATCCCCATCCGCCGAAGCGCGCCGGGTTGTCAGCCGCGCGCCGCTGCCGCCGCTGCGGCCTGGCGATCTTGCCGCTGAAGCAGCCGCGCCGGCGGCGTCTGGCGCCCCGGCTGTGCAGACCGCAAGTGCGCCAGCCACCCTTGTCCCAGACGCGCAGCCAGCCGGGCAGGCCCCTGCAGAGACTGTCGACGCCGAAGCCGGGGCCAGCGATGCGCGCCTTGTCGCCCGCGCCCCCATGCCGCCGCGCCGCCCTGCTGGGCTGGAGGCCGCGACCGAAATGGCCGCGACTGCGCCGCAGGATGCGCAGACTTCGGGGGCAGACCCGGCCATGACGGCCCCCGTGCAACAGGCCGCGCTTGCGGCTCCGGCGCCTGCCGCGGCGCAACGTTCGGGCGGCTTCGACCTGTTCAAATTCCTCTCCGGCAAGCCGCAGCGTGAAGCCCCGCCGCAGGACATGGCGGCAGGGCCGATGGCGGAGGAGCCGCGCCGTGGCCGACGCCATGCCCGTGGCGCGGCTCGCGACGCCGCCGCCCGCGCCCAGGTCGCCGGGCTGATCGAGCGCCACGCCCGCGCCCACGGCGTGCCGGTGGCGCTGGCCGATGCGGTGGTGCGGGTGGAGAGCCGCTACAATCCATCGGCGCGCAATGGTCCCTATACCGGCCTGATGCAGATCCATCCCAACACTGCCCGCTCCATGGGCTATGCCGGCAGTGTTCAGGGTCTGCTCGATCCTGATGTGAACTTGCGCTATGGCGTCAAATATCTGGCGGTCGCCTATCGTCTGGCTGGCGGCGACACCTGCAAGACCATCATGAAATATCAGGGCGGCCATCGTACCGAGCGGCTCAGCGCCCACGCGGCGCGTTATTGCTCGCGGGTTCGCACGATGATGGCGAGCAACTGACCAAATTGGCGTGAATGCAGCTGCAGGCCCGTCGCGACGTCAATGTCTCGGCGGGCCTTTTGCCGTGGCGGCATCGCGCAAGAGGCCTGGCGCAAGAGGCCTGGCGCAATATGCTCGACGGAAGATGCATGCCGGGCGCGTGCGTCCCCGACGAATGCGCAGCGGCGGGCAGGCGAGGGGTTGACGCGCGGCGATGGCGCCGTCACACCACCAGCGCCAGTTGGCCGGACGACCGCTGCCCCGCAGAGGAAAGTCCGGGCTCCACGGAAAAACGGCGCCGGATAACGTCCGGCGGGGGCGACCCCAGGGAAAGCGCCACAGAGAGTATACCGCCGCCGGTTCGCCGGAGGTAAGGGTGAAAGGGTGCGGTAAGAGCGCACCGCGGATGCGGCGACGCAGACGGCATGGCAAGCCCCGCCGGGAGCAAGACCAAATAGGGACGACGTGCGCGCAAGCGCGGGCTTTTCCGGCCAGATCGTCCGGGTTGGTTGCTAGAGGCGGTCGGTAACGACCGTCCCAGATGAATGGTCGTCACGTCCAGTTGCGCTTGCGGAACTGGGCCTTACAGAACCCGGCTTACAGGCCGACTGGCTTTTTCTTGCATCGCGAAAGCTTGCACGCCTTCCACACGTCGCGCGGGGGGGGGCGCCTCGCTGCGGATGTTCCGTCCGCCCCTTCACGAAAATGTCAGATGGTTAACGCCCCGGCGCTGCTGGGGCGTCGCCGTCCTGCGTCTGCAAACCGTGCGCAAACACTTGTCCGGCGGCGCATCGCGTCGCCATGCGCGCGGTGATCCCAGCCGGCCTTTGGCCCCGCTAACCCTTGCTCCGTAACCGATTCATTAACCTTGCCGGGCCGATGATGGGCTGCGCCTGGGCGGCGTCGACGAATCACTCGGGCGGCGCGTCTGGGCGCGTGTCGAAACCCTTGATTCCATTGACGCCCATAGTCTCCCATGTTATCCCAAATCATCCCGTCAGAGAGCTGGGCGGAGCGCCAGGCGTCCTGTCTGGTCTCAGCCGGCAGGCGTGGCGCTGATCGCGCTGCGTCGGCGACTGCCGGGGTGATGTCCGACGCCTGCTCCGGCGCGGTTGTCGGCGCAGGGTGGAGCTACTGGCTTGGGGCGGCAGTTGGCGATGGACCGGTTTGTGTCCAACTTCACCAACCGGCTCGACTCCAAGGGTCGGGTGTCCATCCCGGCCACGTTCCGGGCTGTGCTGGCGCGCGATGGGTTCGAGGGGCTGTATGTGCATCCGGGGCTGGACGTTCCGGCGCTGGATGCAGGCGGCAACGCGCTGCTGTCGGAGATCAATGGCTTGCTCAACACCCTGTCGCCCTACTCGGAAGAGCGGGATCTGTTGTCGACGGCCCTGCTCGGGACCAGCGAAATCCTGAAGGTCGATCCGGAAGGCCGGGTCACTTTCTCCGAGGCCCTGAAAGCCCATGCGGGCATCGCCGATGCGGTGACCTTCGTCGGGCACGGGCACAAGTTTCAGCTCTGGGAGCCGGAGCGTTTCCGCCTCCATCTGGAAGAGGCGCGGGCCAAGGTGCGCGAGTTGAAGAAGAATTTGGGCCGGGCAGGCTTGTCCGCCGGTCCTGCGGCGTCACTCTCCCCAGGGGCGTCAGGCGCATGACGGGCCACGGCGACGGCGAAGCCGACGCCGCTGGCGGACCGGCCCTTCATGTACCGGTGCTCCTGGGGGAGGTGATCGACGCGATCGCCCCCCATGCTGGCGGCAATTTCCTTGACGGCACCTTCGGCGCGGGCGGTTACGCCACCGCCATCCTCAACGCCAGCCCCGATGCGCGGCTGACGGCGCTTGACCGCGACCCGTCGGCGATCGCCGGCGGCCAGCCGCTGGTCGCGCGCTTTGGCGGGCGCCTGACCCTGGTGCAGAGCAATTTCAGCGACATGGAGCAGACGGCCCAGAATCTCGGCCTGCCGCCGCTCGATGGCGTGGTGCTGGATATCGGCGTCTCCTCCATGCAGATCGATCAGGCCGAGCGCGGCTTCTCGTTCCGCTTCGACGGCCCGCTCGACATGCGCATGGCCTCGTCGGGCCCCAGCGCCGCCGATCTGGTCAATGAGGAGAGCGAGGAGCGTCTCGCCGACATCTTTTTCCACTTCGGCGAGGAGCGCCGGGCGCGGCAGGTGGCGCGGGCCATCGTCAACGCCCGCAAGGAAGCGCCGATCCTGACCACGCGCGCCTTATCGGACATTATCGGCAAGGTGGTGCATGCGCCGCCGACCGCGCCGCATCCGGCGACGCGCACCTTCCAGGCGCTGCGCATTGCGGTGAACGACGAGCTGGGCGAGCTGGCACAGGCGCTGCACGCCGCCGAGCGCCTGCTGGCGCCAGGCGGGCGGCTCGTGGTGGTCACCTTCCATTCACTCGAAGACCGTATCGTCAAGCAGTTCTTCGCCAACCGCCAGGGGCGGCGCGGCGGCGGCAACCGCTTTGCGCCGCAGCAGGACGACGCGACGCCCGCGACCTTCACCTTGCTGAAGCGTCAGCCGGTGACGGCGTCGGAGGCCGAATTGCGCGCCAACCCGCGCGCCCGCTCGGCCAAGCTCCGCGCCGCGCTGCGCACTGAAGCCCCGGCCCAGGCGGAGGACGGCGACGTCACCAGCCTGGCCATGCTGCCAGAGACGACCAGACGGAGAGCGCGGTGATCATTCGCATCTTCCACATCGCCGCCATCGTCGCTTTGGTCGCATCGGCCGGTTACGCCTATTCGATCAAATATGACACGGTCTATCTCGCCGAGCAGGTGGTGAAGCTGAAGCACCAGATCCGCCGCGAGAAAGAACTCGGCGCGGTGCTGACCGCCGAGTTCCAGCGGCTGATCCGGCCCGAGCGGCTGCAGGTGCTGGCCGAGCGCCACCTCGATCTGAAGCCCATGGCCATCGAACAATTGGTGCGGCCGCAGGATCTGCCGCTGCGCCAGGAGAAAATTGACACTATCGGACGCAAACTGGCTGACCTCGGCCTGTCCGAACCCACCACGACCCCGTCTGTCGCCTCTGACGCAACCTCTGCGCCGGAGGCGCGCGCCGCCGCCCGTACGCCTGGGAGGTAAGTTTGCCGGATACCTCCAATCGTAGCGATCGCGGCCCCAGGCTACCGCCCGCGCCAGGCGGCCCGCGCCCGCCGCAGCCGACAAAGGCGACGGATGCGCCGCGCCCAGAAGCCGCCGCCCAGCCGTCCAATGCCGCTCAGCCCGTAAAGGCCGCCGTTGCACGCCCAAACGCCATCAAGGCTGATGCTGAAGTAGCGCCGGTGGCGCGGCAGGAACCCACACGACAAAAGGCTGCCCAAGCCGCCGATGCGACGAGCAGCGCGCCTGACGCCGCTTCCCGTGGCGGCGCCTTGTCTGGTCTGCGCAGCCGCATGCGCGGCGCCGCCCACGCGGCGCGCATGCGGCTGCGGCCAGGCACGGCTGAGGGCGCGACACCTTCTGCAGACAAGACCAGCGCCGCAACGCCGCGTCCCGAAAAGGTGCGCCAACCGCGTCGCAGCGCTTTCGCCGTGGCGCGCGCCGTCATCGCCGACATGTTCCGCATGCGCGGCGACAAGGCCAACGCCCGTATTATTGTGGTCGGCGCAGGCTTTATCTGCGTCTTCGGCGCCGTGGCGGTGCGGCTCGCCACCTTTGCGGTGTTCCCGCCGCCGGTGTCCGAGCGCTTTGTCGCCGGCAATACCGTCGGCGTCGCCCGCCCGGACATTGTCGACCGCAATGGCCTGCTGCTGGCCACCGACATCAAGACCTACTCGGCCTTCGCCGAGCCGCGCAACATCCTTGACGCTGATGAGGCGACGGAACTGCTGACGGCGGTGCTGCCCGACCTCAACGCCCGGGAGTTGCGCGAGAAGCTCAACACCAAAAAGGGCTTCGTCTGGATCAAGCGCGAGCTGACGCCCAAGCAGCGCGCTGAAGTGCACCGCCTCGGCATCCCTGGCGTCGGCTTCCTGCCGGAGAACAAGCGCGTCTATCCCAATGGCCCGGTCGGCGCCCATGTGCTTGGCTTCGCCAATGTCGACAATCAGGGCATCGCCGGCATCGAGAAATACATCGACAACCAGGGCCTGCGCGACCTGGCCGGTCTCGGCTTCATCAACAACGCCGCCGACCTCAAGCCGGTGAAGCTGTCGCTCGACCTCAAGGCCACCCATGCGGTGCGCGACGAGCTGGTCAAGGGCATGGCCCACTTCAAGGCCAAGGCGGCGGCGGCGCTGATCCTCGACGTCAACACCGGCGAGGTGATCGCCATGACGTCTCTGCCAGATTACGACCCGAACAACCCGGTTGACGCGCTCGACAAGGACCGGATCAACCGGCTGATGGTCGGCGTCTATGAGATGGGCTCGACCTTCAAGGCCCTGACCACCGCCATGGCGCTGGATTCGGGCAAGGTGAACATCAACTCCACCTTCGACGCCCGCGGCGGCCTGCGCTATGGCCGCTTCACCATCCGCGACTATCACGGCAAGAACCGCATCCTGACCGTGCCGGAGATCTTTGTGTACTCGTCGAACATCGGCACGGCGCGCATGGCGCTGGCGGTGGGCGTCGAGGGTCACAAGGCGTTCCTGCGCAAACTTGGCCAGCTCACCCGCATGCGCACGGAGATGCCGGAGAGCGCCGAGCCAATCGTGCCCGCCCGCTGGGGCGAGCTGAACACCATGACCATCTCCTTCGGCCATGGTCTGGCGGTGGCGCCGATCCAGGCCACCGCCGCCACGGCGGCGCTGCTCAACGGCGGCCGCATGCTGACGCCGACCTTCCTCAAGCGCACCGAGGAAGAGGCGAAGGCGGTGGGGACCCAGGTGGTGTCGGCGCAGACCTCGGAGGCCATGCGCTACATCATGCGGCTGAACGGGGCCAAGGGCTCAGCGCGCAAATCGGCGGTGCAGGGCTATTACGTCGGCGGCAAGACCGGCACGGCGGAAAAGGTCATCGGCGGCCGCTATGCCCGCAACCGGCTGTTCACCACCTTCATGTCGGTCGCTCCGGCCCACAAGCCGAAATATCTGTTCCTGACCATCTATGACGAGCCGCAGGGCCTGCCGGAAACCCATGGTTACGCCACCGCAGCGTGGAACGCCGGCGTCACCACCGGCAAGATCATCGCCCGCGTCGCGCCCTTGCTCGGCCTGCCGCCGATCTTCGAGGAGCCGAAGAACCCGTTCCCGACCATGGCCCGCCTCGGGGCCCAGGGCCTGCGCGACTGACGTGATGGGCGCCTGACCCCACCGCCCCGCAACCGGACGCGGGTGGGCGCGCCTGGGCCAGGCGCCGCCAGCGCCCCCAGCCAGGTCATCGATCCGCCCGAGAGGCGCCCAGTCTGAGGCGCACAGCCTGGGGCGCACAGCCTGAGGCACACAGCCTGGGGCGATCGTGCTATGAGCCGTGATGATCCTGCATCGCCGCCCCGATTGGGGCGGAACCGGGATCCCGAGCCGACGTTTGCAAGGGATGCGTCCGGCCGGTCCGACCCCACGGACCCAACCATCCCGGTCCACCAGCAGGAGCACCGCCGCCATGACAGATACGCTCGCCGCCAGCGCGTCGGCGTCGCCGGTCACCCTTGAGCAGGCGTTCCCGGGACTGTTCACTGGCGCCGCAGCCAATATTAGCATCACCAGCCTGACCGCTGACAGCCGTGAGGCCACCTCCGGCTCGGCCTTTGTCGCGCTGGCCGGCGCCCGGGCTGACGGCCGCGCCTTCGTCGCCGACGCCGTGGCGCGCGGCGCGCTGGCCATTGTCGCCGAGAGCCCGCGTCCCGATGACCTGCCCGCGACCGTGGCCTGGGGCCAGAGCCCCGACGCCCGCCGCGCCCTGGCCATGGCGGCGGCGGCGCTCTATCCGCTGCAGCCAGCCCATATCGTCGCCGTTACTGGCACCGCGGGCAAAAGCTCGGTGGTGGATTTCGCCCGGCAATTGTTCACCGCCTGCGGCCACAAGGCGGCGTCACTGGGCACCGTCGGCGTCATCGGCCCCTCCGGCGCGGTTTATGGGTCGCTGACCACGCCCGATCCGGTCACCCTGCACCGCACCCTCGACCAGCTGGCGCGCGAGGGCGTCACCCATCTGGCCATGGAGGCGTCCTCGCATGGCCTCGACCAGCGGCGGCTGGATGGGGTGCGGCTGTCGGCGGTCGGCTTCACCAATCTCGGCCGCGACCACATGGATTACCATCCGGACGAGGCGAGCTATTTCGCCGCCAAGTCACGGCTGTTCTCGGAGGTTGCGCCAGCCTCCGCCGCTGCGGTCATCAATATCGACAGCAGCCATGGCCAGGAGATGCTGCTGATCGCCAGCACGCGCGGCATGCGCACGCTCACCGTTGGCGAGGGCGGCGCCGACATCCAGCTGCTGGCCCATGCGCCGGATGGCTTCGACCAGAGACTGTCGGTCACGGTCGAGGGCGACGCCTATGACATCGTGCTGCCGCTGTGCGGCGGCTTCCAGGCCGTGAACGCCCTGATGGCGGCTGGCCTGTGCATCGCCACCGGCGAGGACGCGGCCAATGTCCTTCCGCAGCTGGCGCAATTGCAGGGCGTGCCTGGCCGCATGGAGCGGGTCGGCAAGGTCAAGGGCGCGCTGGTCATCGTCGATTACGCCCACAAGCCCGACGCCCTCCGCGAGGTGCTTAAGGCGCTGCGGCCCTTCGCGTCGGGCAAATTGTGGTGCGTGTTCGGCGCCGGCGGCGACCGCGATCCGGGCAAGCGCCCGATGATGGGCGAGATCGCCGCGACCTACGCCGACGAGGTGATCATCACCGACGACAATCCGCGTTCGGAAGATCCGGCGCTCATCCGCGCGGCGATCCGCGCCGCAGCGCCGCAGGCTGTGGAGATCGGTGATCGCGGCGAGGCCATCCGCACGGCGATCGCCGGCCTCGGCGCCGGCGACGTGCTGGTTATCGCCGGCAAGGGCCATGAAACCGGCCAGATCGTCGGTCAGCAGGTGCTGCCGTTCTCTGACCAGGAGACGGCGCGCACAGCCATTGTGGCGGCGGGCGGCGAGGTCTGAGCGCGCGACCCGCCATGGTCGCTGGAGCGCTTTCCGAGCAAACGGCATCGTTTGGTCGACGAGAATGCGCTCCCTGCATGGAAAGGGGCATGAGCCGGTCCGGAGTGATCGGAACATGCTCCAGTCCTGCTTGCGGCGACAGGGGCGGGGGCGATAGAGGCGGGCGCTGCGCAAGGTTCGTGGCGATGGCAACAGGATTTGAACCTTTTTGGCGCATCAGTCGTCGTCGACATTCCGCCACTGGAGAGCACAGGGCATGACAATCGAGGCGTCCACGCCGCTTTGGACGGGCGAAGAGCTGCGGGAGGCCATGGCGGCGCGGCTGATCGGCCAGTCGCCTGCCGCCATCACCGGCATATCCATCGACACGCGCACGCTTGCGCCTGGCGACGCCTTCTACGCCATCGCCGGGCTGGCGCGCGATGGCCATGACTTTGTCGCGGCGGCGCTTGCGGCGGGCGCTGCGGTGGCGGTGGTCGACGAGGCGCACGCGGCGGCGCTGGCGCCGCTGGTCGCAGACAAAGGCGCGCTGCTCGTGGTCGAGGACGTGCTGAGGGGGCTGGAGGCCGCCGGCCGCGCCAGCCGCGCCCGCATGCGCGGCAAGGTCGTCGCCGTCACCGGCTCCGTTGGCAAGACCAGCACCAAGGAGGCGCTGCGCCTCGCTTTGGCCGGGCAGGGGGCCGTGCACGCCTCCGCCGCCAGTTACAACAATCATTGGGGCGTGCCGCTGACCCTGGCGCGCATGCCGCGCGACACGGATTTCGGCGTGTTCGAGATCGGCATGAGCGCCCCGGGCGAGATCAGCGCGCTGACCGCCATGGTGCGCCCGCACGTGGCCGTGGTGACCACGGTCGCGCCGGTGCATCTGGAATTCTTCCCCTCGGTCGACGCCATCGCCGACGCCAAGGGCGAAATTTTCGATGGCCTTGAGCCTTCCGGCGTCGCCATCATCAACGCTGATATCGCCCAAAGTGAGCGCCTGCGCCAGCACGCCAGCCGCGGCGGCGCGGCGCAGATCGTCAGCTTCGGCGAGGCCGCCGGCGCCGATGTGCGGCTGCAGCGCGTCATCGTGCAGCCAGATCTGTCGGTGGTCGACGCCAGCATCTTTGGGGACATGGCGACGTGGCGCATCGGCGCCCCGGGCCGGCACCTCGCCATCAATTCGCTGGCTGTCATGGCGGCGGTGCAGGCGCTGGGGGCCGACATGGCGCTCGCCGCTCTGGCGCTCGGCCAGCTGTCCGCTCCGGAAGGCCGGGGCCAGCGCACCCAACTGGCGGTGGCCGGCGGTTCGGTGACGCTGATCGACGAGAGCTACAACGCCAACCCCGCCTCGATGCGCGCCGCCATCGCCGCGCTTGGCGCCACCCCTCCGGGCCCCCGTGGCCGCCGCATCGCCGTGCTCGGCGACATGCTGGAGCTGGGCGCCCAGTCGCCGGCCCTGCATGCCAGCCTTGTGTCGGAATTGATTGACAGCGACGTCGATCAGGTTTTTGCAGGCGGCGAGGCCATGCGCGCGCTCTGGGACGCATTGCCCGAGCAGCGCCGGGCGCACTACGCAGCAACGCCGGCCGAGCTTGAACCCGCCGTCCTCGCCGCCATTCAGGCCGGCGATGTGGTGATGGTGAAAGGCTCGAACGGCACCCGAATCTCCCGAATTGTCTCGGCGCTCAAACACCGCTTCCCGGCGGACGCCGCCCTTCGCGACTGAACAGGGAAAGAGTGACCCATGTTGTACTGGCTCGCCGAGCTCTCGGCCTCGTTCAGCGCCCTTAACGTCTTCCGTTACATTACTTTCCGGACAGGCGGCGCCATCTTCACCGGCATGCTGTTTGTGTTTTTGTTCGGCCCGGCGATCATCGCCTCGCTGCGCATCCGGCAGGGCAAGGGCCAGCCGATCCGCAGCGACGGCCCGCTGTCGCATCTGTCAAAGAAGGGCACGCCGACCATGGGCGGGCTGATGATCCTGTCCGGGGTCATCGTCGCCACGCTGCTGTGGGCCAATCTCAGCAATCCTTATGTCTGGATCGTGCTGCTGGTCACGGTCGGTTTCGGCGCCATCGGCTTCTATGACGACTATCTCAAGGTGACCAAGCAGTCGCACGCCGGCCTGTCGGGCAAGGCGCGCCTTGGCATCGAATTCATCATTGCGCTGGCCGCCTGTTTCGCCATCGTCACCGTGGAGCGCACCGCTGGCGGCGGCGCCACCGCCCATATGGCCACCTCGGTCGCCATTCCCTTCGCCAAGGACGTGATGATCGACCTCGGCTGGTTCTTCCTGGCCTTCGGCGCGCTGGTGATGGTGGCCGCAGGCAATGCCGTCAACCTTACCGACGGTCTCGATGGCCTCGCCATCGTGCCGGTGATGATCGCCGCCGCCGCTTTCGGCCTGATCGTCTATCTCGTCGGCAATGTGAAATTCGCTGATTATCTGCAGATCAATTTCGTGCCCGGCACGGGCGAACTGGCGGTGATCTGCGGCGCGCTGCTCGGCGCGGGCATCGGCTTTTTGTGGTTCAACGCCCCGCCGGCCCAGATCTTCATGGGCGACACCGGCTCGCTCGCGCTCGGCGGCCTGCTCGGCGCCATGGCGGTGGCGGCCAAGCACGAGATCGTCCTCGCCATCGTCGGCGGCCTGTTCGTGCTCGAGGCGCTGTCGGTGATCATCCAGGTGGCGTCGTTCAAGCTCACCGGCAAGCGCGTGTTCAAGATGGCGCCGATCCACCACCATTTCGAGCAGCTGGGCTGGACCGAGCCGCAGGTGGTGATCCGCTTCTGGATCATCGCCGTGGTGCTGGCACTGATCGGCCTGTCGTCGCTGAAGCTGCGCTGATCGCGCGCCCTTCAGGATCTGTCGCTTATCCAGCAAGCGCCGGCGCGCTTGCTGGCGCATGTTGAGGCCCCGCTGATGTCCACAGCCAGCACGCTCACCCCGATCACCACCATGGCGGGCCAGACCGTCGCTCTGTTCGGGCTCGGCGGCTCGGGCATCGCCACGGCGAAGGCGCTGCTGGCCGGCGGCGCGCGTGTCGCGGCGTGGGATGACAACGACGCCGCGCGCCAGCGGGCGGCGGCGGCCGGGCTTGAGGTGGTCGATCTCAAAACAGCTGACTGGTCAGGCTTTTCAGCCTTCGTGCTGGCGCCGGGCGTGCCGCTGACCCACCCCGCGCCGCACTGGACGGTCGACCTCGCCCAGGCGGCGGGCGTCCCGGTGATCGGCGATATCGAGCTGTTTTGCCGCGAGCGGGCGGCGCTGGCGCCTGAGGCGCCGTTCATCGCCATCACCGGCACCAATGGCAAATCCACCACCACGGCGCTGATCGCCCATCTGCTGCAGCACGCCGGCAAGGAGGTGGCGCTGGGCGGCAATATCGGCACGGCTATCCTGTCGCTGCCAGGGCCGGCGGTCGGGCGCGTGCATGTGGTGGAATGCTCGTCCTACCAGATCGACCTTGCCCCCTCGCTCAACCCCAGCGTCGGCGTGTTCCTCAACATCACCCCCGATCACATCGACCGCCACGGCACGCTGGACCATTACGCCGCCGTCAAGGAGCGGCTCATCAATGGGGCCGATGTGGCGGTGATCGCGGTGGAGGATGATTTCACCCGCGCCGCCGCCGCACGCATGGACGCCCTTGGCAAGCCGGTCGCCCGCATCCGCTCCGACGCCGCCCATGCCGCGGGCTGGAGCTGCGACGGCACGCGCCTTTTGCGCGATGGCGTCGCCTTCGCCGATCTCGCCGGATCATCTTCGCTGCGTGGCCGTCACAACGCCCAGAACGCTTTGTGCGCCAGCGCGGCGGTCGCAGCGCTGGGCGTCGATCTGGCGGTGATCGCCGCGGGTTTGCGCAGCTTCCCAGGGCTGGTCCATCGCATGGAGCAGGTGGCCCGCCGCGACAATGTGGTGTTCATCAACGACAGCAAGGCCACCAACGCCGATTCCACCGACAAGGCGCTCAGGGCGTTTGAGGGCGGCGTGTTCTGGATCCTCGGCGGCAAGCAGAAAGAGGGCGGCGTCGCCTCTCTTAACGGTTTGTTCGCCAGAATCAGCAAAGCCTATCTCATCGGCGATGCAACCGAATCATTCGCCGCAACCCTCGACGGGAAGGTCGCCTACGAACGCTGCGGGACGCTCGACGTCGCGCTCGCCAGCGCCGCTGACGCCGCCGCCGCCTCCGGCCTGCCGGAAGCGGTCGTGCTGCTGTCGCCGGCCTGCGCCTCGTTTGACCAATATCCCAATTTCGAGGCGCGCGGCGACGACTTCCGGCGTTGCGTCGCCGCGTGGCTGGCGGCCCACCCGGGCTGACGGACTGCGGCGCAAGGCGACTGTAGCTTGGCCCACCCTGGTGTGGCTGACGACGGCTCCCGGCGTGGGATGGCGCAACGGCAAGGCGGCGAGGCCTGCCCGCGACGTATCCCTTTCATTCCGGGACGCGCCCTGACAGGACGCGCTTCCCCAGTGACAGTCGAGCATGGTCCCCGCGCGGGGCGGCGCCGCCGCCGTCGCCACGGAGCCAGAGGCCGGAGAGCTTGCCATGGCGTCGCGCGCCGATCGCACCTATGTGGGGCAATGGTGGTGGACCGTTGACCGGACGCTGCTGATCGCCATCGGCGCCATCATCGTCAGCGGCCTCGTGCTGCTGATGGCCGGCGGCCCGCCGGTGGCCGAGCGCCTGGGCCTGTCCACCTTTCATTTCGTCAATCGCCAGGCGGCGTTTCTGGCGCCAGCGCTGGTGGTGCTGGTTTCGGCCTCCTTCCTGTCGCCGCGCCATGTGCGTCGCGCCGCGCTGGTGATTTTTCTCGTGGCGATGCTGCTGGTGTTCGCCGCCCTGGAGTTCGGGCCGGAGGTCAAGGGCGCCCATCGCTGGCTGCAACTGGGCTCGGTCACCATCCAGCCGTCCGAATTCGTCAAGCCAGCCTTCGTGGTGCTCACCGCCTGGGCGTTTTCGGAAGGCTCGCGCAAGGATGCGCCTGGCACGCTGCTGGCCATCCTGATCCTGCCGGCCACCACCATTCCGTTGATCCTGCAGCCCGACTTTGGCCAGACCATCCTGATCATCGCCGTGTGGGGCACGCTGTTCTTCGTCGCTGGCCTGCACATGATGTGGATGGCGGCGCTGGGCGGCGCAGCGGCGCTCGGCCTGACGGTGGCCTATGCGCTGGTGCCGCACGTGCGCTCGCGTATGGAGCGCTTCTTCGACAAATCCTCCGGCGACACCTTCCAGGTCGATACGGCGATGGAATCGTTCTATCAGGGCGGCTGGTTCGGCAAGGGTCCGGGCGAGGGCACGGTGAAGCGCATCCTGCCCGACGCCCACACCGACTTTATTTTCGCGGTCACCGGCGAAGAGCTCGGGGTCATCGCCTGCATGGTGCTGGCGCTGATGTTCCTGGTGGTGGTGCTGCGTGGACTGGCGCTGGCCCGCCGCATTGAAGACCCGTTCTGCGCCTATGCCGCCGTGGGTCTGGTGACATTGTTCGGGGTGCAGGCGGGCATCAACATGGGCGTCAACGTGCATCTGCTGCCAGCCAAGGGCATGACGCTGCCGTTCATCAGTTATGGCGGCTCGTCGCTGCTGTCGCTGGCGCTCGGCATGGGCTTCCTCATCGCCGTCACCCGCAAACGCCCCACCGCCGGTCTGCCCGACCGCCGCCACTCCCTCCAGCGCAGCGACGTCTGACATGAGCGCCAATCCCATAGTATTGCTGGCCGCTGGCGGCACCGGCGGCCATCTGTTTCCGGCTGAGGCGCTGGCGCGCGAGCTGCAGGCCCGCGGCGTGCGCGTCGCTCTGGCCACTGACGTGCGCGTCACCGGCCATGTGGCGCAGTTCCCGGCCGAGACCATCTACGAGATCCCATCCGCTACCCCATCGCGCAAATCGCTTCCGGTGATGGCCAAAGCGGCGCTGACCCTGGCGCGCGGCTATTGGCGGGCGCGCAGCGTCATCCGCAAGGAGCTGCGCCCGGCTGTGGTGGTGGGCTTCGGCGGCTATCCCAGCGTGCCGCCGCTGAAGGCGGCGCAGTCGGCGGGCGCCCGCAGCATCATTCACGAGCAGAACGCCGTGCTCGGGCGGGCCAACAAATTCCTCGCCCCGCGCGTCACCGCGCTGGCGACGGGTTTCGCCGAGGTCGCCGGCGTCCCCCAGGAAATCCGCGCCCGCATTCACCATGTCGGCAATCCGGTGCGCCCGGCGGTGCTGGAGGCGGCGCGCCTGCCGCTGCCGCCGCTCGGCGACGACGCGCCGCTGCATTTGCTGGTGTTCGGCGGCAGCCAGGGCGCCCGGGTGATGAGCGACGTCGCTCCGGCGGCCATCGCCTTGCTGTCGCCGGCCCAGCGTCGCCGGATCGTGGTGACCCAGCAGGCGCGGCCCGAAGACCTTGAGCGGGTGCGCGACCGCTACGCCGACATGGACGTGACCGCCACGGTCGAGCCCTTCTTCAGCGATCTGCCGGCCCGCATCGCCCACAGCCATCTGGTGGTGGCGCGCTCTGGCGCCTCCACCGTGGCCGAGCTCGCCGTCATCGGCCGCGCCGCCATTCTGGTGCCGCTGCCCGGCTCGCTCGACCAGGATCAGGCGGCCAATGCGGCGACGCTGGCGACAATTGGCGCCGCCGAGGTCATACCCCAGCCAGAATTCACCGCCACGCGTCTGCACGACGAAATCGCCGCGCGGCTCAAGGATCCGTCCACGCTGCGCGCGGCGGCGGACGCGGCGCGCAGCGTCGGCATCCCGGACGCCGCCAGCCGCCTGGCTGATCTGGTGATGGAGATCGGCGGCCTTACCCGAAAGGGCGGTTGAGCCATTGGCCTGAACGGTTTGCCTGACCAGTTGGCCCGCGTGCGCAGGGCATCAAGGGCCAGCGTTTGAGAGTTTGTTGAGGGGTCGCGCGGCGGAGGCGCCGCTGGCCCGCTATGGAGAATGCGTGATGAAACTGCCGCGCGAGATCGGCCCGATCCATTTCATCGGTATTGGCGGCATCGGCATGTCCGGCATCGCCGAAGTGCTGAACAATCTCGGCTATCGCGTGCAGGGCTCTGACGCCAGCGAGAACGCCAACGTCAAACGCCTCGCCGACCTCGGCGTCACCACCTTTGTCGGCCACGACGCCAGCCATGTCGGCGACGCCTCGGTGGTGGTGATCTCCACCGCCATCAAGCCGGACAATCCGGAGCTGAAGGCGGCGCGCGAGGCGCGCATCCCCGTGGTGCGCCGCGCCGAGATGCTGGCCGAGCTGATGCGGCTGAAGACCTGCGTCGCCATCGCCGGCACCCATGGCAAGACCACCACCACCTCGCTGGTGGCGACGCTGCTCGACGCCGCCAATTTCGACCCGACGGTGATCAATGGCGGCATCATCAACGCCTATGGCACCAACGCCCGCCTTGGCGCCGGCGACTGGATGGTGGTGGAGGCGGATGAATCCGACGGCACCTTCCTCAAGCTGCCGGCAGATGTGGCCATCGTCACCAATATCGATCCCGAGCATCTCGATCACTTCCAGACCTATGATGCGGTGAAGCAGGCGTTCCGCTCCTTCATCGACAATCTGCCGTTCTACGGCTTCGGCGTGATGTGCATCGACCATCCGGCGGTGCAGGATCTGGTCGGCCATGCGCTCGACCGCCGCGTCATCACCTATGGCGAGAACCCGCAGGCCGACGTGCGCCTGGTCGACGTCGACCTGCGCGGCGGCCGCTGCCGCTTCTCGGTGGTGGTGCGCGCCCCCAAGGGCGGCGACGAGCTGCGCATCGATGATCTGGAAATGCCGATGCCGGGCCTGCACAACGCCCTCAACGCCACAGCCGCCATCGCGGTGGCGCTGGAGCTCGGCGTCACGCCGGACCTGATCCGCAAGGGCCTGGCCGGGTTTGGCGGCGTGAAGCGTCGTTTCACCCGCACCGGCGAGTGGAACGGCGTCACCATCTTCGACGATTACGCCCATCACCCGGTGGAGATCGCCGCCGTGCTGCGCGCCGCCCGCGCCTCCACCGAGGGCCAAGTCATCGCCGTGGTGCAGCCGCACCGCTACACGCGGCTGCAATCGCTGTTCAATGATTTCTGCACCTGCTTCAACGACGCCGACGTGGTGGCGGTGGCGCCCGTCTACGCAGCAGGCGAGCAGCCGATCGCGGGGGCGCAGCAAAGCGATCTGATCGATGGCGTCAAGGCGCGCGGGCACCGCAAGGTGGTGGCGGTCAGTGGTCCGGATGATCTGCCGCACATCATCCATGAGCTGGCGAAGCCGGGCGATTACGTCGTCTGCCTCGGCGCCGGCAGCATCAGCCAGTGGGCCTACGCCCTGCCGGAGCAACTGGCGCAGCTGGACTGAGCCTTAGTCGATGGGCCCCTTGGGCCGCCTTGTGCGGCCTGGTGCAGCGCCTGTTGGGCCGCCTGGGCCGCGCGCCCAGGCCCCCTCACATCGTCTGGCGCCACCGAACTTGCGGACGCCAGCTGGAGACTTTCCATGGCCGCCATTAGCGGTAACGCCATCGCAGACCAGGTCGCCGCCATCGCCGGCGTGCGCGGCGGGCTCACCGCCAATGCGCCGATGGCGCCTCTGTCGTGGTTCCGCGCCGGCGGTCCCGCCGACGTGCTGTTTGAACCAGCCGACGAGGCCGACCTCGCCGCTTTCCTGCGGCAGTTGCCGGCTGACATTCCGGTGCTGGTCGTAGGGCTCGGCTCAAACCTGCTGGTGCGCGACGGCGGCTTCGCTGGCGTGGTGATCCGCCTCGGCAAGGCTTTCGCCGCCATCGAGGTGCTAGCGGGCAACCGGCTGCGCGCCGGGGCAGGGGCGCCTGACGTCAAGGTCGCCAATGCGGCGGCCAAGGCCGGTATTGATGGCCTCAGCTTCCTGCGCGGCATCCCCGGCGCCATTGGCGGCGCCGTGCGGATGAATGGCGGCGCCTATGGCGGCGAGACCGCCGACGTGCTGGTCGAGGCCCGCGGCGTCGACCGCGCCGGCGCCATCCACGTCTTCAGCCGGGCCGACATGGGCTTCACCTATCGCCACTGCGCCGTGGCTGAGGATGTGATCTTCACCGAAGCGCTGTTCGAAGGCCGCCCCGGCGATCCGGCGCAGATCGCCGCCGCCATGGCGAAGATCACCGAGGCGCGCAGCGCCACCCAGCCGGTCAACACCCGGACCGGCGGCTCCACCTTCAAGAACCCGCCCGAAGCAAAGGCCTGGCAGCTGGTCGACGCCGCCGGCTGCCGGGGCCTGCGGCGCGGCGCGGCGCAGGTGTCCGAGCTGCACTGCAACTTCCTGATCAACCACGGCGGCGCCACCGCCGCCGAGATCGAGGAGTTGGGCGAAGAGGTGCGGGCGCGGGTGCTGGCCCACAGCGGCGTGACGCTGGAGTGGGAGATTCGCCGCGTCGGCCGGCCCTGAACCAGCGACGCAGGCGATGCAGGCGTCACGGCGGCCTGCAGATAAGGCGCGGCGCGTCGTCCTTCAAGACGCCGCCTTTCGGCGCCTTTGCAGTTCCGTAACCAGGAGTGGCGTCCACTCCCTGTGGCGACGCCAGAGCGGGAGCGCGCGCTTCCGCAACTCATACCAGGATGCGAAGATGCTGACGCATCCGCATCCTGAAATGCTCAGGCGCCGCACGGGCTTGGCCAGAACCCGATGAGTCATGCTCCTCGGGTTCTGGGATAATCCGCATGTAACCAGTGGCGCGGCGGCCGTGGCGGTCCGCCGCAGGAGGTATGGGATGACGACCCCGGACAACACCCATGTTGCGGTGCTGATGGGCGGCTGGGCCGCCGAGCGTGAGGTGTCGCTGCGCTCGGGCGCGGCCTGCGCCGCAGCGCTTGAGCAGGTCGGCTACCGGGTGACCCGGGTTGACGTTGGCCGGGACATTGCGGCGCGGCTGGCCGAGCTAAGGCCAGATGTGGCGCTCAACGCCCTGCATGGCGCCGGCGGCGAAGATGGGGTGGTGCAGGGCGTGCTCGAGACCCTGCGCATCCCCTACACCCACTCTGGCGTGCTCGCCTCGGCCCTTGCCATGGACAAGCAGCGGGCGAAAACCGTGATGGCGGCGGCTGGCGTGCCAGTGGTCGAGAGCATTGTCACCACCCGCCAGCAGGCCGCGGCGCGCCACCTGATGCCGCCTCCCTATGTTGTGAAGCCGGTCAACGAAGGCTCGTCCTTCGGCGTGGTGATTGTCAAAGCGGGACAGTCGCATCCGTCGCAGGAACTGCTGCGCCACGACTGGCCCTATGGCGATGTGGTGATGGTGGAAAAATACGTTGCAGGACGTGAACTTACCTGCGCCGTGATGGGGGATCGCGCCCTTGATGTCATCGAGATCGTGACCAGTGGTCAGGCCTTCTACGACTACGAGTCAAAGTACGCGAAAGGCGGCTCTACCCACATCCTTCCCGCACAAATTAAACCAAATATTTACCGTCTTGTTCAAGAGTTAAGCGTGAGGGCGCATCAGGCGCTCGGGTGCCGCGGCGTCAGTCGCGCGGACTTCCGGTGGGACGATACGCCTGGGGGAACCGGGGCGTTAATTTGCCTGGAAGTGAATACGCAACCTGGCATGACCGAGACGTCCCTGGCACCCGAAATGGCGGCCTACGCCGGTTATTCTTTTGGCGAGTTGGTGCGATGGATGGTGGAGGACGCCTCCTGCGATCGGTAACGTCGGGACTGCCCGGCGCCGGCATGACCGCGATGGCCATGAGCCTCGACGGTCGTCCGATGCCTGTGTCCCTGGACGTGCTGCCGTCGCGCCGCCGCTTTCCCCTGTGGCGCCGCCCCGGTCGCCGCTCCGCCGTGCGGCCGCTGGTCGACCGCACGCCACGTTTTCTCGGCACGGCGCTGCTGGCTGGTTTCATGGCGACGGTTGGCGTCGCCGGCTATTACATGGGCGGCCATGACGCGGAATTCCGCGCCGCCTACGGCGAGCCGCGTGACGCGCTGGCCCGTCTGGTCGGCCTCGGCGTCGACCGTGTGCACATGAGCGGCCTCAAGGAGCTGCAGCAGATCGAGGCGCTGCGCGCCGCCGGCGTCACCGACCAGAGCTCGCTGCTGTTCCTCGACGTCAATGAGGTGCGGGCGGCGCTGGAGAAGCTGCCGCTGGTCAAGGAAGCGGCGGTGCGCAAGCTCTATCCGAACGAGCTGTCGATCGTCATCACCGAGCGCAAGCCCGCAGCCCTCTGGCAGAAAAACGGCGAACTGTTCGTGGTCGCCGCCGACGGCACGCCCATCGACCGCGTCACCGACATGCGTTTCGCCCGGCTGCCCTTCGTGGTCGGCGAGGGGGCCAATATCCGCGCCGGCGACTACGCGGCGCTGCTGGAATCGGCTGGCGCCTTGCGCGAGCGCATTCGCGCCGGCTCGCTCGAGGCAGGCAGCAACTGGACGCTGACCATGGACAATGGCGTGCGCGTCAAGCTGCCAGGCGGCAAGGACGCCGCCGCAGCCCTGGCCCGCTTCGCCCTGCTGGAGCGCGACCACCGGCTGCTCGACAAGGACATCCTGCTGGTCGACCTGCGCACGCCAGACCGCGTCGCGGTGCGGCAGAGCGTTGAGGCGGCGGCGGCGCGGGCCGAGATGCTGAAAAACCGGGCCAAGCAGCTCAAGGGGGCGGTCACGCTATGAATCATATCTTCACGCCCCGCCTGAAGCCCCTGTCCGCCCGCCGCAGCGCCACGCTGTCGGTGCTCGACGTCGGCTCGTCCAAGGTCGTGTGCATCATCGCCCAGCTGAAGCCGGTTAGCGATAGTGAGGCGCTGCCTGGCCGCACCCACATCGCCCGGGTGCTCGGCATCGGCCACACCCGTTCGGCCGGCCTCAAGGGCGGCGCCGTGGTCAATCTGGAGGCGGTCGAGCAGTCGATCCGCCACGCCGTCGACGCCGCCGAGCGCATGGCCCGGGTCGAGGTTCAATCGGTCATCGTCAATCTCACCGGCGGCCGGCTCGGCTCGCTCAAGGAGAGCGCCGGCGTCGACGTGCGCGGCGGCGCGGTCAGCGCCCGCGACGTGGAGCGCGCGCTCTCGGCGGCGGCGCAGAACGGCATGCGGCCGGGCCGCGCCGTGCTGCACACCCTGCCGACTGGCTTCAGCCTCGACGGCCAGCGCGGCGTCACCGATCCGGAGGGCCTGCTCGGCCAGCGGCTCGACGTCGACATGCATGTGGTGTCAGCCGACGCCACCGCGGCGCGCAATTTGATGCTGGCGGTGGAGCGCTGCCACCTTGATGTGGAGGCGGTGGTGTCGACCCCTTACGCCTCCGGCCTGTCCTGCCTTGTCGATGACGAGGCCGACATGGGCGTGGCGCTGATCGACATGGGCGGCTCCACCACCTCATTCGCGGTGTTCTCGGGCGGGGCGATCGTCCATTCCGACGCCATCGCCGTCGGCGGCCACCACGTCACCATGGACGTGGCGCGCGGCCTGTCGACCCGCATCAACGCCGCCGAGCGCCTCAAGACGCTCTACGGCTCCACGGTGCTGACGCCGGCTGATGAGCGCGAGCTGATCGCCGTGCCGCTTGTGGATGAGTTTGAGCGCGACGTGCCCAATCACGCGCCGAAATCCCAGCTCACCCGGATCATCCAGCCCCGGGTGGAGGAAATTCTTGAACTGGTGCGCGACCGTCTGCGTCACGCCGGCTTTGGGGCCATGGCCTCACGCCGGATCGTGCTCACCGGCGGCGCCAGCCAGCTCAATGGCATGCACGCGACGGCGCAACGCATTCTGTCCGCAGGATCAGCGCCGGCGCGGGTGCGCAGCGGGCGGCCCCTTGGCGTCAAGGGTCTGCCAGAGGCAGCCAAAGGCCCAGCTTTCGCTGCGGCAGTGGGGCTGCTGGTTTATCCCCAGGTCGCGCATGTCGAACATTTCGAACCGCGCGCCAGCCACAGTTACGCGAGAACGGGGTCTGATAACTACTTTGCGCGCGTTGGACGGTGGATCAAAGACAGTTTCTGAAGCATGATTAACCATACCAATCCTGCTTCGCGATTGAAAAAATAAGTAAATCAGACACTTGGGCGCAAATCAGCTGATTCGCCCCCGGTGTGGGATCTCAGGATGAATCCGTGTTTTCGGTGCGGCGGCCGGGAACCACTCATACATTCCAAAGGGGGCGCGCAGCCGGCGCCGTACTGGAAAGAGGCAACTTCAAATGGCGATCCAGCTGCAGGTTCCGGATATCCGCGAACTGAAGCCCCACATAACGGTGTTCGGCGTCGGCGGCGCCGGCGGCAACGCCGTCAACAACATGATCGAAGCGGGTCTTGAAGGCGTGGAGTTTGTCTGCGCGAACACCGACGCGCAGGCCCTGGCTTCGGCCAAGGCGGAACGTGTGATCCAGATGGGCATCCAGGCCACCGAAGGTCTGGGCGCCGGCTCGCAGCCCGACGTGGGTCGCGCCGCAGCTGAGGAAGTGATCGACGAGATCCGCGACCAGCTCTCCGGCGCGCATATGGTGTTCATCACCGCCGGCATGGGCGGCGGCACCGGCACCGGCGCAGCGCCGGTGATCGCTCGCGCCGCCCGCGACCTGGGCATACTGACTGTCGGCGTGGTGACCAAGCCGTTCCAGTTCGAGGGCGCCCGGCGCACCCGCGTCGCTGAGGCCGGCATCGCCGAGCTGCAGCAGGCGGTCGACACGCTGATCGTCATCCCCAACCAGAACCTGTTCCGCGTGGCCAACGAACGCACCACGTTCGCTGACGCCTTCGCGATGGCTGACCAGGTGCTGTATTCGGGCGTGGCCTGCATCACCGACCTGATGGTCAAGGAAGGCCTGATCAACCTCGACTTCGCCGACGTCCGCTCGATCATGCGCGGCATGGGCAAGGCGATGATGGGCACCGGCGAGGCCTCGGGCGACAAGCGCGCCATCAACGCCGCAGAAGCCGCCATCGCCAATCCGCTGCTCGACGATGTGTCGATGAAGGGCGCGCGCGGCCTGCTGATCTCGATCACCGGCGGCCCCGACCTGACCCTGTACGAGGTTGACGAAGCCGCGACCCGCATCCGCGAGGAAGTGGATCCGGAAGCCAACATTATACTGGGCGCCACCTTCGACCAGTCGCTCGAAGGCCTGATCCGCGTCTCCGTGGTCGCCACCGGCATCGAGCCGGCCGCGATCTCCGAGGACGCCGACATCCTGGCTACCGAAAAAAAGATCGCTGAGGTAGCGGAGCGCCTCCGGACAGAAGCCCGCATGCGCGCCAACCAGGCGCCGCCGAGCATCCGCTCGACGGTGACTGCGCCGGCCCCCGTCACCGAAGCCGCCGCGACCTTCGCGCCGGTGCCGCCGGTCGTCGCGCCGGCCGCCGCCTCTGTCGCTGCGCCGGCCCCTGCGCCTGTCGCCGCCCCGGTCGCCGCTGCGCCGGAAGTCGCTCCCGCGCCGCAGCAGGCGCCTATGATGGCCCAGGCCCCGCTGGCTCAGGCCCCGTTGGCTCAGGCAGTCCAGCCGGCTCCGGCCATGGCCCCCGCCGCGCCGCTCGCCCAGCCTGCGCCGCAGATGATGCGTCCCGCCGCCCCGGCGCCGCAGCAGCCGATGGCCCCGGCCGCCGGCATGCAGGAGCACTTCATTCCGCCGCAGGCCGAGCGCGTGGTGCGCCCGGCGCGTATGCCGCGGGTGGATGAACTGCCGGTGCCGGCCCAGAACCAGCTGCGCGCTCGCGAGCCGGAATATGAGCCCGAGCACGAGACCCGTCGCATGTCGCTGCTGCAGCGCATCGCCTCGGTCGGCCTCGGCCGTCGTGAGGAGAGTCACGCTGCGCCGCACGCGCAGCCGGCGCACCAGCCGGCCCCAATGGCGCCGCGTCCGCCCGTTGAGGCTCCTTCGCCGGCTCACGCTGAATATGGCCGCCGCCCGGCCCAGGCGCCGCAGCGCCAGGAGCCGCCGGCCCCCGCGCCGCAGGCCCGTGGCTATGAGGACGACCAGCTGGAGATCCCGGCGTTCCTGCGTCGCCAGGCCAATTGAGGTCAGTCGCTTTTGGGGGGAGGGAATCCACCGCCGCGATTCCTGACTCCCGCAGCGGCGCCTTGAGCGTAACAGGCTGTTAACAGCCCCCGCGACCCCGGCCTTTGCCGGGGTCGTTCTGTTTTGTGATTCATGTTTTAAATCATATGGTTAGCGAGATATTTCTGTGTGGGATTTTCGTTACAGAACGTAAGAAAGCGTGATTTGGCCGACCAGAGTCATCGGACTATGTTCCTCGTCACAAACAGGGTGATGCGTCGCTGATTTCCCCATGGAGATTACGTTGCGTAACCCTCAGGCAGACAGCAACGGACAGACGCCGTCGCCGCCAGATGCGCCGCAAGGCCCCAGCCACGGGCCAGCGCCTCGGGCAGCCGAACGTCAGGAACGCCAGATGAAAGCCAGCCGGCAAACAACGCTTCGCTCCTCCATTGTCATCACCGGCGCCGGTGTGCATGGCGGGCAGCCCGTCGAGATGACGCTGCATCCGGCCCCGGCCAATAATGGCGTGACCTTCCTTCGCACCAATCTGGCCAATGGCCATGAGCGCCTGCTTGAGGCCCGGCACCTCGCCGTGTCGGCGACCGCGCTGTGCACGGTGATCGGCGATGAGCAGTCTGGTTCGGTGGCGACCATCGAGCATCTGATGTCGGCCCTGGCTGGCCTTGGCGTCGATAATGTCTGCATCGAGATTGACGGCCCCGAGGTTCCGATCCTCGACGGCAGCGCCGCCGAATATGTCGACGCCATCACCCAGGTGGGCCTGGTCGAGCAGGCGGCGTTTCGCAGGGTGATCAAGGTGCTGCGGCCAGTGCGCGTGGAAATGGGGCGCGCCTTCGCCGAAATGCGGCCGTTCGATCGGGGCTTCCGCCTCGACGTCGAGATTGACTTCGAAACTCCGGTGATTGGCCGCCAGCGCAAGGTGTTCGACCTGACGCCGGACGCCTATCGTCGCGAGATCGCCCGCGCCCGCACCTTCGGCTTCATGCATGACGTTGAAGCGCTGTGGAAGGCTGGCTTCGCCCGCGGCGCCTCGCTGGAGAACACCGTGGCGCTGGGCCCGGACGGCGTGCTGAACCCGGAAGGCACGCGCTGGCCGGATGAGTTCGTGCGCCACAAGATCCTCGACGCGGTCGGCGATCTGGCGCTGGCCGGCGGCCCGATCCAGGGCGCCTATCACTCGTTCTGCGGCGGTCACCGCCTCAACTTCATGATGCTCGAGGCCCTGTTCGCCGACCGCGCCAATTATGCGGTGGTCGACGTGGCGCCGCGCCGCGAGACCGGCCACGCCGAGGCGCCGGCCATCGCTGTCGCTGCCTTCGCGCCGACCGTCAACTGAGCGGCCGCGCCTGGCGCACAGGCGCTGGACGCGCCGGACTCTAAGAATAATGGCGTCCGCCGGTCACCGGGGGGCGCCATTTTTGCTTGCCGGGCGGGGACGTTCGTAGCAGGTCGTGGCGGAGATGGGCGCGCAGGCCTTGCCGGCGACAGAATCGCGCCGCTCACCATAATCTGGCCATCAGGACGTGGCGATTTCTGCATGGCGCAGACGGCGACGAACTGGCGATCCTGACGATGCTCAGGCGAGCGGTTGGCCATTCGTTCTGGCCTGTCGCTTCGGCAGGGAGCCTGGCGACGGCCTTGCCTGGAGCTTCCCCGGTGTCGTGGGGCGGCCCCTGGCTTTGGCTCGTGAGCTGGCGGGCAGGGGGCTTGCCTGAGACTTGGCCGCAGCTCCTGCTGGCGCCGGCGCCACGCTGCACGATTTCGTCAAGCCGTTGCACGTCGGCGGGCTTGGCGGGGCCTGGGTGTTCAGGCTACAAGCGATGCTGGTTTCGCGGCGGGGATGGCCGCATCATGTCGTCCGGTGGGCGTCGCAGTTTATTATCAGCGCCACAGCCTCGCGGCTGCGCGCAAGGGCGTCAGCGATGACGCGAGACAACGGCTGAAGGGAACGTCGCGGCATGCGTCTGGGAAATTCGTTCAGGGCGGCTACCAAGGTCAGCGCCCGTGTCATGTTCGCCGCTGTCGCCGTCACCTCGCTCGCAGCCTGCAGCGAGGGGCTGGACAAGTTCAATCCCTTCGCCGACGAGAAATACAAGCCGGAGAAGGTGATCGATACCCCGCCGGAGCAGCTGTATAACGACGGCCTTGCCCGCGCGGCCAACGGCAATTTCGCAGGCGCGGCGAAGCGGTTTGACGAGGTGATCAAGATTCACCCGCACTCGTCGTTCGCCAAGCAGGCGCTGCTGATGTCGGCCTACGCCAATTACGAGGCCGGCGCCTATGACGACGCCATCGGCTCGGCCAAGCGCTACGTCACGCTGTATCCGTCCGACAAGGACGCGGCCTATGCGCAATATCTGCTGGCCATGTCGCACTACTCGATGGCGCCCGACGTCTCGCGCGATCAGGAACAGGCCGAGAAGGCTGGCCAGGCGCTGCATGATCTGGTGACCCGCTATCCGAACTCCGAATACGTCAAGGATTCGAAGTGGAAGATTCAGGTCATCCGTGACCAGCTCGCCGGCAAGGAAATGGAAGTCGGCCGCTATTACCTCAATCGCCGCAATTACGGCGCGGCCATCAACCGCTTCCGCGTGGTGATCAGCCGCTACCAGAACACCCGCCACGTCGAGGAGGCGCTGGAGCGCCTGGTTGAGGCCTATATGGCCATGGGCATCACCAATGAGGCCCAGACCGCAGCCGCCGTGCTCGGCCACAACTTCCCTGACAGCCAGTGGTATCACGACGCCCACGCCTTGCTGACCAAGGGCGGCCTCACGCCGCGCGAGGACAAGGGCTCCTGGATCAGCCAGGCCTTCGGCAAGACCTTCGGCCGCAACCACTGACGCATCATGCTCGCACAGCTGTCGGTCCGTGACATTGTCCTGATCGACCGGCTTGACCTGACGTTCGCGCCAGGTCTGAGCGTGCTGACGGGCGAGACCGGCGCAGGCAAGTCCATTCTGCTCGACGCCTTTTCGCTGGCCCTTGGCGGGCGCGGCGACGGCGGGCTTGTCCGGCACGGACAGGCCCAGGGCCAGGTGACCGCCGCGTTCGATCTGCCGCCCGGGCATCCGGCCCTCGCCCTCGCCGGGGCGCAGGAGCTGGAGGTCGATGGCGATCTCATCCTCCGCCGTATCCAGATGGCGGACGGGCGCACGCGCGCCTTCATCAATGACCAGCCGGTCAGCGTGCAGACCCTGCGCGCCATTGGCCGCGAGCTTGTTGAAATCCACGGACAGCATGACGACCGGGCGCTGATGGACCCGGCGTCGCATCGCGCCATCCTCGACGCTTTCGGCGGCCTCAGCGGCCAGGCGGCGAAGCTGGCCGAACTGGCGCGCCGGTTGCGCCAGGCGGAGGAAGCGCGCGCCGCGCGCCTCGCCGCCATCGAGGCCGCCCGCAAGGAGGCGGACTATCTGCGCCATGCGGTGGACGAACTCGGCAAGCTGGCCCCCGAGGCGGGGGAGGAGGAGCAGCTCGCCGCCCGCCGCCAGGCGATGATGCAGGCCGAGAAGGTGGTGTCCGAGCTCAATGAGGCGCACCAGACCCTGTCCGGCCACGCCTCGCCGATCCCGGTGCTGTCTGGCGCCATGCGCCGCCTCGAGCGCCGCGCCGATCAGGCGCCGCAGCTGGTCGAGCCGGGGCTGAAGGCGCTCGACGCCGCCATTCTGGCGCTGGAGGAAGCCGCCGGCGTGCTCGAACAGAGCCTCGCCGACGCGGAGTTCGACCCGCGCGAGCTGGAGATGACCGAGGAGCGGCTGTTCGCCTTGCGCGGCGCCGGCCGCAAATACAGCGTCGCCCCTGACGATCTGCCGGCGCTGCTGGAGAAATTCCAGGGCGAGCTCGACAGCCTCGACGCCGGGGAAAAGCAGCTGGATGCGCTGGCCCAGGCCGTCGCCCAGGCCGAGGCCGATTACATCGCCGCCGCCCGCAAGCTGTCGGAGGCGCGCCGTAAGGCGGCGGAAGCGCTCGACAAGGCTGTGGGCTCAGAGCTGCCGCCGCTGAAGCTGGAGCGGGCCAGATTCATCACCGAGCTGGAAAGCGATGAGACGGCGCGCGGGCCCGATGGTTTCGATCGCGTCTCCTTCGTGGTGCAGACCAATCCCGGCGCCCGGCCCGGGCCGATGATGAAGGTCGCCTCGGGCGGCGAGCTGTCGCGTTTCATGCTGGCGCTGAAGGTGGTGCTGGCTGATCGCGGCTCGGCCCCGACCCTGGTGTTTGACGAGATCGACACCGGCGTTGGCGGCGCCGTGGCCGACGCCATCGGCCAGCGTCTCGCGAGGCTGGCGGGCAAGGTTCAGGTGGTGTGCGTCACCCATGCGCCGCAGGTGGCGGCGCGCGCCGGGCACCATTATCTGATCGCCAAGGAGCCCGTGGCCAAATCGGGCGCCATCGCCACCCGCGTGGTCGGGCTGGAAAGCGCCCGCCGCCAGGAAGAAATCGCCCGCATGCTGGCCGGCTCGACCATCACCGAAGAGGCGCGGGCCGCCGCCGCGCGTCTGCTCGACGGGGCCGTCTGAACGGCGCCGCGCCGCGTCGTCGCGCATGCAGGGCCAGTCCACGTCCACCCATGCAACCATGGGCGGCGCTCATCCAGGCCGTTCGCCCCTGCTGCGCCGCGCCGCCGTTCCATGTATGACAGGCGCATGCGAATGGATGACGGCGCAGGGCGCCAGGCCCATTCGCCCCCAACAGCGCCGGATCAATCCAGGACATCGCCATGGCCAGACGCCCCGCCACCGACACGCCCGTGGATGACCTCGACCTGATCTCTGCGGGCGAAGCCCATGCGGCCCTCGGCGCCGAGATCGCCCGCCATGACGCGCTGTACTATCAGAACGACGCGCCAGAAATTTCCGACGCCGATTACGACGCCTTGCGCCGCCGCTATGAGGCGATCGAGGCGCGCTTTCCGGCGCTGCGCACCGCCGACAGCCTGAGCCAGAAAGTCGGCGCCGCCCCCGCCGACGGTTTCAGCAAGTTGCGCCACGCCGTGCCCATGCTGTCGCTGGCCAATGCGTTCAGCGATGAGGATGTGGCAGAATTTGTCGGTCGCGTCGCCCGGTTCCTCGGCCTCGCCGAGAACGCGCCGCCAGCCATCACCGCCGAGCCGAAGATCGACGGCCTGTCGATCAATCTGCGCTATGAGCAGGGGGCGCTGGTCAGCGCCGCGACCCGTGGCGATGGCGAGGAGGGCGAGGACGTCACCGCCAATGTCCGCACCATCGCCGGCATCCCGCACCAGCTCGCGGAGGCGGATGTGCCTGCTGTGCTGGAGGTGCGCGGCGAAATCTATATGAGCCACGCGGCGTTCGCGGCGCTGAACGAAGAACAGCAGGCGGCGGGCAAGCCGCTGTTCGCCAATCCGCGCAACGCCGCCGCCGGTTCGCTGCGCCAGAAGGACGCCAGCGTCACCGCCCGCCGGCCGCTGGCGTTTTTCGCTTATGCCTGGGGTGAGGTCTCTGCGCTGCCCGCCGACACCCAGATGGGGGTGATTGAGGCTTTCGCCCGCTGGGGTTTCCCCACCAATCCGCTGACCATCGTCGCGGACAGCGCCGCCGAGCTGCTCAGCCATTACCACGCCATTGGTGCGCAACGCGCGGCGCTCGGCTATGACATCGACGGCGTGGTCTACAAGGTCAACGACCTCGACATGCAGAAGCGGCTGGGCTTCGTCGCCCGGTCGCCGCGCTGGGCCATCGCCCACAAATTCCCGGCGGAGCGGGCTGTCACCACGCTGCTCGACATCGACATCCAGGTCGGGCGCACCGGCGCGCTGACGCCGGTGGCCAAATTGCAGCCAGTGACGGTGGGCGGCGTGGTCGTCTCCAACGCCACGCTGCACAATGAAGACGAGATCGCCCGCAAGGATGTGCGCATTGGCGACACCGTGGAGGTGCAGCGCGCCGGCGATGTGATTCCCCAGGTGGTCCAGGTGGTGATGGAGCGCCGCCCTGACGACGCGACGCCGTTCGTGTTCCCGACGGTCTGCCCCGCCTGCGGCGCCCATGCGGTGCGTGAGTTCAATCCGCGCACCAACCGGCAGGATGTGGTGCGGCGCTGCACCGGCGGCTTGACCTGTCCAGCCCAGTCGCGCGAACGGCTGAAGCACTTTGTCTCGCGCAACGCCCTCGATATAGATGGCCTGGGCGAGAAGCAGATCGACATGCTGTTCGACGAGGGTCTGGCCGTTGGTCCAGCGGATATCTTCCGCCTCGACGCTGAGGCGGTGAAGGCGGCGGAATATCGCCGGCGACAGGCGCTGTCAGCGAAGCGCGTCGGCGGCGAGGCGGCGGCGCAGCAGGAGGAACTCGACGACAGCCCGCTGCGCACCGCCAAGGGCGGGCCAGACTACAAGTCGATCGACAAATTGCTCGAGACCATCGACAGCCGCCGGACGCCGCCGCTCGACCGCTTTCTGTTCGCCCTCGGCATCCGCCACATTGGCGAGGCCACCAGCCGGGCGCTGGCCCGCAAATATGGCGACATGCCGACCTTGCTGGCGAAGATAGATGAGGCGATAGCTGGCCGGCCTGGGCTTCAGTATCTGCGCCTGCTGGCGGTGAAGAATGTAGGCGATGTTACCAGCCAGCGGCTGCTGCAGATGGCGCAAGAGGGCGGCCTGCCCATGGAGACCTTGCGGCGCGCGCCTAACGGCGCGTTGAAGGCGGCGGGCGCAAACAAGAAGGCGGTGGACAGCCTGATCGCTGAGTATGTTGACGGCGAGGCGCTTTACGCAGCCCTGCGCGAAGCGGCGGCGCATCAGCCAGGCCCGGCCTGGCTGGAGATGGCGGGTCTGCAGGATGTGGGACCTGTGGCGCTCGACGCTTTGCTGGATTTCTTCTCCGACGATCACAGCCGCGCTGCGGTCGAGGCGCTGCTCGCCGAGGTGACGCCGAAGCCGCTGGAGCTGGCCGCCGCCGCCGCCAGCTCGTCGATCGCCGGCAAGACCCTGGTGTTTACCGGCACGCTGGAGCACATGACGCGCTCGGAGGCCAAGGCGACCGCCGTGCGGCTGGGCGCCCGCGTCGCCAGCTCGGTGTCGCGCAGCACCGATCTGGTGGTGGCCGGGCCAGGCGCCGGCTCGAAGCTGGCCGAAGCGCAAAAGCTCGGCGTGGCGGTGATGACCGAGCAGGAATGGCTGGCCAGCCTGCCAGGCGGGAACAGCTGACATGCACGCCCTCGCCATCGACTTCGAGACCGCCAATGAGCGGCGCGACAGCGCCTGCGCCATTGGCCTTGCGTGGATCGACGACGGCGTGGTGACGCGCCGCGAATACCGGCTGATCCGACCGCCCGAGATGCGGTTTCACCCCGGCAATATCCGGGTGCACGGCATCTATCCCGAGCATGTGGCCGATGAGCTGGAGTTCCCCGACATCTGGCGGCAATTCGCCGATGACGTGGTGGGCCGCACCTTCATCGCCCACAACGCCTCCTTCGACAGCGCCGTGCTGGCGCAGACGCTCACGCATTACCGTTTGCCGGCGCCGGACTTCCGCTTTGCCTGCACCTTGCAGATGGCGCGGCAGGCCTGGCCGGATCTGCCTGGCCACCGGCTCAATCTGGTCAGCGAATTCCTCGGGGTCAGCCTGCGCCACCACCACGCCGGCGACGACGCTTACGCCTGCGCCCAGATCGCTATCGCCGCCGTCAGGCAATTGGGCGCGGCGGCGCTGGCGCCTGCCCGGGCGCGCGCGCCGCGCCGTGGCGCCGCGGGGCCTGGTTACACGCCAGGGCGCCGCAGCGCGCCGCGCAAACCGGCTGAGGCCCAGCCCACGCTGACCGTGCGCGGCAGCCGGGGCGACGCCTGGCAGGTGCGCATTGGCGAAGCAGGCGGGCGCGTCAGCTGCAGCTGCCCGGCCGGACAGTTCCGCCGCATCTGCAAACATGTGCGGGCGCTGGCCGACGGCGTCATCGATGACGTGATCCGCTGTGACCATATCGAGCTGGCCGAGGCGCTCCAGCGCATCAGCAGGCAGGTCGGCTAATAGCATACCGCGATGTGCATGAAGCGCCGCGGTCCGGCCAAGCCCGTGCGGCGCCTGAGCATGTCAGGATGCGGAGGCATTGGCTCCGTCGCATCCTGGCGTAAGGCGGCGTCAGCGCGGGCATGGGGCCTGTAAAGGCAGGGGGCCGAAAAAACCTCGCATGTCCACGCGACTCGCGGCGCGGCGGCGGAGCAGCCCCGCGGATGTTGCGCCTGCTGAGGCGCGCGCGCATGTGTACGGCCGCACCTACTGAAAGCATGTCACGCACTATTGTCTCATCCATGGAGCAAGGGGCTCCGGGGAGCAGTCAAATGAGCGCTATCAAGTCGGTTGGTTCGATCGTCTTCGCTACCCCGATCGGTTGGGCTGTCATGGCCGTCGCGCTGATCGTCGTCACCCAGATGAACGCCGTCTGATCGGCCATCTGGCCTTTCGCCCCGGCGCTGCGGCGCCGCAGGCCTCACAACAATCGGCAGCCGCCTTCGGGCGGCGATATTTTTGCGGATTTGCACGACGTGACCTGGCCCAGCGCCCTCTGCCATGGGCGCCGCGCCTCCTCGTCGCCGCTCGCCTGCCAGCGCCTTATTCACCCGCCAGATGCAGCACGATCTCGCGCCGGTGCGGCGCGCGGCGATGCTCGAACAGATAGACCCCCTGCCAGGTCCCCAGCAGCAGCCGCCCATCCGCCGCCGGAATCGACAGATGCGTGGTGGTCAGCGCGGTGCGGATATGGGCCGGCATATCGTCGGGCCCTTCGCTGTCATGCACATACAGCCCGTGACCTTCCGGCGCGAAATGACGGAAGGCGGTGAGCAGGTCTGTCTGCACGTCCGGGTCGGCGTTCTCCTGGATCAGCAGCGAGGCCGAGGTGTGGCGGCAGAACACCGTCAGCAGCCCGAGCGTCAGTCCATGGCGCTGCGACGCCTCGCGCACGAAGCTGGCGCAATCGGCGGTGAATTCATATAGCCCCTGACCCCTGGTGCTGAGGCTGAGGCGATGCTGGACGTGGGCCATGGTCAGGCCGTCGCCCGGATGACCTGGCCGACCCGCTCGACCAGCGCCGCAATGTCGTCTTCGGTGGCGATCAGCGGCGGCGACAGGGCGATGGTGTCGCCGCCCACCCGCAGCAGCACGTCCTTGTCGTGGAAACCGCTCTCGATCGCCGCAAGGCCGCGCTTGCCGGGCAGGTCCTTGCCGTCGTCGCCGCGCGCCGGAGCCAGATCGATGCCTGCCGCAAGGCCGATATTGCGAATGTCCAGCACCCCTGGCAGGCCTTTCAGCCCATGCACCGCCTCAGCGAACATTGGTTCCAGCGCCTGCGCCCGCGCGAACAGGCCCTCATCGCGATACAGGTCGAGGGCGGCGAGGCCGGCGGCGCAGGCCAGCGGATGGGCCGAATAGGTGTAGCCGTGGAACAGCTCGATCATGTGCGGCGGCCCCTGCATGAAGGCCTCGAACACCCCGGCGCGGGCGATGACGCCGCCCATCGGCACGGTCCCCGAGGTGACGCCCTTGGCGAAGGTCAGCATGTCGGGCACGACGCCAAAGCGTTCGGCGGCGAAGCCTGCCCCAAGCCGGCCAAAGCCGGTGATGACCTCATCGAAAATCAGCAGAATGTCGTGGCGGTCGCACAGCGCCCGCAGCCGCTCCAGATAACCCTTGGGCGGCGGCAGCACGCCGGTTGAACCGGCCATCGGCTCCACCATCACCGCCGCGATGGTCGAGGCGTCGTGCAAGGCGACCAGACGCTCAAGCTCATCCGCCAGATGCGCGCCCCAGTCCGGCTCGCCGTGGCTGAAGCCCTGATGCTCGCGGCTGTAAGTGTGCGGCAGATGGTCGACGCCGGCCAGCAGCGCGCCAAAGCTCTTGCGATTGCCGGAGATGCCGCCCACCGAAATGCCGCCAAAGCCGACGCCGTGATAGCCGCGCTCACGGCCAATCAGCCGGACCTTGGTCGCCTTGCCGCGGGCCTGCCAGTAAGCGATGGCGATCTTCAGCGCCGTGTCGGCGGCCTCCGAGCCGGAATTGGCGAAGAACACATGGTTGAGGTCGCCGGGCGCGAGGTCGGCGAGGCGGCTGGCCAAAGTGAACGCCGCCGGGTGGCCGTACTGAAACGTCGGCGAGAAATCCAGCTGCGCCGCCTGATCCTGAATCGCCCTGACAATCGGCGCGCGGTTGTGGCCGGCGTTGCAGCACCACAGGCCGGCGGCGCCATCCAGAATGCGGCGGCCATCGCTGGTGATGTAGTGCATGCCATCGGCGCCGCTGATCAGCCGGGGGCGCTGGCGAAAGGCGCGATTGGCGGTGAACGGCATCCAGAAGGCGTCGAGGTCGTTTGGGCTCAGCGCAGCTCCGGGGCGGGGGGTGACAGGCGTATTCATGTCGTCTCCTGGAGGCTGGCGCCACTGGCCGGACCGGTGACGCAAAGGCTGGGTGACCGCGCGGCGCAGGGCGCGCGGTTGGCCGTCATGCGGGTCCCGTCGCCACCTCCGCCTGCCGTGGCCCAAGGCCCTCGGGCCAGGCCACGTCCTTTCGGCCCTATGAGCGCCCTGCGGCGCGACCGCTGCCCGAAAAGCCGCCCTGGCTGGATGGTACACGCTCATTGGGGCGGCGCCAGCGTCTTGTTGTTGTCGGGTGAGGCGGCCATAACAGGCGGCGCCGGGCGCAGGTTCCGGCCAGAATGATTTGCGAAAGGTCGACAGATGGGCGCAACAGGGGCAACCGCAGCCACAGGCGAGGTCCAGCTGGTCAAGGGGCTCTCCGAGCTGGCGCTGGGCAAGGATCTGCTGGTCTGCGACATCTGGGGCGTCATCCACAACGGTGTTGAGGCATTCGCCGATTCCTGCGCCGCGCTCACACGTTTCCGCGCTGGCGGCGGCGTGGTGGTGCTGGTGTCGAATGCGCCGCGCCCGTTCGAGCTGGTGCGCGACATGCTCGATCGCCTCGGCGCCCCACGCGACGCCTATGACGCCATCGTCACCTCTGGCGACATTACGCGCGGCGCCATCGCGGCGCGGGCGCAAAAGCCGGTGTTCATGATTGGCCCTGGCCGCGACAGGCCAATCTTCGAGGGCCTTGGCGCCAATTTCTCCTCGGTGGATGAGGCGGAATATGTCGTCTGCACCGGCCTGTTCGACGACGAAACCGAGACGGCGGAGACCTATCGGGCGACGCTGGAGGGCATGCTGGCGCGCGACGTCGAGCTGATCTGCGCCAACCCCGATCTGGTGGTGGAGCGCGGCGACCAGTTGATTCCCTGCGCCGGGGCCATCGCAGCGCTGTATGAGCAGCTTGGCGGCCGGGTGATCTATGCTGGCAAGCCTTACGCGCCGATCTATGACACCGCCTTAGCGCTCGGCGAACGGCTGAAGGGCGCCAGCATTGGCCGCGACGCCATCCTCGCCATCGGCGATTCCATCCACACCGATGTGGCGGGCGCCGTCGGCGCCGGGATCGACGTGCTGTTCGTGGCGCGCGGCATCCACGCCCATGAGGTGATGATCGGTGAAAAGCTCACCCATGCCTCGGTCAACGCCTGGGCGGCGCGGCAGAAAATCCGTCCAAGCGCGCTGATCGACCATTTGCGCTGGTAAAGCGGGGGATGTGCTCCCTCGGGGGTGATGGTCCGCCCGTGCGTCGCGTCGTCCAGCAGCGTAAGGCCACGGACGGCGAAAGGCGCACGGCTATGGCGCGGGCTGTCACTTGCTGGTGAGGCCTTCGATGATGAAGTCTTGGCCAGCAAGGGTTTTTCGCCCTCATCAAATGGTCGCGTGACCAAAGTCCAATTGGCCGTGCGCGGCTTCACCGGCACTGTTGCGGCGTTGGGGAGCCATTCAGCCACGGCGCTTCGGCGCGTTCCGTTCGCCATGAACCTGCGCTGCGGCGCGGCGTGCAGGCGGTCCGGCAGGCGCGCCGGTCAGGCGCCATCATCTGACAGCCCTGCGCTGCAGACGCGCGTGGCGATCTGTCGTGTTGTTCCACCTTCCCGGCTGGACGCCGCGGCGGTGACGCTGGAGGCGCAATGGGCGCGACCCTGCGATATTACGGCTTTGACGAATTGCGGCTCGGCATGCGCGAGACGCTGATGCGCACCGTTATGGAGGCGCATATCAGCGATTTCGCCGCCGTCACCGGCGACCGCAACCCGTTGCTGCTCGATGAGGCGTTCGCCGCCCAGACGATGTTCGGCCAGCGCATCGCCCATGGCATGTTCACCGCCGGGCTGATTTCGGCGGTCATCGGCACCCGCCTGCCTGGGCCTGGCGCGATCTATCTGTCGCAGACCCTGCAATTCCTCGCTCCGGTGCGCATTGGCGACGTGGTCACCGCCGCCGTGGAGGTGGTGGAGCTGGTCCCTGCGCGCCAGCGCGTGCGGCTGTTCTGTGAATGCGTCGCCGATGGCCGCAATGTGCTGGAAGGCGAGGCGTGGGTGGCGCTGCCGGAAGGGCTGAGGGCCGATCAGCCGCCGCCGCCAGGCGCGGACGGTAGCTGAGCGCCGGGCCGGAACAGCGCCGGGCGCATTCCTGATCCCGACATGGGGGCCAGGCATGTTCATGACCCACACACGCCCTTGACCTGGAGGGCGCGATGTTGGCAGGTTTCGCCCGCTGTCCAGGCGACGGCGATGACATTTTCAGGCGAAGCGGGTCCCGCTCTGCGTTGAGAAAATGCGTGACATCCTGACGGCATGGCCTGCTTCGGTGAAGCTGGCGCCTCTGCCGACGAGTGCGTTGACGGTACATGGCGCAGAACCCCACTTCCGGCTCACCACGGATTGCGGAGCATTTTCCGGCCCCGGCGCCATCGAAGCCGTTTCTTGTGCAGCGTTGCGTCGATAACGTCGCCGCCGCGGCGATCACTGGCGGCCTTTTGGGCTGCGGCGAGGCCGGGCTGGCGCGTCCGGTAGTGGCGATCGGCAATTTCGACGGCGTTCACGCCGGCCATCGCGCCGTGATCGCCGCCTGCCGGGAACTCGCCGCCTCGCTGGGGCGTCCGGCGGTGATGCTGACCTTTTCGCCGCATCCGCGCTCGTTCTTCAATCCGGACTGCCCGGTGTTTCGCATCACGCCGGATGGGGTCGAGGAGACGCTGCTGGCCTGGCTCGGCCTTGACGGCATGATCGTGCTGCCGTTCGACGCCAGCCTCGCCGGCATGAGCGCCCAGGCCTTCTTCGACGATCTGCTGGTGCGCGGCCTCGGGGTCTCCGGCGTGGTCGTCGGCCATGATTTTCATTTCGGCAAGGGCCGCCAGGGCTCGCCGGAGTTTCTGCAGGGCAGGGGCGCGGCGGCTGGCGTGCCGGTACGCATCGTCAGCAAGGTCAGCGCCGGGGCATCCGATGTCGACGCCGTGTCCTCCAGCCGCATCCGCGCCGCGCTGGAAGAGGGCGATGTGGCGGCGGCCAATCTCTTGCTCGGCTATCGCTGGTTCGTGCGCGGCGAGGTGCGCCATGGCCGCACGCTTGGCCGCACGCTGAACTATCCGACCGCCAATATCCGGCTCGCCGATGATTGCCGGCTGGCGCATGGCGTCTATGTGGTGCGGGCGCTGGTCGACGGCGTGGCGCATGATGGCGTCGCCAGCTTTGGCCGCCGGCCGATGTTTGACAATGGCGCGCCGCTGCTCGAGGCGCATCTGTTCGACTTCTCCGGCGATCTCTATGGCAAGCTGCTCGACGTCGAGTTCGTTGACTATCTGCGCGGCGAGGAGAAATTCGACAGCCTCGAGGCGCTGATCGCCCAGATGGATCGCGACAGCGCCAATGCACGGCGCATTCTCGCCGCCAATCCGCCGCCGCCCTCGGTGTTTCAGGCCTGAACGGTCCTGAGGCCCTGTACTTTCCTTGACCGGCGAAATGCTTTAAGCCCACGGCATGTCGCCAGATCGTCCCGCCCGTTTCCGAATTATCAGCCCGGCTTCCGCGTAACCGGAGCGCGGGACGTCGGGACCTCGTCCGCCATGTCCATTGGCCCGCAATTGCGCGGCCAGCTGTCGACAGGCGACGCCGCCAGCCGCGCAGGCAGGCCAGTCCGGTAATCTCCACCATGACGCCGCATGTTCGATGCGGCCAGCGCCGCGCAAGGCGCCGGGGGCGACCGCGCACTTGATCACGGGCGCGGGGCATGCCACGGCGTAAGCGCCGGTTAATCCATTCGCCAGTTCCAGCATGGCGCGCCATGCCCGTCATCGGGCGGCGATCAGCGCCGGGAAAATGAGCCAGAGATGAGCGACAGCAGCAAGGCCGAGGCCCGCGACTATTCCAAAACCCTGTTCCTTCCGCAGACGGATTTCCCGATGCGCGCCGGTCTGCCCGACCGTGAGCCGCTGCTGCTGGAGCGCTGGAATGGCCTGGGTTTGTACGAGCGTCTGCGTGAGCAGGCGAAGGATGCGCCGCGCTTCACCCTGCATGACGGCCCTCCTTACGCCAATGGCAACATTCACATCGGCCACGCCCTGAACAAGATCCTCAAGGATCTCGTGGTGCGCGCGGCGCAGATGTCGGGCTATGACAGCAATTACGTGCCGGGCTGGGACTGCCACGGCCTGCCGATCGAGTGGAAGATCGAAGAGCAATACCGCGCCAAGGGCCTCGACAAGGACGACGTGCCGGTGCTGGAATTCCGCGCCGAATGCCGCGCCTTCGCTGAGAAGTGGGTCGAAGTGCAGCGCGAGGAGTTCAAGCGTCTGGGCGTCACCGGCGACTGGGCCCGGCCTTATCTCACCATGTCCTACGACGCCGAGGCGCAGATCGCCCGCGAGCTGATGAAGTTCGCCATGAGCGGCCAGCTCTACCAGGGCTCGAAGCCGGTGATGTGGTCGATCGTTGAGCGCACGGCGCTGGCCGAGGCCGAGGTCGAATATCAGGACCATGTCTCGACGACGATCTTCGTCAAATTCCCGCTGGCCAATGCGTCTGAAGCGCTCGCCGGCGCGTCGGTGGTGATCTGGACCACCACCCCGTGGACCATCCCGGCCAACCGCGCCATCGCTTATTCGCCGACCATCGCTTACGGCCTGTATGAGGTCACCGAGGCGCCGGAAGGCAATTGGGCGAAGGTGGGCGACCGCTATCTGCTGGCCGACGCGCTGGCCGAAAACGTGCTGAAGATCGCCAAGGTGACCGCCTTCAATCGGGTGGCGGGCCTGAGCGGGGCCGAACTGGCCAATGTGATGGCGCAGCACCCGCTGCACGGCCAGGGCTATGACTTCGGCGTGCCGCTGCTGCCGGCTGATTACGTCACCGCCGACGCGGGCACGGGCTTCGTGCACACGGCCCCGGGCCATGGCGCCGATGACTATATGACCTATGTGCGCAATCGCGCCGCCTTCGCCGCCGCCGGCACGACCGAAGTGCCGCATACGGTGCAGCCCGATGGCGCCTATTTCCCGCATGTGCCGCTGTTCGCCGGCGCCCGCGTGCTGGATGAGAATGGCAAGGACGGCGACGCCAACGCCCGCGTCATCGAAGCGCTCACCGCGGCGGATGCGCTGATCGCCCGCGGCAGGCTGCGCCACAGCTATCCGCACTCCTGGCGCTCGCGCGCGCCGCTGATCTTCCGCAACACGCCGCAATGGTTCATCGCCATGGACCGCGACATCGACGGCGTCGGCGACAGCCTGCGCGCCCGCTCGCTGGCGGCCATCGCCGACACCCAATGGGTGCCGACCCAAGGCGAGAATCGCATCACCGCCATGGTCGCCGGCCGTCCTGACTGGGTGATCTCGCGCCAGCGCGCCTGGGGCGTGCCGATCACCGTGTTCGTTGATCGCGAGACCGGCGAATTGCTGCGCGACGACAAGGTCAATGAGCGCATCGCCGCCGCCTTCGACGCCGAGGGCGCCGACGCCTGGTTCGCCGACGCGGATGGCGCGCGCTTCCTCGCACCGGATTACGATCCGGCGCGTTTCGAGAAGGTCACCGACGTGCTCGACGTCTGGTTCGACTCAGGCTCGAGCCACAGCTTCACCCTGGAGAGCCGCGACGATCTGCGCGCTCGCAAGCGCCGCCCGGTGGGCCAGCCGCTGCCAGCGGCGGGCAAGACGCCGGACTATGACACGGTGATGTATCTGGAAGGCTCGGACCAGCATCGCGGCTTCTTCCAGTCGTCGCTGCTCGAAGCCTGCGGCACCCGTGGTCGCGCCCCCTATGACGTGGTGGTGACGCACGGCTTCACCCTCGACGAGCAGGGCCGCAAGATGTCCAAGTCATTGGGCAATACGCTGGCCCCGCAGGATGTGATCCGCCAGTCCGGCGCCGATATCCTGCGGCTGTGGACCGCCTCCACCGACTATTGGGACGACCAGCGCATCGGCCCGGAAGTGCTGAAGGGCGTCACCGATCTTTATCGCAAGATCCGCAACACCCTGCGCTGGATGCTCGGTTCGCTGCATCACTTCAACAACGCCGAGCTGGTCGCGGCGGAGCGTATGCCCGAGCTGGAGCGGCTGATGCTGCACCGGCTGGTGGAGGTGGATGAGGCTGTCCGCCACGCTTACGCCACCTATGATTACAAGCGCGTCGTCAGCACGCTGACGCCGTTCCTCACCACCGAGCTGTCGGCGTTCTATTTCGATATCCGCAAGGACACACTGTATTGCGACCCGATCTCCAGCAACGCCCGTCGCGCCGCGCTGACGGTGGTCGACCAGATCTTCCGCTGCGTGACGACCTGGCTGGCCCCGATCCTCGCCTTTACGGCGGAAGAGGCCTGGCTGAGCCGCTTCCCGTCGGAGGCAGGTTCCGTGCATCTGCAGCGCTTCCCTGAGCTGCCGCTGGGCTGGCGTGACGAGGCGCTGGCTGAGCGTTGGGCCAAGGTGCGCAAGGTGCGTCGTGTCGTCACTGGCGCGCTGGAGCTGGAGCGCGCCCGCAAGAACATCGGCTCGTCGCTGGAGGCGGCGCCGGTGGTATACGTGGCGGATGACGAGCTGCGCGCTGCGCTCGATGGCGTCGACTTCGCTGAAGTGTGCATCACCTCGGCCATCCGCATCGAGGCGGGCGAGCCCCAGGGCGACGCCTTCTGCCTCGACGACGTGGCTGGCGTCGCGGTGGTGTTCGCCCGGGCCGAAGGCCGCAAATGCGCCCGCTCGTGGAAGATCCTGCCAGACGTGGGCGCGGATCCCGACTATCCGGACATCTCGCTGCGCGACGCGGCGGCGATGCGTGAGCTGGAAAAGGCGCGCGGATGAACGACGACGGCCAGGGCGCACGCTCCGCGACGACAAATGCTGCGCCGCGCGGCGCAGCAGTGAGCGCTTCCGGCGCCAGCCGCCCGGTTCGCCTCGGCGTCATCCTGGCCGTGGTCATCCTGGCGCTCGACCAGGCCAGCAAGCTCTGGCTGATGTTCGGCGCCGATCTGGCCAACCGGCCGCCGATCGTTTTGGCGCCGTTCCTTGAGCTGGTGCTGGTGTGGAACCGCGGCATCTCCTACGGCCTGTTCCAGATGTCGCAGGACGCCGGCCGCTGGGCGCTGGTCGGCTTCACGGCATTGGCAACAATTGCCCTGTGCGTGTGGCTGGCCCGGGCCAATAACCGCCTGCTGGCCAGCGGCCTTGGCCTCATCATCGGCGGGGCCATCGGCAATCTGATCGACCGGATTTATTGGGGCGCGGTGGTCGATTTCGTGCATTTTCACGTCGGCACGTTCAGCTGGTACGTGTTTAACCTTGCCGACGCCGCCATCGTTGCCGGGGTGGCGCTGCTTCTGTATGACTCCCTGCGCGGGCAGAAAACGCCAGCCGCCTGAGGCCAATGGCGCGCGGGCTGGCGCCCGCCGCTTCGACAGGGCGGGGCGTTTCTGCCATACTGGCGCCGCACAATGAGGCGCAGATGGCGGATAGACGCTTTACGCGCCGGTGTACGCCGCATCTGTGCGGCGGCAACGTCCAACAGGCTGGCGCAGCGCCAGGCGAGGTTTGATCACGCCACGGCCGCGACGCCAGCGTGGGTTTTGAAGGATGGCGCGGGCAGGACGCCAGACGCCGAGGGGGAACAGACCAATGGCGCCAAAGCATTCCACTGTGCGCATCGGCATGAACAGCGCGGCGCGTCGCGCCCTGCGTGTCGCCAGCCAGGCGAATATTGTCGCAGGCGTGGCCATCGCCGGTTTCGCTGGCCTGCTGGCGGCGACGGCCCCGGCCGCTGCCCAGGAAGGGGTTCTGTTCAAGAATCTGCTGGGCAAAATGGGCGTGATCGAAGAGGACAAGGATCCGATCAGCTACCACGAGCGTGCGCCTCTGGCCTTGCCGCCGTCGGCGCTGAAGACCTTGCCGACGCCGCGTCCGACGGCGGAGAAGCGTTCCGCCCAATGGCCGGATGACGCCGACCTGCAGCGCCGCCGCCGCGAGACGGCCGAGCGCCAGAAGCCGGTGCCGTTTCCGAACGATAATGGCGTGCGTGATGGCGGCCGCCTGAGCGTGTATGAGATGGAGCGCATTTCGCGCAAGCCGACCCGCACAGCTGAGGATTACCAGCCGCGCAAGGTGCTGGGCGATGGCCGCGAGTCGACTTGGGTTGACCCCGACACGCTGCGTTCCACCGCGACCAATGACGATGGCAAGAAGCTCGATCCGAACTTCGAGCCGCGCCGCGAGACGCTGCTGCAGCCGCCGAGCGGCTATCGCAAGCCGGCGCCGGGCGCGCCGGTCAAGGCGACCCGCTCCGATCCGGTGCCGTTCAAGCGCGACGCCAATCCTGAGCGCGACTTCCTGAAGCAGTCGGAAGACTGATCGCCGGCAGGACCCTCCCCTTGCGCCTACTGAGCGCTGCAGCAACGCCCGCCACGGCCCCAAGGCCGCGACGGGCTTTTTTTGTGTACGGCGGGCGGCAGCCATCGGCGTCGTAGCGGCAGGCGCAGACCCCTGCCGTGGTTTGCCGCTGTAGCATCACGGTCATACCCGACTTGCGGCTTACAAAGCGCGGCGGCAAACATTATGTTTGGCCTTATAAACCTTGACGCCGCCCGTGTGGCGGCGTGGCAGCTTGCGCTGGCGGCGCCCGTTCGGCGGGTGAACGCCAGTCGTGGACAGGAGACAGCATGAGCAGCGCCGGTGGAGCCGCACTTCGTGCCCAAAATGCGCCTCGCGCGGAAGATGCGCCTCGTGACCAAAATGCGACTCGTGATCTGGGAGCGTCTGGCGCAAACGTCGGCGATGGCCCCGTGGTTCACGCCAGCACCCTCGACAATGGACTGGAACTGGTAGTGATCCCCGATCACCGGGCGCCGGTGGTCACCCATATGGTGTGGTATCGCAACGGCTCCGCCGATGATCCGGTGGGCAAATCCGGCATCGCGCATTTCCTCGAGCATCTGATGTTCAAGGGCACGATCAATCATCCGGAAGGCGCGTTTTCGGACGCGGTGGCGGCCATCGGCGGCCAGGAGAACGCCTTCACGTCTTACGATTACACCGCTTATTTCCAGCGCGTCGCCAAAGAGCACCTCGGCGAGATGATGCGCTTTGAAGCCGACCGCATGACCAATCTGTCGTTCGACGAGGCGGTGGTGGGTCCTGAGCGCGATGTGGTGATCGAAGAGCGCCGCATGCGCACCGATTCCGACCCGGATCAGCAGCTCAGCGAAGCCATGGACGCGGCGCTGTTCACCCACCATCCCTATGGCCTGCCGATCATCGGCTGGATGCATGAGATTGAGGGGCTGAGCCGCGACGACGCCTTCAACTATTACCAGCGTTTCTACACGCCCTCGAACGCCATTCTGGTGGTGGCGGGCGATGTGGAGGCGCAGGAGGTGCGGGCGCTGGCCGAGCAGCATTATGGCGGCATCGCCTCGGGGCCGCGGCCGCAGCGCCAGCGCGTTCAGGAGCCGGCCCCACAGGCCGCCCGCCGCGTCACTGTCACCGACGCCCGCGTCGAGCAGCCGCTGCTGCGCCGGCTGTATCTGGCGCCATCGTCGCTGACCGGCGGCGCGGAAACGTCCTGCGCGCTCGACGTGCTGGCCGAGGTGCTCGGCGGCGGCGCGACCTCGACGCTGTATCGCAAACTGGTGCTGGAGCAGGGCAAGGCGGTGACGGCCGGCGCCTGGTATTTTGGCTCGGCCGTTGATCAGACGCGCTTCGGCATTTCGGCGGCCCCGGCCCATGGGGTGTCGCTGGATGAGCTGGAGGCGGCGATCGACGCGGTGGTGGCGGAGTTCATCGCCACGGGCGTCGATGAGGCTGACTTCAAACGCGCCACGACGCGCCTCGTCGCCGATATGGTCTACGCCCAGGACAGCCAGGCGACGCTGGCCCGGGTCTATGGCTCGGCGCTGGCGATTGGCGAGAGCATCGCCGACGTGCAGCTGTGGCCGTCGCGCATCGCCGCCGTCACGCCCGATGAGGTGATGGAGGTGGCGAAGCAGTGGCTGAACGCCCGCACCGCCGTGACCGGGCGCCTCGAACCTGCGGCTGCCTGAGCGTTCATTCAAGGCGGGCGCCTGAGGCGACCGCCGCCCCGATGTTTCCGCGTGCGCGCCGCTCCCGGGCCCCACGCGGTCCCTGAGCGCGGCGCCATCTGCGCCTTTCCCGACAGGAACACCATGACTGAAGTGGCCGCCAGGCTCGCCCAGGGGGCGGGCCGCAACGAGGCAACCTCCGACTCGCCCGCCAAATCCCCCGCCCATGTTCAGGACGTGACCTCGCCCGGCGGCGTCGGCGCCTGGCTGGTGGAGGAGCACGCCATCCCGCTGCTGGCGCTGGAGTTCGCCTTCGTCGGCGGCGCCGCCCAGGACCCGGCCGATCTGCCTGGCGTCGCCAATATGCTGTCTGGCATGCTCGATGAGGGGGCAGGGGACTACGGTTCCGACGCCTTCCAGGCGCTGCTCGCCGATCACGCCATCGAATTGCGCTTTAGCGCCGATCGCGACGCATTCCGCGGCTCGCTGAAGACGCTGGTCAGCAATCTGCCGAGGGCGATCGAGGCACTGCGGCTGGCGCTCAATAAGGCGCGGCTTGAGGAAGACGCTATCGACCGGGTGCGCGGCCAGATCGAGGCCGGGCTGCGTCACGACGCCGCCAATCCCGAAGTGCTGGCCATGCGCGCCTTCAACCAGATGGCCTATGGCGGCCACGCTTATGGTCGCCCGGTGCGCGGCCTGCCTGAGAGCGTCGCCCGCATTGGCCGCGATGACCTCGCCGCGTATCGCGGCGCGGTGATGGCGCGCGACAATCTGCACGTCGCCGCCGTAGGCGCGGTGGACGCGGCCACGCTTGGCGCATTGCTCGACGAGGTGTTCGGCGGCCTGCCGGCGTCCAGCACGCTGACGCCCGTGCCGCAGGTGACGCTTGGCTCGCAGGGCGCGGTGCGGGTGGTCGACGTTGAGACGCCGCAGACCGTGGTGCGCTTTGGCGCCCCTGGCGTCGCCCGGCACGACCCTGATTATATGGCCGCCTATATCGCCAACCACATCCTCGGCGGCGGCGTGTTCTCGGCCCGCCTGTTCAAGGAAGTGCGCGAGAAGCGGGGCCTCGCCTATGGCGTCTCCAGCGCGCTGTATCCGATGCGCGCCTCGGCGATGTTCTTTGGCGGCACCGCCACCAAGAATGAGCGCGTGGCCGAATCCATCGAGGTGATCGCCGCCGAGATCGCCCGCATGGGCGCCGAGGGACCGACCGAGGAGGAGGTCCGTCTGGCGAGGCAATATCTGATCGGCTCGTACGCCCTGCACTTCGACACGTCCTCCAAGATCGCCGGGCAATTGCTGCATCTGTCGCTGGAGAACATGGGCATCGACTACATCGACCGCCGCAACGCCCTTGTGGCGGCGGTGACGGTGGAGGATGTGCGCCGCGCCGCGGCCCGTTTCCTCAAGGCGGAGAATCTGCTGGTGGTGGCGGCGGGCAAGCCGCAGGGCGTCACCGAGCGCGACGGCCACGCCTGACCGGCGCTGACGCCAGCCGGGCCTCGCCGCCAGGGATGGGCGACGCCAGATCAACCAGGGCGCGGACAGATCGCTGCGCCCTGCAGGGACACATTTGCAGGGCGGCTCTTGCGACAGCTGCGCCTGCGCTGACAGGCCGGGAGATGAAGCATGGCGGTGCGGCGGCTTGATCCGGTGCTGGTGGATCGCATTGCGGCGGGTGAGGTGGTCGAGCGCCCCGCCGCTGCGGTCAAGGAACTGGTGGAGAACGCGCTCGACGCCGGCGCCACGGCGATTGAGGTGGTGGTGGAGGCTGGCGGTCGCCGGCTGATCCGGGTCACCGACGATGGCTGCGGCATGTCGCCCGAAGACCTGGCGCTCGCGGTGGAGCGCCACGCCACCTCCAAGATCCCTGATGGCGATCTGTTCGCCATCGCCACTTTGGGATTCCGCGGCGAAGCCTTGCCGTCGATCGGCGCGGTGTCGCGCCTGAGCATCACCACCCGCACCCAGGACGCCGACAGCGCGGCGCAGATCATCGTTGAGGCAGGCCTCAAGGGGCCGGTGCGTCCAGCTTCCGGCGTCATCGGCACGCGGGTGGAGATCGCCGATCTGTTCATGGCCACCCCGGCGCGGCTGAAGTTTCTCAAAACCGATCGCGCTGAAGCCCAGGCGGTGGCCGACATGGTCAAGCGGCTGGCCATGGCGCATCCGGAAGTTGCGTTCACGCTGGCCGGCGATCATCTGACGCCGATCACCCTGCCGCGCGAACGCGGCGAGCAGGCGCTGCTGGCCAGGCTCACCCGACTGCTCGGTAGTGATTTCGCCCCCAACGCCATCGCCATCGACGCTGAACGTGAGGGCGTGCAGCTGATCGGCTTCGCCGGCCTGCCAACCTGGCACCGGGGCAGCCCGGCGCATGTGCACATCATGGTCAATGGTCGGCCAGTGCGCGACAAGCTGTTCCAGGGCGCGGTGCGCGCCGCTTACATGGACGTGCTGCCGGCGGGGCGGCACCCGGCGCTGGCGCTCCTGCTGCAGTGCGACCCGCGCAGCGTCGACGTCAATGTGCATCCGGCCAAGACCGAGGTGCGATTTCGCGACCCTGGCCTGGTGCGCGGGCTGGTGATTGGCGCGCTGAAGGAGGCGATCCACCGCGCCGGCCATCGCGCCGCCACCACCGGCGGCTCGCGCACGCTTGAGGCCTTGCAGGCGGCGCGCAACGCCGGTCTGCCAGCCGCCAACATCTCATCAGGCGCCGCCAGTGCGTCGGGCGCAGCTACGCAGGGCCAGGCCGGGATACGCTGGGACAATCGCTGGCGCGAGACCCCGCGCCACGCCCCGCCGCCCGCCGACTGGCAGGCGCCGGCGGCGATCGACGGCGGCGCGCCGCAAGGCTTCGCTGACGCGGGCGGCGGCTGGAACGGCGATGTCCAGGCGGCCTTCGCTGATCTGCTGGCCCCGTCCGCCGACGCCCGCGCCACGACGCCGGGCGGCGAGGCCGATGGCCCCGCCGTGCAGCAGGCGCTTGATCAGGATACGGCGCGCCAGGCCCAGCCGCTGGGCGCAGCCCGCGCCCAGGTGCACGGAACCTACATCATCGCCCAGACCACCGATGGCATCGTCATCGTCGACCAGCACGCCGCTCATGAGCGGCTGGTTTATGAGCGGCTGAAGGCGCAGCGGGCGGTGCAGGGGGTGGCGCGGCAGATGCTGCTGGTGCCCGATATCGTCGAACTCGATCCGGTGGACGCGGATCGGGTGCTGGCGGCGGCGCCGCAACTCGAACAATTGGGCCTCGTGGTTGAAGGCTTCGGCCCAGGCGCCCTGTGCGTGCGTGAGACGCCGGCGCTGCTGGGCCAATGCGACCTGCGCCGGCTGGTGCGCGACGTGGCGGACGCCCTGGCCGAATGGGATCACGCTGGCGCGCTGGAGGAAAAGCTCGACCACGTGCTGGCCACCATGGCCTGCCACGGCTCTATCCGCGCCGGTCGCCGCCTGCGCCCGGAGGAGATGAACGCGCTGTTGCGCGAAATGGAGGCGACGCCGCTCTCCGGTCAATGCAACCACGGCCGCCCCACCTCAGTGGAGCTGAAGCTGTCGGATATCGAGAAGCTGTTCGGCAGGCGGTGAGGCGAGGTCGGTTTGTGGGCCCGTCAAGCCAGGTTGGTGGGCTAGGGCTGGCTGGCGTGAGACAGCGGATGGGATGCGGGAAAGGCATGCGAGCCAGACGCGATAGGTAAGATGAGCCAGGCGAGAGGTTGCGGGTAAGCCCCGGTAGGCAAGACGTGGTGGGCAAGGCGTTGTGGGCAGGCCTAGGCAGGCAAGACGTGGATGGTCGGGTCTAGCCCGACCATGACGGTGGTGAGGTGGAGAGCGGCATGCGCCCCCCTCTCGCCGTCATGCCCGTGCTTGTCACGGGCATCCACGCGTTTTTTCTGCGCCGCCAGCCGCCAGCCGCCAGCCGCCAGCCGCCAGCCGCCAGCCGCCAGCCGCCAGTCGCGGATCAGCTCACGCTAAGGCCGCCGAAATACACCGTGGTCTCGCCATAGCTCCGGCGCTCGAATTCGGTGAAGCCGGTGGGCCAGGCGAAATTGGCGTCGGAGGCTTCCTCCACCACCAGCAGCGCATCCGCCGTCAGCCAGCCGCCGGCGAGGGCGCTGGCGAGAGCCTGTTCCGCCAGACCCTTGCCATAGGGCGGGTCGCAGAACACCACAGAGAAGGGCGCCATGCCGCTGATCGGGCCGAGCCTGGTGGCGTCGCGGCGGAACAGCCGGCTGGTTCCACCAAGGCCGAGCGTATCCATATTGGCGCGGATCAGGCCGCGCGCCTCAGCCGATTCATCGACGAACAGCGCGAAGGCCGCGCCGCGTGACAGCGCCTCGATGGCCAGCGCCCCGGTGCCGGCGAACAGATCGAGCACGCGAGCGTCACGCAGCGGATCGTCATAGGCGTGGCTGAGCACGTTGAACACCGCCTCGCGCAGACGATCCGACGTTGGCCGCACCGCATTGGTCTTTGGCGACGACAACGCGCGTCCCTTGAACTTGCCTGCGACGATCCTCACCGGGCGCTCTCCATTGGGGCAACAGGCGGCCGTGGGGCGATCCGATCACGCGGCGCCAGATCATCGACCAGCCAAATACTCATGGCGCGCGCCGCTAAGGCGCGCGCCGCCGCGCGACAACGCCCGGAACCATGGTCCGGGCGTCACGCCAACTCAATCAACAGCGAAGGGCTGGCCCCGGCCTAGCGCCGCGGGCCGCCGCGACCGCCAGGCTTGGCGCCGAAGGGTTTGCCGCCAAAGGGCTTGCCGCCAGCAGGCCGGCCTCCGGTGGGCCGGCCATCTGCCGGTTTGCCGCCAAACGGTTTGCCCCCGAAAGACTTGCCTCCGAAAGGCTTGCCCCCGAACGACTTGCCCGAATCCGGCCTGTCGCCGAAGGAGCGGCCGCCTGCCGGACGGTCACCGAACGACCTGTCGCCAAAGCCGCGCCCGCCGCCTGCGCTGCGGTCGCCGAAGCCCCGCTTGTCGCCAAACCCGCGCTTGTCGCCAAACCCGCGCCCTCCGCCAGCCTCGCGGCGGTCGTCGCGGCTGCGTTCGCCACGCACCTGCAGCTCCTGGCGCTGCTCGCGCACCACTTTCTCCACCAGCACCCGGCGACCGCCAGGGCTGGAGACGGCGCCGGCGCGGACATGGGCGCGCTGGCCGCTCTCGGCGCGGGCCGCCAGCGGATCATCGCCGCGGCGCGGCTTGCGCGAGCCGGTGTTGCGCGACGCTTCCGTGTCGGCGTCGCGCCAGGTGCTGCGCTTCAGGCCAAGGCGCGAGCCGACGGCCCGGGCCGGAGGCGGATCGTTTTCACCGGGACGCCACGGGTCAGGCGTAGCGCGTGGACCTGTCGGCGCGGCGCGGCCAGAGATGGGCGCGTCCTCAGCCGAAGGGGCCGGGCGGCGACCGCCTGGGTCAAAACGCCCATCATCGTGTTCGAAGGCGGTGTCGTCCTTCCACGGCTTGCCCTTGAGCGCCTCGCGGAATTCCTCGTCGACGCCGTCATCGAAGGACGGATCGACCACCTCTTCCTCTGGCAGGCGATGCGGAATACGCGGCGGCAGCAGCGAAACTGGCCGGCCTTCGTCCGGATCGCGCTCATGGGCGGGCGACTCGAAGTCGGCGCCAGCGCGGCGGGCCAGATCGTCGCCAAGCTGGGCGCGCAGCACGGCGAGGCGCACCTCATCGGCCGCCCCTTCCTCAAGGTCACCCAGCTGGAACGGGCCGAAGGAAATGCGGATCAGCCGGTTCACGCGCAGGCCGAGATGCTCGAGGATGCGCTTGACCTCGCGGTTCTTGCCCTCACGCAGGCCGAGCATCAGCCAGACATTGTGACCCTGCTGGCGCTGGATCTGCGCCTGCACCGGGCCGTAATGTACGCCGTCGATGGTGACGCCATCTTCCAGCGCCGCAAGCGCGTCCGGGGTCACCGAGCCATAGGCGCGCACGCGATAGCGACGCAGCCAGCCAGTCTCGGGATGCGACAGCACACGCGCGAGGCCGCCGTCATTGGTCAGCAGCAGCAGGCCCTCGGTGTTGATGTCGAGGCGACCCACCGAAATCACATGCGGCAGCGCCCCCGGCAGGTGCTCGAACACCGTCGGACGACCTTCCGGGTCGAACTGGGTGGTCACGAGGCCCGCCGGCTTGTTGTACAGCCACAGGCGGGTGCGCTCGCGCGCCGGCATGGGCTTGCCGTCGATCAGCACCTTGTCCTGCGGGCCGACATTGATCGCCGGGGAGGTGATCAGCGCGCCATTGACGCTGACGCGGCCGGCTTCGATGATCTGTTCGGCGTCGCGACGCGAGGCGACGCCAGCGCGGGCCATCACCTTGGCCAGACGCTCGCGGCCATCGGCGCGCTCGACGCGCTCAGTCTGCGGCCTGGCGCGGTTGCGGTCGGGTCCGCTGCGCTCGAACCGGCCGCCCTCGGCGCGGCCGCCGAAGCGCTCGCCCGGACCACGACCAAATCCTTGCCCACCCGCCTGGCCCATCCCCTGGCCACTGCGGTCGCCATAGGAGCCACGGCCACCCTGCGGCCGCTCGCGACCGCCAAACGCCGGGCGGGCGTCGCCATAGCGGCCAGCGTCGGCGCGCGGCGCGCCAGCCCGGGGGCCAAAATTGCTGCGGGGACGGGCGTCGTCGGGGCGATCGCCGCGCGGGCGCTCAAACCGCTGGCCACGTCCTTCAGGGCGCGGGCCTGACGGCCTGCGCGCCTCGCGGCTCTCCCACGGACGCTCATTGCTACGGTCAGGGCCGGAAAAACGCTCCTGCTGGCGCTGGGGCCGGTCGAAGCCGCGCTCCTGGCGCGGGCCGCCATCGCGGCCGCCAAAGCCACGATTGTCGCCGCCGCGCGGGGCGAAATCGCGCCCACCTGCGCCGCTACGCGGCGCAAATTCGCGAGCACTTCCGCCGCCACGCGGCGCAAAGTCCCGACCAGCTCCGCCGCCACGCGGCGCGAAATCACGGGAAGGGCGTGCGCGATCACCGCGTTCGCCAAAAGCGCGTTCGCCAAAGCCACGGCTGCCCGCATCGCGACCGCCAGCGTCACGCGCCGCAAAGTCGCGATTGGCCGGGCGCTCGCCGCGCGGCTTGTCGCCCTGGAAGCGATCGCCCTTGAAGCCGCCAGTCTTGAAGCCGCCAGCCTTGAAGCCGCCGCCCGGCTTGCCGCCGCGACCGGAAAAGCCGCGCTCACCGCCGTTACGGCCATCGCCGCCCTGGCCATTGCCGCCGCGTCCCGAGCGGGGCGGGCGCCTGTTATCCGTTTTGTCCGTCATTGCGGCGTGATAGCAGAGCGTGGGCTGCTTAGCGAGGACAACCATGCAGGATAATGGCTCTACCGGCGACGCCGCCGGACGCCCCCGCGCCTCGATTATGGACCTGGCGCTGGATGAAGCGCGAGCCGCAGCGGCGCGCGGCGAGATCCCCATCGGCGCCGTGGTGACCCATAAAGGCGCGGTGATCGCCCGCGCCGGCAACCGTCCGCGCCAGCTCTCTGACCCCACCGCCCATGCTGAAATCCTTGCGATCCGCGAGGCCGGCCGGATTTTGGGCAATGAACGCCTGCTCGAATGCGATCTTTACGTCACGCTTGAGCCCTGTCCGATGTGCGCCGCCGCCATCTCCTTCGCCCGTATTCGCCGGCTGTATTATGGCGCCGCCGACCCCAAGGGCGGGGCGGTGGACAGCGGCGTGCGCCTATACGCCTCACCCACCTGTCATCACGCGCCAGAGGTCTATGGCGGCCTTGCGGAAACCGAGGCGGCGCGCCTGCTGCGCGATTTCTTCGCCAGCAGGCGTTGATCGCGCTCCCGACGCCAGTTCGGCGCCGCGAATCACCTCGCACGACGTAGTGGCCTGGGCTCAGCTGTCGCGGCGCTGGGCCAGCACCTTGTCGACGCGGAAGCCATCCATATCGACCACCTCCAGCCGCCAGTCGCCGATGTCCACGGCCTCTCCGGTATGGGGCAGTCGGCGCATGGCGTCGATGACCAGGCCGGCCACGGTGTCATAGTCGCGATCGTCGTCGAGCGTCAGGCCAAGCAGATCCGCCATCTCGTCGACATGCATGGCGCCGGCGAGCAGCCAGGAGCCGTCGGCGCGCGCCACCGCGTCCTCGTCATTGCTGACATGATCGATGTCGATGGCCCCGGCGATGGCCTCCAGCACGTCGGCTGGCGTCACCACCCCCTCGAAGTGCCCATATTCGTCGTGCACCAAGGCCATCGGCGTCGGCGACGCCTGCAGCAGGGCGATGGCTTCAAGGGCGCCCAGCGTATCGGGGGCCACCGGCGCAGCGCGCAGATGGCCGCGAATGTCAGGCGGCAGGCCGGCGCGGGCGCCGCGCACCAGATCGCGCGCCACCACAATGCCGATGACATTATCCGGATCGCCGTCGATCACCGGAAAACGCGAATGGCTGCTGGCGGCGATCTGGTGGTAAATCAGCGCGGGATCATCCTGGACATTGATCGTCTCCACCTCGCGGCGCGGCGTCATCACCCCGCGCACCGAGCGGTCGCCAAGCCGCAATACGGCGCCGATCATCCGGTGCTCCGCCTTTTCGATCACCCCCGTCGTGCTGGCTTCGGCGACGATCGAACGAATCTCCTCGTCGCTGATGGTGGCGCCGCTCTGGCCGCGCGCCCCAAGCAGCCACATCACGCCGCGCGTGCTCACGTCGAGCAGCCACACCAATGGCGCGGTGGCCCGCGACAGACGCGCCATCCACGGCGCCATGACGCAGGCGATCGGCTCGGGATTGCGCAGGGCCAATTGCTTGGGCGTCAGCTCGCCAATGATCACCGACAGCAGGGTAATGATCGTCACCACCACGCCGTAGCCGACGGCTCCGGCGGCGCGCGGCGTCAGCCCCCAGTCGACGAGGGCGGCGGCCATCTGGTCGCCCAGCGCCGCGCCGGAGATGGCGCCGGCGAGGATGCCGATGAGGGTGATGCCAATCTGCACGGTCGGCAAGAACCGGCCAGGCTCTTCCGACAAGGCGATGGCGGCGGCGGCGCCGCTACGGCCCTGATCGGCCATCACCCGCAGGCGCGAGGGGCGCGACGACACGATCGCCAGCTCAGACAAAGCGAACAGGCCGTTGAGCACGATCAGCAGCAGAACGATGATCAGTTCGAGCAAAATGCGCAGACCAGCCGGTCAGGCAGGCCTCTCCCAGGATGCAGGCGGTCAGCATGGGCGCGCCCAGCTGGCAAATCAATGGCGTGGGGCGGCGTGAGCCCATTCCGCAAGGGGGCGACGCTTGCGAGGATTCCCTGCCCAAATCACGACGGCGGCGCCGGGATTGGCCGTCGCGAATGTGGTAAAACCGTTGCGAAGCTGCTTTATGGACGGGAGGCGTCGCCCGACCGCTGCCTTCCAGGGCTGTTCAACGTGCCAGTTTCTTCGCCAGTTTCTTTGCCAGCCACCTGGTCAACCAGTCGGCCAGCCGTACGGCCAGCATGGCCGTCGGTGTGCCTGTCGGGCTTCTCGTCAGGTCTCTTGCCAGTCTCCTTGCCAGATCTCTTGCCAAGTTCCTTGCCAGTCTCCTTGCCGGCTAACTCGCCAGTCTTCTCGCCAGTCTCCTTGCCAGTCTCCTTGCCAATGCGCGCGCAGGTTCCCGTCCGATGATTACGCTTCCGCCACAGGGGCGTCGCTGGCTGCCCAATCTGTGGGATGTGGCGGCGTTTGGCCTGCTTGTGGCGATCATGGTCGGCGTCAGCGTCGGCGCGCGCGACGCTGCGGCGCCGCTGGAGGCGCTGCGCTCGCCGCCGATCACCACTGATCCGGCGCATCTGCCCTATTACGCCTTGCGCACCACCCTGCGCATGCTGGCCGCGCTGGCGGCGTCGCTGGCGTTCACATTCGCGTTTGGCGCGCTGTGTCTGCGCAGCAGGCGGCTGTCGCAGGTGCTGGAGCCGGCGGTCGATATCCTGCAATCCGTGCCGGTGCTGGGCTTCCTCACCTTCACCATCACGTTTTTCCTTGGCCTGTTTCCCGGCCAGATCCTCGGCGCCGAGCTGGCGGCGATCTTCGCCATTTTCACCAGCCAGGCCTGGAATATGGCGCTCAGCTTCCTGCAATCGGCGCGCAGCACGCCCCGCGACCTGGAGGAGGCGGCGCGCAGCCTGCAATTGTCGGCGTGGCAGCGGTTCTGGCGGCTGACGGTGCCCTTCTCCATGCCTGGCCTCGTCTGGAACATGATGATGTCCATGTCGGGCGGCTGGTTCTTCATCGTCGCCGCCGAGGCGCTGACGGTGGGCGACCAGCACATTCTGCTGCCAGGCGTCGGCTCCTATCTCGCCACCGCCATCGACCAGAGCGATCTTGCGGCGGTCGGCTACGCCGCCCTCACCATGGTGGTGGTGATCCTGATCTACGACCAGGCGCTGTTCCGGCCGCTGATGGCGTGGGCGGACAAGTTCCGCATGACTGGCGAAGGTGAGGAGACCCAGGCGCCTGAGGCGTGGCTGCTCAATTTGTTCCGGCGCACCCGCGTGCTGCGGGCCATGGTGGAGCCGGTCAGCGATGTCTTGCGCCGCCTCGGTCAGTTCCGCTTCGATCGCGGCCCGGCGCGGCCCATGTCATTGCGTCTGCCGAAGCTGGCGGAGCGGGCGCTCGACATCGCCTGGCGCCTTGTTCTGGCGCTGGCGGCGCTGGGCGGCGTGTGGCTGATCGCCAGCTTTGTCCGCGCCTCGCTCAATCCAGGCGATTTCGTCGAGGCGCTGCGCCTCGGTTTCATGACCTTCCTGCGCGTCGTCATCATCGTCATCGTCGCCAGCCTGATCTGGACGCCTGTCGGCGTGTGGATCGGCCTGCGGCCGGCGCTCGCCGCGCGCATGCAGCCGCTGGTGCAATTTGTGGCGGCGTTCCCGGCCAATCTGCTGTTTCCGGTGGTGGTCGCCGCCATCGTCATGTGGCGGGGCAATCCGGATATCTGGTTGACGCTGCTGATGGCGCTCGGCGCGCAATGGTACATCCTGTTCAACGTCATCGCCGGGGCCAGCGCCATTCCGGGCGACCTGCGCGAGGCCGGGCGCTCCTTGCGCCTGCGTGGCGCCTTGCGCTGGCGCACGCTGATCCTGCCGGGGGTGATGCCCTATTATCTCACCGGCGCGCTGACGGCGGCGGGCGGGGCGTGGAACGCCTCGATCATCGCCGAAGTAGCGCAATGGGGCGACGTGACGCTCACCGCCAATGGGCTCGGCGCCTATATCGCCCAGGCCTCGATGGCGGGTGATTTGCCCAGGGTAGTGTTGGGGGTGACGGTGATGTCGCTGTTCGTGCTCGCCCTCAATCGCGCCGTCTGGCTGCCGTTGCGGGCGTGGAGCGAGCGCAGGTTCCGCCTGTGATAGCGGCTTTTGTGCGAGCGCCAGTTGGCCAGAGCGGCGCTGGCGATGTGAAGTGAGGCGTTTTCTCGCCCGAGCGGCCCCAGGCGGGGTGCAAACGGAGACAGGGTGCATGGCGCGCGATACGGAATGGCCGCAGAGAGATCGCACGGGCCGGCCGCTGCTGCTCGAGGTGCGCAACGTCAAGCGCGACTTCGCCAAGGCTTCCGGCGAGGCGCTGGCGGTGCTCGACGGCGTCAATCTCGACGTGCGCCAGGGGGAGATCATCGGCCTGCTCGGGCGCTCCGGCTCGGGCAAGTCGACCCTGTTGCGCATCGCCGCCGGCCTGTTGCCGCCCACATCCGGCGAGGTGCTGTTTCGCGGCGCGCTGGTCGATGGCCCGCCGCGCGGCGTCTCGATGGTGTTCCAGAGCTTTGCGCTGTTCCCCTGGCTCACCGTGCAGGAAAACGTCGAGCTGGGGCTTGAGGCGCTGCAGGTCGACGCGCCCGAGCGCCGCCGCCGCGCCCTGCAGGCCATCGATCTGATTGGCCTCGATGGATTTGAGAACGCCTATCCGCGCGAGCTGTCTGGCGGCATGCGCCAGCGCGTCGGCTTCGCCCGCGCCCTGGTGATGCACCCCGACGTGCTGCTGATGGATGAGCCGTTCTCGGCCCTCGACGTTCTGACCGCCGAGACCTTGCGCACCGATCTGGTCGATCTGTGGATGGAGGACCGTCTGCCGATCGGCGCAGCGCTGATTGTCACCCACAATATCGAGGAAGCGGTGCTGTTGTGCGACCGCATCCTTGTGTTCTCCTCCAATCCTGGCCGGGTGGCCGCCCAGGTGCGCATCACCCTGCCGCATCCGCGCAACCGCCAGGACCCGCGCTTCCGCAAGGTGGTGGACGACGTCTACGCCCGCATGACCCGGCGTTCCCAGGCGGCGCTGTCGGGCGAGGCCGCCGCCGCCGACGTGCTGGCGCTGCAGCCGGTCTCCACCAATATCATGGCCGGCTTGATGGAGGCGCTGGCGGGCGAGCCGTGGAACGGCCGCGCCGACCTGCCCGAACTGGCGCGCGATCACCAGCTGGAAGCCGACGAGATGGTGCAATTGGGCGAGGCGCTGCAATTGCTCGGCTTCGCTGACATGCGCGACGGCGACCTGCATCTCACCGACGCTGGCTTCGCCTTCGCCAGCATGGAGACCGACCAGCGCAAGGAGCTGTTCGCCGAGCAATTGTTGCTGCATGTGCCGCTGTTGCGCCGCATCCATGAGGAGCTGACGCAGCGCCCCGACAGCCCGCTGCCCGCCGCCCGCTTCCGCCAGGAACTGGAAGCGGCGATGTCGGAGAGTTACGCCGACCAGACCCTGAACACCACAGTCGCCTGGGGGCGTTACGCTGAATTGTTCTCTTATGATGAGCAGGCGGAACAATTCAGCCTTGACGATCCAGAATAATAAACATCTGGTTAATACAGTGCGCGTTCTGTTTTTAAGACAGGTGCAAGTAATCTGTTCCAGGTCTTCAAATACCGCTTTATTCGCTTGAATGTGCCTATTATATTTGCTGTGATATCGACGTGTTGATTATTCGGGTGCTCTGTGGTCGGCGCGCTGTGGGCCTCCGGCAGGGGGGGTGAGGTGCGCGGCGCACGCCGTCGTGAGCCAGGCGGACGCTGGGACGCTGGGGGGGGCGGCTTGGCGCCAGCAGCCACGACTTGCGCGCGACTGGTGCGGGTTTGGCCCCCACTTGAGCTTGGGCCCGACTTGCGCCTGGCCGAACTTGCGCCTGGCCTGACTTGCGGCTGGCGGTGTTTGCGCCTCGCCGGGGTTGCGTCTGGCCCGCGGGCGCGCCTGGCGAGACTTGCGATTGGTCCGATGCGGCGCCAGTCGACCAATTGCTGGGTCACAATACGGTAAATCACCTATTAATTGTGCGGTGCAGGAGTTGCTCTCGGCGCGCGCCCGGCCAATCATGAGCCAGGCGCCACAGCTGCTGGCGCGCTGGCCGGGGCGCATGGCGCAAGCGCGTCAGTTCTGGGCCGCGCAAGCCGCGTGGCGCGCGTCGGAACGCGCTATGGTTCCGGGAAAGCGGCGCCGTAAGCGGCGCCGGTCGCGACCCGGCATTGTGACGCCGGCTGACACCCAGGGTTTGGCCCCTGTGAGGATGGGGCTGGCGTGATCATTTATTGGGGATCGGACTGATGGCTCACCACACCAACCACGCTGCACTGTCCGCCCATGCCGCCATGTCCGCCCGCCGTGCGCGGGCGCGCGCAGTCGCCGTGGCGGTTACCCGGGACCCGCAGGCCGTACGCATGCAGCTGCTGCGCCGGCTGGCGCTGGCCGCTGGTCTTGGCGCCCTCACGGCGCTTGGGGCGGCGCTGCTGGCCCCGTCGCAGGCGCAGGCTTTGACCATGCAGGAATGCAGCGCCAAATATAAAGCCGCCCAGGCCGCCGGAACGCTCGGCGCCATGAAGTGGAACGATTTCCGCAAGACCCAGTGTGGCGACGCCACAGCCGCCACCGCGCCCGCCGCGCGCCAGGGCGCCGCGCCCGCGACCCAGGCGGCGCCTTCCGGCTCGGCAGCCCCTGCCAGCCAGGCAGCCCCTGCCAGCCAGGCGGCCTCTGCCGGCCAGGCGGCGCCATCCTCCCGGGCGACCTCCCAGCCCGCGCCTGCCGCAGCTGGCTCGGCGGTTTTCCCGCGCGCCCTCGCGGCCAAATACGCCAAGGAAAAGCCGGCGAAGCAGCGCATGTACACATGCCTCGACCAGTACAACGCCAACAAGGCCAGCAACGCCAATGGCGGCCTGAAATGGATCCAGAAGGGCGGCGGCTATTACAGCGTCTGCAACAAGCGCCTGAAGGGCTGAGCCGCGAGGTCACGGCACCGCCCTATAGGCTTGCCTCAGCAAGCGATAGCTAACGCAGGGCAAAGTGAGCGCGTGTCAGGTCGCGGATGGGCCAGCATCTTCGCGACCTGATTTGAGACCGCTGCCTGTCAGCCGCCGCGCCCCTGGCGCGGCGTTTCGCTTTGCAAATTACAATACCAGGCGTGCGTCTGCTGGTCCCTATCAGTAGCCGACGGTAAATCTGCGGCGGCTGTGGGCCGGTCGCTCCAGCTCGTCGACCATGGCCACGGCGTAGTCTTCCAGCGAAATATGCGACTTGCCGTCATCGTCGGTCAGCAAATGGTCGCCGCCCAGCCGGAATGTTCCGGTGCGGACGCCTGGCTCCAGCATCGCCGAGGGCGACGGGAAGGTCCAGTCGAGGTCGGTTGTCTGGCGCAGCAGCTCCAGAAAGGCCCCGCCGGCGCGGGCCTCAGGCTTCCACGCCTCGGGAAACTGGTCGGTGTCGTAAAGGCGCAGGCCAGCGCCTGGTCCGCTCACACCAGGCCGGTCGCCGCCCTGGCGTTCCGCGCCGGACGTAGCGCCAGGCGCGACCTCAAGGCTACCAGCGCCGCCGACCACCAGATAGCGCCCGACGCCTGCATTGCGCACGGCGCGGATGAGCAGCGCCGGATCAGAGGCGCTGAACCACACCGCGCTGATCACCGCGTCATGGCCGGCGAGGGCGGCGGTCAGCTCCGCCTCATTGAACACATCCGCCTTTCGCGGCGTGACCAACGGGCTGGCGGCGATGGCGCCGGCGCCGCGGGCGATGGCGGTGACATGGTGGCCACGCGCTGTGAGCTCAGCCAGCAAACGCGAGCCGACGGCGCCGGTGGCGCCAATGAGGGCGACCTTCATAATAAAGCTCCCTGATACGACCTCGCGCCTGCGCCTGTCACATCAGGCGACGCACGAGGCGCCCAAATGAATCTGGCCTGCGATCGTGGTTGCACTATCCGCCACGCAGCCTGCGCGGCATGTGCGCTGGCGCAAGCTGCGGCGGATGGGGCGCCCTGTCGCGGGGCCGCGAGCAGTGCGACGTGTCGGCCTCGATGTGGCTCAATGCGCTGCCTCCCAGGAGCTGACTTCCAGGGGGCGCCGCCCCGAACGGCGCTGCGTCCGCCGTCATGGCAAGGCTGCATCACCATACTGGGGCGCCAAATTGTATCGTCTCGCCAATCAGGGCCTTATGCTTGGCCGGATGGAGGCAGCCATGTAGAAGGCGTTATGAGCAAGGCATTGATGGTCGAGACCATGATTGCTGATGCGCGCGCCAGGGGGCGACGTCGCACGCCGCCTTATGCGGCGCAACGGGCGCGACCTTCGCGCCATGTCGCAAGGCGTTCATCGCCGCGGCTATAATCGATGGCCTGGATAAACCGGGTCGCAATGCAGGAAACGAGAGGACAGCATGGCTGAGGGCGATCAGGCGCAGGCCTGGAACCGGGTGCATCCCTATGATGCGATCACCAATTTCCGGGATTTTGGCGGCTACGCCACGCTGAACGGCGGTCGCGTCGTCACCGGCCGGCTGTTTCGGGCGGCGCACCAGCATCTCGCCACCGACGCCGATCTGCAGCGCATGGCGGCGCTCAATCTGGGCCTGGTCGTCGATCTGCGCCGGCCGACCGAGCGCAACAACCAGCCGTCGCGTCGCCCGCCCAATTGGGCCGGCGCGGTGATCGACAATGATCTGGGCGACGAGAGCGAAACGCCGCATCTCACCTTCCTGCGCCGCACCGATGTGACGCCGGCGTCGATCGAGACCTATCTGCAGGGCTATTACAGCAAGGCGCTGCATGAAGAGCGGCATCAGGACCTGTTTGCGCGGGCGCTGAAGGCGTTGCCGCAACTCGATGGCGGCGTGCTGGTGCATTGCGCGGCAGGCAAGGACCGCACGGGTCTGCTGGTGGCGCTCATTCACACCATTCTCGGCGTGCATCAGGATGATGTGGTGGCGGATTATCTGCTGACCAATGAGCTGACGATGACCGAAGCGCGGCGCCAGCAGGTGCAGCAGACCCTGTCAGAAGCGCTCGGCCGCCCGGTGCCAGATGAGGCGGTGCACGCCTTCCTCGGCGTCGCCGGTCACCACCTGGAAATCGCGCTGAACTCGCTCAATGACGAATATGGCTCGGTCGACGGCTATCTGCGCCACCTCGGCGTCAGCACGGCCGATCGCGACGCCATCGTTGGGCGCTTCGCGGTCTGAACCAGGTTCCGTCAGCCCGTCGCAACGGCGCGCGCGCCGGGCGACGGCTGATGCGTCTCGCGCGTCGTTGGGCAAGGCCCAGGCTCTGACGGCGCTGAGACTCTGGCGCGGCCGTGGCGCTTGCGCGGCGTGGCCCCAGCTACTAGAGCAGGAAGGTCTGGACCGGACCTTCCCCAGGCCCTGATGCTTGCCGAAGGCTACGGCTGATGGCCGCGGCACTGGCGGGATCACCTCCTGTCGCGTGGCCCTGCGAGGCAGGGCTTCAGGTCCTCACGTCGTCTGCCTTCTAATCTGCGGAACAGCTTCATGGCGCTCAACAACAAGAAGATTTTGATGGGCGCCGCGACGGCGCTGTTCGTCGCCGGCATCGCCGCCATGGCCTTCATGCAGGACGCCACCGATGTGTTCGTGGTCGACGACACCGTTGTCTCGGAAACCCCGACCCGCGAGCTGCTGGCATCAGAAAAAGCCGCGCTGGCGACGGCGCTGTCGCCGGGCCTCAATGACCCGCCGAACGTGCAGTGGCGCTGGCTGCCGCTCAACATGCAGACCTTCGGCAAGGGCAGGGGGCAATATTGCGGCTACCTCAACGCCAAGAACGCTGATGGGCAATATCTTGGCTTCCAGCCGTTCCTCGCGGCGGTGCGCACGGCGCGCAAGGAAATCCGCTCGGGCGAGCTGGCGCTGGTGGCGACCGATGACGAGGCTCTGCAGGCGGTGAAGCGCATGTGCGCCGAGGCCGGCTATCAATTGCCGTAAGGCGCAAACGAACTCGCCGCGATCCTGCGATCCAGGTCGTTGAGGCCTGGCAGGCAGCGGCGGCCTTGCCCCGGGGGGCGCGCGGCGGCGGGCGCTGGCGCCTGTGCCGCAGCGCGGCTTTCACCTCAATTGGTGCGGATGACGTCCTGCAGCAGGCTCAACAAATGCTGCGCCACCGGCTTGCTGATGGTCTTGCGGTAGCGCGAATGCACCAGCTGGCCGTTGTGGTAGATGTCGCACTCCATATACAGCCGCTCGCCGTCCCAGCGCACGACATTGTCGCTTTCGATGGTCTCGACCACACCGAGATTTTCGAGGAAGCGACCTTCCTGAGGCTTGTTCTGCATATGGGTCTCCTGCGCCGGGCTGTGCCGACGCTTCACAAAAGTCAGCCCCGCCGGCCCCAAACGGGCGTCGCGCCCGGACCCGCGCCCGTGCGTGACGGGGCGCTCTTGCATGCTAGAGCAAATCGCGCGGCGGAATGAAGGGATTTTGTGGCCAGGCCGGACGCAAGGCGAGGCGTTGACCTCAATGTCATCGAAAGGCCGTCAGTAGAATCAACCAACCCGAGGGGAAAGCGTTACCGGCGCGGCTTTACGCCGACCACCGCCAGCCAGCGCCGCAGCTGATGGCCGGGGACGCGTCGCCACGTCCACGGCAGCGCCGGCGCGCCTCTCGCCCAAGAGGTTCAGAATACGCATTGGCTGAAGGCAGGCAGCACCGAGCCGCGCCAGTCGCCGTGATAGCTGGCCAGCAGGCGCTCGGCGTTGTTGCGGCCCTCTGCGATGATCTGCTGCAGCGGCGCCAGATAGATGCGCTCATCGCCCGCCACGCCCTGGTGAGCCCGGGGGGCGAGGCCCTGCGCTGACAACGCCAGCACCTCAGCGGCGAGCGCGCGCATGTCGCGGCCAGCGATCGGCGTCTTAAGGCCGAGGCGCGGAACCTCATCGCGCAATTGCTGGCGCTGCGCCGCCGTCCAGCCCCGGACCAGCTCCCAGGCCGCGTCGAGCGCCGAGGCGTCATAGAGCAGGCCGGTCCAGAACGCCGACAGCGCCACGATCATGTCGCGATCGCCCACGTCGGCGCCGCGCATCTCCAGGAACCGCTTCAGCCGCACTTCTGGGAAGATAGTCGACAGATGGTTGGTCCAGTCGGCCAGCGAGGCGGATTCGCCAGGCAGCGCCGCCAGCCGGCCATCGAGGAAATCGCGGAACGAGGCGCCGGCCACATCGATATAAGTGTCGCCGCGCTTGACGAAATACATCGGCACATCAAGCGCATAATCGACGTAACGCTGAAAACCCATGCCATCTTCGAAGGCGAAGGCCAGCATGCCGGTGCGGTCGGCGTCGGTGTCGCTCCAGATATGCGAGCGCATCGACTGCAGGCCGTTCGGCTTGCCTTCGGTGAAGGGCGAATTGGCGAACAGCGCCGTCGCCACCGGCTGCAACGCCAGCGACACGCGTAGTTTCTTCACCATGTCGGCCTCGGAGCTGAAGTCGAGGTTCACCTGCACGGTGGAGGTGCGGAACATCATGTCGAGGCCGAGCGAACCGACCTTCGGCATGTAGCGGCGCATGATGTCGTAGCGCTGCTTGGGCATCACCGGGGTTTCGGCCCGGGTCCACAGCGGGCTCATGCCCAGCGTCAGGAAGCTTATGCCGAGCGGCGCGGCCACCGCCTTGACGTCAGCGAGATGGGCGTCGAGTTCGGCGGCGGTCTCATGCAGGGTGGCCAGCGGCGCGCCGGATAATTCGAACTGGCCGCCGGGCTCCAGCGAAATGGCGCCGCCCTGGTCATTGTACAGGCCGATCGGGTGGCCATCCTCGAGGATCGGCTCCCAGCCAGTGCGGGCGGCGAGGCCCTCCAGCAGCGCCCTTATGCCAGCCTCGCCCGCATAAGGGACGGGGCTGTGACCTTTAGCGTAGAACGGGATTTTCTCGTGCTCGGTGCCGAGCCGCCATTGCTCCGCCGGGCGCTGTCCGCTTTCCAGCCAGCCGACCAACTCGTCACGGGAGGAGATGGGCGTGGAATCGGAGACGTCGCGCGCCATGAGAGTCTTTCCGCAAATCGGGCCGTGCGGGCCAGTTGCGCGGCGGCGACGCCGGTGCGGCGTCGATCGTTAAGCGCAAACTGATGCCCGGCGGCGTCAGGCGTGGCCTCGCAACCGGCGCCCCGGTCGCGACAGCGGCCCGTACGCATGCTGCGTCGCGGACCGCCTGCATGTTCATAAGGGCCAGGAATTGGTCCTGCAATCACTCTTGTGGAGAGCGCGACGGGCGCGCCCTCAATCGGCGCGATGGTCGCCTGCGACCGGGCGCGTGCGCCGCAGGCATCTGCCCGCCGTGCGCTATGACGCGATTGGCGCGCGATCGGCGCTGGTGGATGGCCCAAGGGCGCAGGGAAAGCCAGATTTGGCCGGCGTTCACTGCGATGGGCCCTGCCTCAGGTCCACCGCTTTCAGCTGGCGCGCCAGTCGCCCAATTGCGCCTGCACCACCGCCAGCGCCGCTACAGCGGCGGTGTCCGCCCGCATGATGCGCGGACCCAGCGACAGGCGGATCACCGAGGCGTGGCGATTGGCCAGCGCCCGTTCCTGGTCGCTGAAGCCGCCCTCCGGGCCGATCAGCACGGCCAGCGGCGCGCCAGCGGGCGCTGCAGCGAGGGCGGCCAGCGGATTGGCCTGGGCGGCGTCCTCATCGCAGAAAATCAGCACCCGTTCCCGCTCCAGCCGCTCAAGCGCCACGGCGAGGCGCTCTTCGGCGGTGATCTCGGGGATCGCCAGCATCTCGCATTGCTCGGCCGCCTCGATGGCGTTGGCCTGCATGCGGTCGAGATTGACCCGGCGGGCCTCGGTGCGCTCGGTGATCACCGGCACGAGGCGGCTGACGCCCATCTCCACCGCTTTTTGCACCATGTAATCGAGGCGGGCGTGTTTGAGCGGCGCAAACAGATATTGCAGGTCGATGCCCGTGGTCTGCGGCCGCGTCTGGGCTTCGGCGGCCAGGGTCACCGCATGCCGGCCGGCGGCGACGATTCGGGCCCGCCACTCGCCATCGACGCCGTTGAACAGCAAAACGCTGGCGCCGACGCCAAGGCGCAGCACATGGGCGAGATAATGTGATTGCGCCTTGTCGAGCGTCAGCTCGGCCACGGGGGCGCCCTCGCGTTGCAGGGGCTGGGTGACGAACAGGCGCGGCGCGCGCCGGTCACGGGCGCGGGCGGCTGAAACGGCGGCTTCGCTCACAGCTATCCCTTTGATGTCTGGGCCGAGGCGGCCCGGGGGTACAACACTGGCGCGGTTGGGACCAAACACCCCAGGAGGACATGGCCGCAGCCCGCTGGCCGCCGCCTGACCGGCCCTGCCGCCTGCGCCTCAGGCGATCGCCACCGCTCAGGCTCAGGCTTACTCCAACGGGCGCGCGGCGCACGCCTCAGGGCTGAGGCGGCACAACGACCGGCTCGCCGGTATAAACCATATTGATCAGGCACGGTAAAAGACGCTACCAGTGTGGTTTCCGGGGGGTGTCCCACGAGAGCCACATTTTTATGGGAGAGTCCAACGTCGGCTTGGGCTTTTTCTGGCAGTGGCGCGTGGACAGCACAGTTCCGGCCAGGGAAGAGGCGACGGCCGTGGCGGCGCCTGCTGGCGTGTGCGGACGACTATCAGGATCGTTGGTTTCGTCGCCCACCCAGGCTGCGGGACAGGAAACGGGGAACATAATGAAACTGCCAGTTCGGCGCTTGTCGCTTGTCGTCTCGCTCGCCTCGGGCCTTGCCGGCATCAGCCTTCTGACCTCCGGTCCGGCTCTGGCCCAGAACGCGCCTCCCGGTTGCGAAAAGATGCAGACCTTGCTGCTGGCGCGCAAGGCGGCGGTCGACGGCATTCAGAAGCTGAGCAAGGGCGGCAAGAAGATGGACGCCCGCGCCGCCTGCAGCGCCTTCGGCAAGCTGGTCGCCAATGGCAATGAAACCGTCAAATGGCTGGAATCCAACAAGGCGTGGTGCCAGGTTCCCGACAATTTCATCGACGGCCTCAAGCAGGACCACGCCAAGGCTAACAGCTTCCGCGGCCAGGCCTGTAAGGTCGCCGCGCAGATGAATGAGATGGAGAAGCGCGCCCGCGCCCAGGCCGCCCAGGGCGGCGGTGGCGGCGGCCTGCTCGGCGGCCCCGGCCTCACCGGCCAGCGCAGCATCCCCTCTGGCGCGCTCTGAACGCTGGCGGGTCCGCGGCTGGCCGCGACCTGAGACGTATCTCCTGATCAAGCGGCGCGAGGCCATCGCGCCGCTGTTTTTTTACCTGCGCGCCACTCTTGCCGGCGCGCCAATCTTGCCCGCGCGCGATTCTTGCCTGCGCCGCCGCCGCCACAATCAGATGCGCGCCGCGCGCGCCTTGAGCCTGGAGCGTCCGCCGGGCTATCTGCGGGGGAGGGCTGGCGCCGGGCCAGCTCGCAGCTGGATGGATCTGGTCATGAACGACGCCGCTGACGCCACGCGACTTCCCGACGCCGACAAGGGCAATTGGGTCGACCGCCGCGCCCCGGCGTCGATGCGGCCGTTTCTCAAAATGGCCCGCATCGACCGGCCGATCGGCTGGTGGCTGCTGCTGCTGCCGTGCTGGTGGTCGGCGGCGCTGGCCGCCATCGCCGCTGGCAAGCCGTGGCCTGACCTCTGGCATCTGGCGCTGTTCTTCGTCGGCTCGGTGGCCATGCGTGGCGCAGGCTCGACCTGGAACGACATCGCCGACCGCAAACTCGACGCCCGCGTCGCCCGCACCCGCATGCGGCCATTGCCCTCCGGCCAGATCAGCGTGCGCCAGGCGCTGGCCTCCCTCGCCGTGCAATGCCTGATCGGCCTCGCCGTGCTGCTGTGTTTCAACAGCTTTTCCGTGTGGCTGGCGATCAGCTCGCTGCTGGTGGTGGCGATCTATCCCTTCATGAAGCGCTTCACCCATATGCCGCAGCTGGTGCTGGGGCTGGCTTTTTCATGGGGCGCGCTGATGGGCTGGGCGGCGGCGTTCGGGGCCCTGGCGTGGCCGCCGCTGGCGCTCTATGCGGCGGCGGTGATCTGGACCGTCGGCTATGACACAATCTACGCCATCCAGGACCTTGAAGACGATGAGATGGCCGGCATCAAATCGTCGGCGCAGCTATTCGGCGCCCACGTGCAGCTGGCGGTTGGGCTGCTGTATGGGGCGGTGGTGATCCTCGCCGGGGCGGCGCTGTATGGCGTCGGCGCAGGTCTCCTGGCGTGGGTTGGCCTCGCCGGTTTCGCCGCGCATCTGGCCTGGCAGACCGCGGGCGTCGATCCACGCCAGCCAGAGCGGGCGCTGCGCCTGTTCCGCTCCAATCGCGACGCTGGCCTTGTGCTGTTCGCCGGCCTGTGCGCCGACGCGCTGATGCGTTTCCTCTGAGCGGTGACGCTGGCGGGGCCGGTCGCCGCCTAGCCACATGGCGCCAGGGGCCGCGCAAGGCGCGCGGCATGCGCTGATCCGCCTTGTTGGTGACGCGTCGTGATCGTATCACTATGGGGCAGCAGATGAACGCCGGGCGCCGGCGGCTGCCTGTGGCGGCCGCAATGCCCCTGAAGCCGCTGCCGCTGTTATTCGCCCGCGACGCCACGCGCGCCGGGCCCGCCACGCGCCGACCAGTTTGCAGGAGCCCGCGCCATTTCATCCTCTGCACGATTCTCCGGTCTCCCCGGCTCCCAGGCTGACGCTTTCGCCTTGCGTGACATCCTGCGCGCCGCAGCGGAAGAGGGCGGCCGCATCGCCATGGAAAGCTTTATTCCAGGCAAGAAAACCAGCGCCAATGTGCGCTACAAGGCGGGGAATTCGCCGGTGTCAGACGCCGATGAGGCGGTGGACGCCTTTCTGCGCGACACCCTGACCCGGGCGCTGCCCGCAGCTGGCTGGCTGTCGGAAGAGACCCGCGACGATCGAAGCCGGCTCGACCATGACATCTGCTGGGTGGTCGACCCGATCGACGGCACCCGCGCCTATTGCGGCGGCGACAGCAACTGGACCATCTCCATCGCTCTGGTGCAGGGCGGGCGGCCGCTGATCGGCGTGGTCTATGGTCCGGCGATTGGCGAACATTACAGCGCCGTGCGCGGGGCCGGGGCCGAGCTTAACGGCGCGCCGATTTTCGCCACGCGCAAGGAGAGCCCGGTCGGGGCGCGCACCGCAGGCCCTGGGCCGATGGTTGACCGGCTGGAGGAATATACCGGCGATCTGACCAAGGTGCCGCGATTGCCGTCGCTGGCGCTGCGCCTCGCCCGGGTGGCGGCGAACCAGATCGATGTGGCGCTGGTGTCGTCGCATGCCCGCGATTGGGACATCGCCGCCGCCGATCTGCTCATAGAAGAGGCAGGCGCGGTGCTGACCGGACTGGACGGTTTCCGTCCCACCTATAATTTGCCTGATCCGCAACACGAAACGCTTGTGTCGGCGGGCCAACTGCTGCATCCGGAAGTGCTGGAAGGCGTGCAGGAGCTGATGCGGCGTAGCGGCTGGACCTGATCTGCGCCAGGCGGGGGGATGACGCCATACCGTCCCGGAGATGGGGCTTGTCGCCTGTAGGCGCGGCGTTCGCGCGCACAGGCGACTGGCCAGCTGGCCCGGGAGGGACGCGGCCCATGCGCCGCGTCGGCCGCGCAAGGCGGCGAGGGCGCGTGTGACATCGCACGGCTGCGCGACTGACAGTGTTTTACTGAGGCAACCATGGCAAACGCATCGTCCAACCAGCTTCTCCACCTCGTGTTTGGCGGCGAACTCGTCGATCTCGATCACGTCGAGTTTCGCGACCTGACCAAGCTCGACATCGTCGGCATGTACCCCAATTACGCCGCCGCCCACGCAGCGTGGAAGGCCAAGGCCCAGGGTACGGTCGACAACGCGCTGATGCGCTATTTCATCGTTCACCTGCACCGGCTGATCGATCCCGAGAACTGCCCCAAGGCCTGATCCGGCGCTGGGGCCATGGCGGCGCGGCCAGGCGTCTGGCCGCGCGCCGGCCTCTCTGCGCCGGCCAATTTGTGCCGACCTCTCTGTGCTGGCCAGTCCGCGTGTGCGCGCCTCATCCTGGCTGGTCGCGCCCTTGGCAAGCCCCGCGCGTGCGTGACAGGCGCCGCCCACAAGCTTGTCCACGGCGCAGGTCGCAGAGGGTTAACCCTGGCCCATCCGCGCCTGAATTTTCCCAAAGTCCTTGCTTTTCATGCCATTGTCAGTGATTTGAGGGCCTTCCTGTCCGGGAGGCTTGCGTGTGCGTCGCTGCCGTTGCGGCGCCGGTGTCGACAAATGGTCTGGAGCAGATGGGGCTGATCAAGCGCATGGGCCGGTCGCGGGCGGTACAGGAGACCCTCGGGTTTCTGCTCGCCCGCTATCTGGATCTGGTCCAGGCCACGACCCGGTTCCAGATGGACCCGCCGGATATCTATGACCGCATTGGCCCGCAGATGCCGGTGATCGCCGCCATGTGGCACGGTCAGCATTTCATGGTCACATTCGCCAAACGCCCGCAGGATCGCGCCGCTGCTTTGGTGTCGCGTTCGGGCGATGGTGAGTTTAACGCCATCGCCCTGCGCCATCTTGGCGTGCGGGCCATCCGCGGCTCCGGGGCGCGCAAGGCCAGCCAGATCCGCGACAAGGGCGGTGTTCGCGCGCTGATCGGCATGAGCCGGGCGCTGGCCGACGGCGAGATGGTGGTGATGACCGCAGACGTGCCGAAAGTGTCGCGGGTCTGCGGCCCTGGCGTCGTCGCTTTGGCGCGCATGTCTGGCCGGCCGATCTGTCCGGTTGCGGTGGTGAGCAGCCGCCGCATCGATTTTCGCAGCTGGGACCACGCCTCCATCGGCCTGCCATTCGGGCGCGGCGCCATCGTTATCGGCGAGCCGGTGTATGTGCCAGCCGACGCCGACGAGGCTGCGCTGGAGCAGGCGCGCCGCAAGGTGCAACAGGGGCTCGACGACGCGCACGCCCGCGCCTACGGCCTGGTGCGGTCCAGGGATCCGGGCCTGCGCCCTGCGGCCGCCGAACCCGCCGGCCCATCGCCGCGTTCACAAGGTTCAGGAGAACCGCCAGCATGAGCGATATGCCTTTAACCCTGCGCCTGTACCGGGCCGGCATGTCCCTTGCGGAGCCGTTTGCGCCGCTGCTGCTGGCCGCCCGGCGCAAGCGCGGCAAGGAGGATGGGGCGCGGATCGCCGAGCGTCGCGGCGTGCCGTCGCAGCCACGCCCGGCTGGCCGCCTTGCCTGGCTGCATGGCGCCTCAGTCGGCGAGACCATCTCGATCCTGCCGATCATCGAGCGCCTGACCCAGCGCGGCTTCACCGTGCTGGTCACCTCCGGCACGGTGACTTCGGCTGGCGTGCTGGCCGAGCGGCTGCCGCCGGGAGCGTTCCACCAATATGCGCCAGTCGACACGCCGCGCTACATCCGGCGCTTTCTCGATCACTGGCAGCCGGACCTGGCGCTGGTGGCCGAATCCGAGCTGTGGCCGAACATGATCCTGGCGCTGGAGCAGCGCGGCGTGCCGCTGATTCTCGTCAATGGCCGCATGTCGGAGCGGTCATTCCGTCGCTGGCAGCGGGCGCCGAAGACCGCCCGGGCGCTGCTGGGCTGCATTGATGTGGCGCTGACACAGACCCCCGCCGACGCCGAGCGGCTGGCGCGGCTCGGCGCGCCGCGCGTCACCATCGCCGGCAATCTCAAATTCGATGCGCCCGCCCCGCCCGCCGACACCCAGACCCTCGCCCTGATGCAGGGTCAGGTCAGCGGCCGCCCGGTGTGGCTGGCCGCCAGCACCCATGGCGTCGAGGACGAGATCGCCTGCTACGTGCATATGACGCTGAAGGAGCGCTGGCCTGACCTCTTGACCTTCATCGCTCCGCGACACCCGCACCGGGCCGAGGAGGTGGTGGCCACCGCCGAGGCCGAGGGGCTGGAGGTGATGCGCCGCTCCGAGGGCTATGCCCCAGGCTCCGCCACCGAGATCTATGTCGTCGACGTTATTGGCGAGCTTGGCCTGTATTTCCGCCTTGCCCAGGCGGCGTTTATCGGCGGCTCGCTGCTCAATCACGGCGGCCACAATCCGATCGAGCCGGCCAAGCTGCGCACGCCGATCCTGCACGGGCCGCATGTGCACAATTTCAACGACGTCTACGCCGCCTTCGACGGCGCGGGCGGCGCCGTGCCGGTCAGTGACGCCGAGGGCCTCGCCGAAGCGGTGGCCGAGCTGCTCGGCGATCCGGCGCGCTGCCGCGACATGACGCGGGCGGCGGCGCATGTGGTCGAGCAATATGGCGGCGCGCTGGAACGGACGCTGCAGGCCATCGAACCTTACATTCTGCAGATGGAGCTGGAGCGGATCTGATCCGCGCGGCGCGGGGGCCTGCATGCGAGCGCCTGATTTCTGGTGGAGCACAAGGCCTACGCCAGGCGCCCGCGTCGCCATGGCGCTGCTCGCGCCTGTCGCCGCGCTTTACGGCGCGGTCACCGCAAGGCGCATGCGCCAGCCTGGGGTGGCGGCGGGGCTGCCTGTCATCTGCATAGGCAATTTCGTCGCTGGCGGCGCTGGCAAGACGCCGACGGCGCTGGCGGTGGCGCAGCGGCTGACGGCGCTCGGCCAGCGCCCCGCCTTCGTCAGCCGTGGCTATGGCGGCCAGCTGTCGCGCATGGCTGGCGCAACCTGCGTTGATCTCTCCCAACACACCGCCCTGGAGGCGGGCGATGAGCCGATGTTGCTGGCCGCCCAGGCCCCGACCTTCGTGGCGCGTGATCGCCGCGACGGCGCCGCAGCGGCGCTAGCGGCGGGCGCCAGCGTTGTGGTGCTGGACGACGGCCTGCAAAATCCTTTGCTGCGAAAAGATGTGAGCTTAGCCGTGGTCGACGGTGCGGTTGGCGTCGGCAATGGCCATGTGCTGCCGGCGGGACCGCTGCGGGCACAGCTTTCGGCGCAATGGCCGCATGTCGATGCGCTGGTGGTGATTGGCGCGGGCGCAGCGGGCGACGCGCTGGCGGCTGAAGCGCTGCGGCTGGGCAAGCCTGTGTTGCGCGCTGGGCTCGCCCCGGACGCCGCGGTCGCCGCCAGCCTGCGTGGCCAGCGCATGCTGGCGATGGCGGGCATTGGCCGGCCGGCAAAATTCGCCGCCACCCTGGCGGATCTGGGCGCGGAAGTCGTCGACCTCGCCGCCTTTGGCGACCACCACCCGTTCACTGTCGCCGATGTGACGCCCTTGCTCGATCGGGCCCGGCGCGAGGGCCTGCGGCTGGTCACCACCGCCAAAGACGCCGCGCGCATGGCGGGCGATCCGTCGCTGGCGGCGCTGCTGGATCACATCACCATCGTGCCGGTGACGCTGCGCTTCGCTGATCTGGCGGCGCTGGACGCGGTGCTGGCGCCTGAATTGACGCGGTAGCGACTGGCGCCAGGCGACTAACGCCAGACGGTAGACGGTAGACGCCTGCCGCCGCACGCGCCAGCCGCTCCACCCTTCGCCCTTGCCCGCCCCACCACCACATCAACGCGTCATGCCCGTGCTCGTCACGGGCATCCACGACTTGACGCCGCATAACGCGTGGATGCCCGTGACGAGCACGGGCATGACGGGGGAAACGACCGTCATGCTGGGCTGGGATTGCGCAGGGTTGTGGGGCTGCTCACCATGCACCCGGTAGCGCGGGCGTCAGGGCGTCCTGGCTGGCCGGGTAATGGTCCCTGGCCGCCCGGGCGTCATGCCAGCGCGCGTCAGCCGCGCCACCTTCCGTCCTTTCCCATCTGCGCCACCTACCAACGCGTCATGCCCGTGCTTGACACGGGCATCCACGACTTGACGCCGCATAACGCGTGGATGCCCGTGACAAGCACGGGCATGACGTTGGGGGATGAGCGGGCGTTGCGCTGGGTTATGGGGCTGCCGCCGGCGCCGCCAGCGGCGTGGGCTCAGGGCGTCACGGCTGGGCTTCCCGGCCGCCGTGCAAGCCCCTGTCGGGCTTACGCGCCCCCGAGCTGGTACTTATGCGCCTTCAGCACTTCAGCCGGGGACAGATAGGCCTCCTGGCGCTCGGCGCTCCAGTACTTCAGGTCGTCGAGCGGGATGGGGGCGCCGGTGATGGCGCAACGCACGAAATCTCCGGGGCGAATGACCCGGTAGTCGCCGGATTCATAGTGAAGTTTGGCCTCGGTCTGGCCGCCGCTCAGGCTGTTCATGTTCTGCTCCGGCCCCATGGCGGGGCGATCGATTACTGGCGCGCACTATTACAGGTCGAGCATCGGCGTGTCATCGTCCCGGCGTGTGGGGCGTTTGGCCTGGCGCTTGCGTGCGGGCCCCGAAGGGGCAGGCGGGGCCTCGCTGTCGACGGTGACGGCGTTGACGGCGCCATCGATGAATTGCAGCTCGAGCATGGCGCCGGGCGGCGCGGCGCTGACAGAGCGCACCGGCGCGCCGTCGCTGGTGCGCACCAGCGCAAAGCCACGGGCCAGCACGCCCTTGTAACTGAGGCTGCGCAGCATCTGGTCCAGCGCTTCCAGTCGCTGGCGGCGCGCGCGCAGCGTGGCGGCCCAGGCGCCTTCGAGCCGCCCGGCGTAAGCGTCAAAGCGGGCGCGGCGGGCGCGCAATTCAGCCCAGGGCGAATGGCGGGCGAGGCTGGCGGCGGCGCGCGCCAGCTGGCGGGCGGCGCTGTCGAGCTGGCGCGCCTCGGCGGCCCGCAGGCGTGAGGCGGCCAGATCAAGCCGCTGCCGTGGCCCCTCCAGCGTCGCCTGGCCGCGCGGCAGGGCGCGGGCGAGGGCACGCAACGCATCGCCGCGCTGGCGCGACAGCCGGGCCATGGCCCCGGTTTGCCGCCGCGACAGATCACCGAGTTGGGTCAGCAGTTCCATGCGGACCGGCACGATCTTTTCGGCGGCGGCGGTCGGCGTTGGGGCGCGCAAATCCGCCGCGTGGTCGATCAGCGTCCAGTCGGTTTCGTGGCCGACGGCGGAGACCAGCGGGATCATGCTGGCCGCCGCCGCCCGCACCACCGCCTCATCATTGAAGCTCCACAGGTCTTCAAGCGAGCCGCCGCCGCGCGCCACCACCAGCACGTCCGGGCGCGGAAGCGGCGCATCCGCCGGCCCCTCGGGCAAAGCGTTGAAACCGGCGATGGCGGCGGCCACTTCGGCGGCGCTGGTCTCGCCCTGCACGCGCACCGGCCAGACGAGCACCCGGCGCGGGAATCGCTCTTCGAGCCGGTGCAGGATGTCGCGGATCACCGCCCCGGTGGGCGAGGTGATGACGCCGATGACCTGCGGCAGGAACGGCAACAGCTGCTTGCGCGCCTCGTCAAACAGCCCCTCGGCGGCGAGGCGCTGGCGGCGCTCCTCCAGCAGCGCCATCAGCGCGCCGACGCCCGCCGGCTCCAGATGCTCGACGACGATCTGATATTTCGACTGGCCCGGGAAGGTGGTGATGCGCCCGGTGGCGATCACCTCCATGCCTTCTTCCGGTCGCACCCGCAGCCGGCCGAACACGCCCTTCCAGATGACGGCGTCCATGCGGGCGCCGTCGTCTTTGAGGGCGAAATAGCAATGGCCGGAGGCATGCGGCCCGCGATAGCCGCTGATCTCGCCGCGCAGCCGGACATGGCCGAACTGATCCTCCAGCGTGCGCTTCATGGCGCCTGACAGGCTCGACACCGTCCATTCATGGGCGTTGGAGCGCGGGCTATCGCCATCGACAGCGTCAGAAGGCGGTCCGCCAGCACGCGCCAGATCGGCGTCGAACAGGCTGCTGGAAGGCGATGGACGCGAGCGGGGCGGACGAGGTGGGGCCATGGGGCCATTCTAAGGCGCGCGCGGGCGGATCGCCAGTGACGGATCCCTGTCCCCGGCGCTATCCGCATCGGGGCATGCGCCGCCGCTGTGGGCCGCCGCGCCAGCGCGCGCCCGGCGGCTTTCGACGCGCGGGATCGATCTGGCGATGACAAATTTGCGGCGCAAGGCAAAATTACAGGCATTTGCAGCGGTGAGGTGCTATTGAGCAGGCGCGTCAGCCGCGATCGCCGACCTTGAGCCGGGGGCGTGGCGCCAGACGCGGGTTGCGCCCGCCTTGCGCCAGCGGCCATGACGCCGCCACAGGCGAAGGCGAAACAGCCGTAGCGCCGCCTGACGGTTCGCCCGCCAGCCCTGTCCCGTCACAGACAAGAGACAATCCGATGTCACGACAACTGTCCCTCTCCAAAGACAAGATTCGCGTCCTGTTGCTGGAGGGGATCAGCGATACTGCGGTCGATCTGATGCGCGCCGCGGGCTACACCAATCTTGAGCGCCTGACCACGGCGCTGGATGGCGAAGACCTGCGCAAGGCGCTTCAGGGCGTGCGCCTCGTCGGCGTGCGCTCGCGGACCCAGCTCACCGCCGAGGTGATTGGCGCGGCTGACCGGCTGCTGGCCATCGGCTGCTTCTCGGTCGGCACCAATCAGGTCAATCTGCCCGCCGCTGCGGCGCGCGGCATCCCGGTGTTCAACGCGCCGTTCTCCAACACCCGCTCGGTGGCTGAGCTGACCATCGGCGAAATCATCATGATGATGCGCCGCATTCCCGAACGGTCCAACGGCGCCCATGCCGGCCAGTGGGATAAATCGGCGACTGGCAGCTTTGAGGTGCGCGGCAAGACGCTCGGCATCGTCGGCTATGGCAATATCGGCAGCCAGCTGTCGCAGCTGGGCGAGGCGCTTGGCATGCGGGTGATCTATTACGATCAGACCGATCGCCTGCGCTATGGCAACACCGAGCCGGTGGAGACGCTGCAGGAGCTGCTCGGCCAGAGCGACGTCGTCTCGCTGCACGTGCCGGATACGCCGGCGACCCGCAACATGATCGGCGCGGCGGAGCTGCGCGCCATGAAGCCAGGCGCCTATCTGATCAATAACGCCCGCGGCAAGGTGGTGGACATTGATGCGCTCGCCGCCGCGCTGCGCGACAACCACCTGGCCGGCGCCGCCATCGACGTGTTCCCGTCCGAGCCAGGCTCCAACAAGGAGAGTTTCGTCTCGCCGCTGCAGGGCCTGCCGAACGTCATCCTGACGCCGCATATCGGCGGCTCGACCCAGGAGGCCCAGGAGCGCATCGGCGCTGAAGTTGCGCGCAAGCTGGTGGAATATTCAGACGTTGGCTCGACCTTCGGCGCGGTGAATTTCCCCCAGGTGCAGCTGCCGACCACCGCCCATGGCACCCGCTTCATCCACGTGCACCGCAATGTGCCGGGCGTAATGCTGCGCATCAATGAAGCGTTCTCGCGCCATGCCCTGAACGTCAGCGCGCAATATCTGCAGACCTCTGGCGATATTGGCTATGTGGTGCTCGACGCCGAAGGCAGCCAGGAGCAGGGCCTCGCGGCGCTGGCCGACCTGCGCGCCATCGACGGCACCATCCGCGCCCGCCTGCTGTACTAACGGCGCTTTCCCGCCGGGCCTGCCCGGCGGATCAGAATTCGCCCAAGGCATGAGGCGCTTTCCCGCCGGGCTTGCCCGGCGGATCAGAATTCGCCCATGGAAGAGACGCTTTCCCGCCGGGCCTGCCCGGCGGCGCATCAGATGCCTGGCGACAGCCGGCCGAACAGGGGGAGCGCCGCCATGGCCGCTCCCCCTTTTGCGTCGGCGCGCAAAGGCGCGCCTTCATGGGTCAGCAGCCAGCGTTTGCGGGCGAGGCCGGCGGCGTAGCCGCCAAGCCCGCCATCGGCTGCGATCACCCGGTGACAGGGCACGACGAGGCCGATGGGATTGGCGCCATTGGCCTGGCCGACGGCGCGGATGGTTTTGGGCGAGACGCCGATCTTGGACCCAAGCTGGGCGTAGCTCAGGGTCTGGCCTGCCGGGATCTGGCGCAGGCCGGCCCAGACCAGACGCTGGAACGGCGTGCCATTGCTGGCGACGCGGATCTGGTCGATGGCGCCGACCTCGCCCGCAAAATAGGCGTCGAGCGCGGCGGTGATGGCGGCGGGGGCGGCGGCCTCGACAGGCTGCAGCGCGCCATAATGCCGGCGCAGCAGCCGCTGCATCCGCTCCTCATACCCTTCCCAGTCGAGGGCGCGCAGGGCGCCGGTTTCATCGCAGACCAGCAGAGCCACGCCAGTGGGCGTCACAAAACGCGCCAGCATCAGGCGCTGTGGCGGCGCCGCGGCGGCGAGATCGGGTGTGGGCATGGCGCAGCTCCTTCGGCTCACCGCTTACTATGGCAGTCCAGGCCAAAGCCGGCCAGCCGGGGGCAAGGCGCGCGCCGGGCGTCAAGTTCCCCGAGCCTAACCTTCTGATCCCCTTGCTGCCGCGGCGGAGAGTGGCCGGGCCGTGGTTGGAGGTGGAGCGCCGCCGTTTTCCGGGGTAAAGCCTGGGGCTTATCCGGTCTGCACAAGGAGCCGCCGTCGTGAGTGATGCGCGCCTGACTGAACTTGAAATCCGTTTCGCCGAGCAGGAGAAGATCATCGAGGATTTGTCCTCGGTGCTGGCGGGGCAATGGAGCGCCATCGACCAGATGGGCAAAAAGATCGACGCGCTGCACCGGCGGCTGTTGTCGCTGGAGGAACAGGTGACGCCGGAGACGCCGATCACCCGACCGCCGCATTACTGATGGCGGGCTGGATCTTTGCCGGCAGCTGATGTGGCGCGGCGCCGCCAGGGTTCAGAATTTCGGCGCGCCAACCTCCGGCGGGCCGCCAAAGCCGCCGAGGCCGCCTGGCGCCGGCGGCGCCCCTGGGGCGCCTGAGCCGCCGCCCAGATTGCGGAACTGCTCCTCGACCGCCTTGTCGTCGATCTTCTTCACATCCTCGAGCCAATAGGTCACGGACGCCGGCCAGAAAATCACGATCGCCACCAGAATCAGCTGCATCACCACCCAAGGCAGGGCGCCCCAGTAAATGTCCGAGCTCTTCACTTCGCGCGGGGCGATGCCGCGCAGGTAGAACAAGGCGAAGCCGAACGGCGGATGCATGAAGCTGGTCTGCATGTTGACGCAGATCAGCACGCCGAACCAGATCAGGTTGATGTCGAGCTTGGCCGCCACCGGGGCGAGCAGCGGAATGACGATGAAGGCGATCTCGAAGAAGTCGAGGAAGAACGACAGGATAAAGATAAAAATATTGACGAAGATCAGGAAGCCGATCTGCCCGCCTGGCAGATGGCTGAGCAGATGCTCGATCCAGCGGCCGCCGTCCATGCCCTGAAACACCAGGGTGAAGCAGGTCGAGCCGATCAGGATGAACACCACCATGGCGGTGAGGCGCATGGTGTTCTCCATGCCCTCCCAGCACAGCTTCCACGTCAGCCGCCGGTGCATGGCCGCCAGCACCAGCGCGCCGACCGCGCCCATGGCGCCGGCCTCCGTGGGGGTTGCGAGGCCCATGAAGATGGTGCCCAGCACGAGAAAGATCAGCACCACCGAGGGGATCATGCCCCACAGCACGCGGGTCACCAGCTTCCAGTTGAGCTCGCCGCGCGCCTCCGGCGGCAGCGGCGGCATGGCGCCGGGCCGGATGAACGACAGGGCGACCACGTAGAGTATAAAAATCAACACCTGCAGCATCGAAGGGCCGATGGCCCCTAGATACATGTCGCCCACCGATTTGCCGAGCTGATCGGCGAGGATCACCAACACCAGCGACGGCGGGATCAATTGGGTGATGGTGCCCGAGGCGGCGATGACGCCGGTGGCGAGGCGCATGTCATAGCCATAGCGCATCATCACCGGCAGCGAAATCACGCCCATGGCGATCACTGAAGCGGCGACTGTGCCGGTGATGGCGCCGAGGATGGCGCCGACGACGATCACCGCATAAGCGAGGCCGCCGGGAATGGCGCCGAACAGCTTGCCGGTGCCTTCCAGCAAATCCTCCGCCAGACCGCAGCGCTCCAGAATGGCGCCCATGAAGGTGAAGAAGGGGATGGCCAGCAGCAGATCGTTGGAGATGATGCCAAAGAACCGCAGGGGCAGCGCGCTGAGGAAGTCGGCGTTGAAATGGCCGGTCCAGATGCCGAGGATGCCGAAGGCGAGGCCGACAGCGGACAATGAGAACGCCACCGGAAAGCCGAACAGCATGAATGAAACCATGCCGAAGAACATGAGCGGCGGAAAAATGCCGAACTCGAACATGGATCAGGCCTCCCGGAACGCGCTTTTCGCGTCGCTTTTGATCAGGGCGCCGCAGAGGCTGCCCAGGGCGCGGTCCGCCAGGCGCCTCCGGGTGGGGCCCCGCGCCGTCACTACTGCAGCGGCTTCTCGTATTTGCTGTCGAGGATGAGATCGCCGCGCAGGGCCGCGACGCGTTTGATGAGTTCTGAAATGCCCTGCAGGCCAAGCAGGAAGAAGCCAACCGGCAACAACAGTTTGGCCGGCCACAACACGAGGCCGCCCGCATTCAGCGAGTAATCCTGCGCCAGCCACGAGACCAGGAAATAGCGCCAGCAAATAACCGTGAGGAAGGCGGTGACCGGCAACAGGAAGGCCGTGATGCCGATCAGGTCGATCCACAGCCGGGCGCGCTCCGACACCGTGCCATAGATTACGTCGACGCGGACGTGCTCATTGCAGGCCAGCGTCCATGAGGCGCCCAGTAGCACCATGGCGCCAAAGAAATACCACTGAATCTCCAGCAAGCCGTTGGAACTGTAGTGGAACAGATAACGCACGCTGGCGTTGCCGGCGCTGATCAGCACGGTGATCAGCACCAGCCAGCTGGCGATATAGCCGGTCCAGCGGCTCAGCCGGTCAATGATTGCGCTGAAACCCAACAGGCCCTGCATGGCGTCCTCCACCCCGTCGTGGAGTAGCGGATTCCGTTTCGGCCGTAACTAAGACTATCGTCAAACGGGCTTTGCCTTGGCGGCGTATGCGATCACGAATACGCTGGGCATGGCTGGCAATGCTTTCGCCATGGGGCGGCAGAGGCCATCGTGGCGCCTGGCGCATAAGGGCGAAGGCCCGCCTGGCAGGGGCCTTTTCAGGCAAACGCCCAATTGGGGAAGTGCTCACAGGGAGAGACGCCGATGAATGTCGCCGGATTGCCGTTTGACGCCGAGGCCATGCTGCGGGGGCTGATCCCCTGGGTTGAGTGCGAGAGCCCCACCCATGACGCAGGCGCGGTCAGCGCCATGCTCGACCTCGCCAGCATCGATCTCGCCGCCATGGGGGCGAGCGTCGAGCGTATCCCGGGTCGCATGGGCTTCGCCGGCTGCGTGCGCGCCCGCCTGCCGCATCCGGATTTTGGCAAGCCCGGCATCCTCATCGCCGGACATCTCGATACGGTGCATCCCGTGGGCACGCTGGCGCGGCTGCCGATCCGCCGTGAGGGCGACAAATGCTTCGGCCCCGGCATCATGGACATGAAGAGCGGAAATTATCTGGCGCTCGAGGCCATCCGCCAGCTGGCGCGGGCCGGCGTGCAGACGCCGCTGCCCATCACCGTGCTGTTCACGCCGGATGAGGAAGTCGGCACCCCCTCAACCCGTGACCTCATCGAGCAGGAGGCGGCGCGCAACCGTTACGTGCTGGTGCCGGAGCCATCGCTCACCGACAATGGCGTGGTTACTGGCCGCTACGCTATCGCCCGCTTCAACCTGCGCGCCGAGGGGCGTCCCAGCCACGCCGGGGCGCAATTGTCGGCGGGCCGCTCGGCGATTCGCGAAATGGCCCGGCAAATTCTCGCCATAGAGGCGATGACCACCTCCAGCTGCACCTTCAGCGTCGGCATTATCAATGGCGGCGAATGGGTGAATTGCGTGCCGTCGGTGTGCACGGGCCAGGCGCTGAGCATGGCGCGGCGGCAGCAGGATCTCGACGCTGGCGTCGCCGCCATGCTGGCGCTGACTGGCGAGCATGACGGGGTGCAGTTCAGCGTGACGCGCGGCGTCACCCGCCCGGTGTGGGAGCCGGACGCCGGCACCCTGGCGCTCTATGAGCGCGCCCGCGCCATCGCTGATGAGCTGGGTTTCGATCTGCCGCACGCCAGCCAGGGCGGCGGCTCCGATGGCAATTTCACCGGGGCCATGGGCATCGCCACCCTCGATGGCCTCGGCGCCCTTGGGGCGGGGGCGCACACGCTCAATGAGCATATCCTGGTCAGTTCGCTGGCCAGCCGCGGCCGGCTGTTCGCCGGGCTGCTGGCGACGCTCGACTGAGCTGTCGCCGCGCCGCCACCAGCCGCACGCGCCTCACGTCTGCGACCACACCGCCATTTCCGTGCCGCCGGGCTCGCGGAACTGAAACCGGCGGCCGCCGGGGAAGCTGAAGATATCCTGGGTGATCTCGCCGCCAGCCGCCGTGACCTGGGCGCGCGCCGCCTCCAGGTCCGCTGCCTTCAGAATCACCAGCGGCGCCGCCTGGGGACCTCTGGCGACGCCGCCGTCGAGGCCCGCCTCGGCGAGGGCGCGATAATCCGGCCCATAATCGACGTGCCCCCAGCCGAAGGCTCTGGCGAAAAACGCCGTGGTGGCGGCGGGGTCTGGCGCGGTGAATTCAACGTAATCGATGGCGAGCGGCGTGATCATGGCGGGCTCCCGCAGGGGGTGACGTAAGGATGTCGTCAACCATGATGGCGCATGGCGACGTCCAGTGTCACGCCGTCGCCGCATTATGGCTGTCAGACAGGGGAGGCTGATTGGCGGGCGCCAGTCTTTATACCAGGATGCGAAGATGCTGACGCATCCGCATCCTGAAATGCGCAGGCGCCGCACGGGCTTGGCCAGAACCCGATGGGTCATGCTCATCGGGTTCTGGTATGAGCGCGCGCGCAATGGTCAGACCGCTGGCGCGCAGGGCGTCACAACAGATGGAATCACGATGACTGTCGTAAACCGCCGCATGGCGCTGCTGGGCGCCTGGGGCGTCGCCCTCACGCTGGGCGTCGGCGGCCAGGCCCAGGCCCAGGCCCCGAACCAGTGGCATGACCTCAAGGATGGCGACGGTGCGATGCTGCCCAATATGCGCCTGCCGGTCGAGCTGACCACCGAGATCGACCGCCTGCCTGGCGTGTTCTGGGTCGGGGCGACGCAGCCGGCGGTCAGCCTGGTCGAGGTGTTCGATTATAATTGTCCGTGGTGCCACGCCGCCGCCCAGGATTTGCACCAGCTGCTGCAGGATGCGGATGACGTTCGCATCGGCTTCATGAACAACCCGATCCTGTCGCCGCAATCGGTTGAGGCGGCGAAGGTCGAGCTGGCCCTGACCCGGCTGATGGGGCCGCAGATCACCTATGATTTTTATCGCGCCATGTTCTCCCGCAAGCGCCGGGCCGATGGGGCGGCGGCGCTTGCGGCGGCGCGGGTGGTGATGGATGGGCGAGGCAGCGAGACGGCCGAGGGCAAGAAGCGGGGCGCAAGCCTCACCGATGTCGAACGCCTCGCTGCCGACGCCGACACCGGGCGGGCGCTGGAGGCGCAGCTCAAGCTGGCCCGGTCGCTCGGCATGTCGGCGACGCCGTCTTACATCGTCGGCGGCGTCGGCGTGCAGGGTTATCCTGGCAAGAAAGCGCTCGGCGACATGGTCGCCGCCATGCGCGCCTGCGACGAGCCGGTGTGCAAGGACTGAGGCGGGCGTGGTTTAACCCCGGCAGGCCGCGCGCCTGAGGTGAGCCTGACCAATGGTAAGGCCACCCGCCTTGGGGCTCCAGATGCTGCTACCACAGCGGCGGCGCGTGAAAATATGGCCATTCGGCGCCTGTGACGCTATCCAGCTGCAGTAGATTTGCTCTATAAGCCGGGGCCATGACTATGCCCCTCAATATCCTGCTGATCGGCTCTGGCGGCCGTGAACATGCGCTGGCGTGGAAACTGGCCGTGTCGCCCTCGTGCGAGCGGCTGTACATTGCGCCTGGCAATCCTGGAACCGCCGCGATTGGCGAAAACGTCGGCCTCGACGTCAGCGATCACGCGGCGGTGCTGCAGTTCTGCCAGCAGCGGCAGATTGGCCTCGTGGTGGTTGGCCCCGAGGCGCCGCTGGTCGCCGGGCTGGTCGACGATCTCAGCGCCGCTGGCGTCAGGGCCTTTGGCCCGCGCAAGGCGGCGGCGCAGCTCGAAGGCTCCAAGGGCTTCACCAAGGAGCTGTGCGCCGAATTCAACATTCCCACCGCCGCGTTCGCCCGCTTTGACAATCTCGACGCCGCCCGCGCCTATGTGCGCCGCCAGGGCGCGCCGATCGTCATCAAGGCTGACGGCCTCGCCGCCGGCAAGGGCGTCGTCGTCGCCGAAACCCTGCCGCAGGCCGAAGAAGCGCTGACCATGATGTTCGGCGGCGGCCTCGGTGAGGCGGGCGCCGAAGTGGTGGTCGAGGAATTCATGAGCGGTGAGGAGGCGAGCGTGTTCGCCATCACCGACGGCAAGGGTTTCATCGCCTTTGGCGACGCCCAGGACCACAAGCGCGTGTTTGACGGCGATCGCGGCCCCAATACCGGCGGCATGGGCGCCTATTCGCCGGCGCCGGTGGTGACCGCCGAGGTGAGCCAGCAGATCATGGATCGCATCATCGCCCCGACCGTCGCCGGCATGGCGGCGCGCGGCATGCCCTATGTCGGCGTGCTCTATGCGGGGGTGATCCTGACCACCGAAGGCCCCAAGCTGATCGAATACAACGCCCGCTTCGGTGATCCGGAGTGCCAGGTGCTGATGCTGCGCTTCCAGGGCGATCTCGTCGAGGTGATGCTGGCGGCGATTGACGGGCGGCTCGACGCCCTGCCGCAGGAGCAGCTGGCCTGGTCAGATGATGCGGCGTTGACGGTGGTGATGGCCGCCGACGGCTATCCGGGCGCGGTCAAGCCGGGCTCGGTGATCTCCGGCGTCGATGCGGTGGCTGGCGACGGCGTCATGGTGTTCCACGCCGGCACCAAACTGGTCGACGGCGCGCTCACCGCCAATGGCGGCCGCGTGCTGGCGGTGACGGCGCGTGGCGCCACGGTCACCGAGGCCCAGCAGAAGGCCTATGCGGCGGTCGACCAGATCTCCTGGCCGGAAGGGTTTTGCCGCCGCGACATCGGCTATCGGGCGGTCGCCCGCGAAGCGCGCGAGGCGGACAAGGGCGGCGCGGCCTGAGCCGCACGCCCACGATGATCACTGCCAAAGGCCGCCGTCAGGGCGGCCTTTTTCATGGCCGCGCATCATGGCGGCGCCACTCTAGCCGCGCCACTCTAGCCGCGCTGCTTGGCCCATCTCGCTCAGGCTGTTTCGCGCGCGTTTCATGGCGGTGCCGACAGGCGCGATCAGCCCGCGTTCCACCGGTTCGCGCCGATGCTCACGCATCTGCGGCCTTGAAGGATCGATCGCCGCGCGGGCGCCGGTGTTACAGTCGCAGCGCGTGGCGGCCGCCGCGTGCGTCATCGCCGCCGTCAATGTCGAGCGGATCAAGCAGGCCACGGGTCTCGGCGTTCAGCGCTTTGGAGCGCTGGCGCGGCTGCGACAGCGGCTCGGGCTTGATCGAGGAGCCGTGCAGCAGTTCGGCGCCACTGAGCAGGCCGCCTTCCTCGCTCTGCAGCACCAGCCGGGCGATGTCGCGCTTGCGCACATCGTCCTGCAGGGCGTTGGCCTCAGCGGCGGGCATGCCCAGGGTTTCCAGCGTCACCCGGCCGAGGGTCAGCGCCGAGCGGAAGGTGTCGCGGATCTGGTAGTCCACCGGCAGTTTCATCAGGGCGATGGCGTGCTGGCGGTCGATGGCGCGGACGATGGTGCGCGCCTGCGGGAATTCATGGTGCACCAGCTCGGCGATCAGCGTCGCTGTCTCGGCATGATCGACGCAGATGCAGATGACGGCGGCGCGGTCAGCGCCGGCGGCGTGCAGCACGTCGAGGCGGGCGCCGTCGCCATAAAACACCTTGAAGCCGAAGCGGCTGGCCTGGCGGATGTGTTCGACATTGTGGTCGATCACCGTCACATCCGCCTGGCCGGCGAGCAGCACCTGGTTGACCACCTGGCCGAAGCGGCCAAAGCCTATGACGATAACGCCGCCCTGGCAGCCTTCGCCGCCGCCTTCAGCGGCCAAAGCATCATCGGCGTCGTCGCTCGACCTTCGGCGTTGCAGCACGGCGTCGATCAGCTTGGCGGCGATCGGCGCCAGCATCATCGACAGCGCCGCCAGCGAAATCAGCATCTGGGCGTGGTCGGCGGTGAGCAGACCCAGGCCCTGGGCGGTGGGAAACAGCACGAAGGCGAATTCACCGGCGGTGGCCAGCAGGGCGCCGACACGCAGGGCGTCGGTCCAGGACGAGCCAGTGACCCGGACCAGGCCGGTGACGATGGCGATTTTCACCGCCACCATGGCCACGGCGGCCAGCACCAGCGGCAGCGCGTTCTCGGCCACCAGGCCGAGATTGATCGACATGCCGACGCTCATGAAGAACAGGCCGAGCAACAGCCCGCGGAACGGCTCGATATCAGCTTCCAGCTGGTGGCGGAAATTCGATTCCGCCAGCAGCACGCCGGCGAGAAACGCGCCCATGGCCATGGACAGGCCGACGCGCTCCATCAGCACCGCCGCGCCCAGCGCCACCAAAAGCGCCGCCGCCGTCATCACTTCGCGCGCGCCGCTGGCGGCGAGGATGCTGAACACCGGATTGAGCAGATAGCGGCCCGCCACCACAATGGCGAGAATGGCGCCGATCGCCATGCCGGCTGAACTGAGCTGGCTGGCCAGCGATTGCGGCTCCGCCGACACCACATTGGCCATCAGCGGCACGATCGCCAGGATCGGCACCAGCGACAGATCCTGGAACAGCAATACGGCGAAGGTGCGCTGGCCATAGGGCGAACGGGTCTCGCCGCGCTCCCCCAGAATGCCAAGGGCGATCGCCGTGGCCGACAGGCCCAGCGCCATGCCGGCGACAATGGATTCCTTGGGGCCATAGCCGCAGAGCCAGGCGCCTGCCGCCAGCGCCGCGCCGCACAGCAGCAATTGCACCGCCCCGAGCCCGAAGATATCGCGCCGCATCGACCACAGGCTGGTGATTTTCAGCTCCAGCCCGATGATGAACAGCAGCAGCACCACGCCAAATTCGGCGATGCCGCGAATGGCCTCCGGCTCTGACACCAGCTGCAGGCCCCACGGGCCAATCACCAGGCCAGCGACCAGATAGCCGATGATAGCCCCAAGGCCGATACGCTTGAACAAGGGCACGGCGACGGCGGCGGCGCCGCAGAACACGAGGATGGGCTCGATGAAACTGGTGTGGCTCGCAGCGTCTGTCATGGGTCCGTGCCGGTGCTGTGCTCTGGGCGCGAGGGGCTTTATGGGCTGCTCGGGGCGGCAGGTCCACCATAGGCCATGCGCGCGGTCGATGCGACGCGCAAGGCGGGCGCAGCCTTTACGCCCCCTTTACGCCCGCTTTACGCCCTCCTGGGGCCGCCCTCGGCCTGGCTGCTTGACAGGCTGGGGCGCGAGGGTCACATCCACGCCGTGTGGGACCGCCTTTGGCCCCCGGTTTCAGGCCGTGCGCCATGGCTTTGGGTTCCGGTCCTGTCCGGTATGTGCAAGAACAGGCGCGGCGTCATGTCAGCCGTGGCGTCCGCTTCTGGATGCGCCACGGGCGTGGCGCTTCCGGCGCCGCCATGAGGCGCCGCCAGACGTTTTCAGGAATTGGGACCTATGACGGGCGTGACCCCTGAACTTGCGGCGACCAAACCGAGGCTCGACGTGCTGATCTGCGCGCCGCGCGGCTTTTGCGCCGGCGTGGTCCGGGCCATCGACGCTGTCGAGAAGGCGCTCGCCGTCTATGGGCCGCCGGTCTATGTCCGCCACGAAATTGTCCACAACAAGTATGTGGTTGAGAGCCTGCGCCGCAAGGGCGCGGTGTTCGTCGACGAGCTGTCGGAAATCCCTGACACCACCGCTCCGGTGATCTTTTCAGCGCATGGCGTGCCGCGGTCGGTGCCCGACGAGGCGGCCAGCCGCAATTTCTTCGCCATCGACGCCACCTGTCCGCTGGTCACCAAGGTGCATCGCGAGGCCGAGGTGCACCGTCGCCGTGGCCGCCATATCGTGCTGATCGGTCACGCCGGCCATCCGGAGGTGATCGGCACCATGGGGCAATTGCCCGAGGGCGCCATTACGCTGATCGAGACGGTGGAGGATGTGGCGCGGCTTGATCCGGCGCTGTCCGACCATCTGGCCTATGTCACCCAGACCACGCTGTCGGTCGACGACACCCAGCAGGTGGTGGAGGCGCTGAAGCAGCGCTTCCCGCATATCGTCGGGCCGCACAAGGAAGACATCTGCTACGCCACCACCAACCGCCAGGAAGCGGTGAAGCGCGTGGCGCCACAGGTGGAGGCGATGATCGTCGTCGGCTCGCCCAATTCCTCCAACTCGCAGCGGCTGCGCGAAGTGGCCGAGCGGGCAGGGTGCCGGGTGTCGCGGCTGATCCTGCGGGCCGAGGACATCGACTGGAGCCTGTTTGGCGATATCGCCAGCCTCGGCGTCACCGCCGGCGCGTCGGCCCCCGAGGTGCTGGTGGAAGAGATCATCGACGCCTTCGCCGCGCGTTATGACGTGCATGTGGAGAGCGTCTCCACCGCCGATGAGAGCGTGTTTTTCCCGCTGCCGCGCGAATTGCGCGCCGAACCCACGGAGTAATCGTGGCCGTTTACACCGAGATTGCCGACGACGAACTGGCGGCGTTCATCAGCGGCTATGACATCGGCGCGGTGCTGTCGCTGAAGGGCATCGCCGAGGGCGTTGAAAACTCCAACTTCCTGCTGCGCACCGAAGCCGGCTCCTTCATCCTCACGCTGTATGAGAAGCGGGTGAACCCCGACGATCTGCCGTTTTTCGTCGGGCTGATGGAGCATCTGGCGGCGCGCGGCATCAATTGCCCGCTGCCGGTGCGCAATCGCCAGGGCAAATCGCTGGGCCATCTGGCGGGCCGCCCCGCCTGCATCGTCACCTTCCTCGACGGCGTCTCGGTGCGTCGTCCAGGCGTCGGCCATTGTCGCGAACTGGGCGCGGCGCTCGCCGCCCTGCATGAGGCGGGCAAAGGCTTTGGCCTGACGCGGGCCAACGCCCTCAGCGTCAGCGGCTGGCGGCCGCTGTTTGCTGCGGCGCAGGAGCGGGCCGACACGGTGTCGCCGGGCCTCGGCGCGCGCATCAGCGCGGCGCTTGGCGCGGTGGAGCAGGGCTGGCCGACAGGTCTGCCAGCGGGCGTCATCCACGCCGATCTGTTCACCGACAATGTGTTCTTCATCGGCCCGAAGCTGTCAGGCCTGATTGATTTCTATTTCGCCTGCAATGACGCGCTGGCCTATGACGTCGCCATCTGCCTCAACGCCTGGTGTTTTGAGAGCGACGGCGCGTTCAATCTCACCAAGGGTCAGGCGCTGCTCGCCGGCTATCAGGGCGTTCGCCGGCTTGAGGCGGCGGAAGTGGCGGCGCTGCCGCTCTTGTGCCAGGGCGCCGCGCTGCGCTTTTTGCTGACCCGCCTCGTCGACTGGCTCAACGTGCCCGAGGGGGCGCTGGTGAAGCCGAAAGATCCGCTGGAATACGACCGCAAACTGGCGTTCCACCGTAGCGCCCAGAGCGCCGCTGACTATGGGTGGAGCGCGTGAGCGAGCGGGTGACGATTTTTACCGACGGCGCCTGCAGCGGCAATCCCGGCCCAGGCGGCTGGGGCGTGCTGCTGAACTTCCGTGGCGTCGAGAAAGAACTGTTCGGCGGCGAGGCCCACACCACCAATAATCGCATGGAGCTGATGGCGGCGATCATCGCGCTGGAGACGCTGAACCGTCCCTGCGCCATCGATCTGTGGACGGACAGCCAATATGTAAAAAACGGCGTCAGCGCCTGGATGCGCAACTGGAAGGCGCGCGGCTGGAAAACCGCCGACAACAAGCCGGTGAAGAACGAGGATTTGTGGCGTCGCCTCGACGAGGCCCGCCAGCGCCATGATGTGGCCTGGCATTGGGTCAAGGGCCACGCCGGTCACGCCGAGAATGAGCGCGTCGACGAACTGGCGCGGCGCGGCATGGCGCCGTTCAAGGTCGGGGTCTGATAGCAGAACCCGATGAGCATGACCCATCGGGTTCCGGTTAAGCCCGCGCGGCGCCTGAGCATGTCAGGATGGGGATGCGTCAGCATCGTCGCAACATGGTATGAGCGCCAGACCTGGCCCAGATTCAATCGCACAATGCAAAATGGGCCGGAAATTCCGGCCCATTATCGTCTGGCGCGCCCTGGCGGCGCCTGAGCCAGGCAGGTCGCGGAAGCGCCCGCTTTCGCGCGCTTCTGTCAGAGGGTCTCGAGCAGATGAGCGGCGGTCGAGACGTCGGCCTTGCCGGAGACTTCCTCGACATTGAGCTGCTCGACCACGCCGTCGCGCACCACCATGGAGTAACGCTGCGAGCGGGTGCCGAGGCCGAAGCCGGAGCCATCCATGGTCAGGCCGATGGCGCTGGCGAAATCAGCGTTGCCATCCGACAGGCCGGTGATCTTGCCCTCGGCGCCGCTGGCCTTCAGCCAGGCGTCCATAACGAACACATCGTTGACGGCGGTGACATAAATGGCGTCGACGCCCTTGCCCAAAATGGCGTCGGCGTCGGAGACGAAGCCGGGCAGATGGTTGCGGTGGCAGGTCGGGGTAAACGCGCCCGGCACTGCGAACAGCACAACCCGGCGGCCCGCGAACAGGTCGTCCGTAGAACGTGCGGCGGGGCCTTCCGCCGTCATGACGCGGAATGTGGCCTGGGGCAGGCGGTCGCCGACTTTAATCGTCATGGTGTCTCCCGTGCGTATGGTCGTTGCGCGTTATGCGCCTATGCATAGGCTGGCCCCGGCGCAATGTCACCCGCCGCCCTGGCGGGATGAGCGATTGCGAGGGGCGAGGAGGTGAGGGGGCGGTGGCCAGGCCAAAGCTGTACGGGCGACCAAACATGCGGCGCCTGGCCTTCATTCCCCAGTAGGCGAAAGCCCGCGGGCCCTCTACAATGACAGCATGGCTAAATCATTCATCTCATCCTCCGCTGCGTCTGATGTCTGGCTCGATGGCCAGATGCTTGTCGCCATGCCGTCGATGGAGGATGAACGGTTCGCCCGCTCGGTGATCTATCTGTGCGCCCACTCGGAGGAAGGGGCCATGGGCATCATCATCAACAAGCCGGCGCGCGATCTCAGCCTCGCCGATCTGCTGCTGCAGCTCGACATCATTGACGACGCCAGCATCCGCCTGCCGTCGGCGTCTGATCGGGTGAAGGTGGTGCGCGGCGGCCCCGTCGACGCCGGGCGGGGCTTCGTGCTGCACACCTCCGACTACGCCATCGACAATTCCACGCTGCCGATCGACGACGACATCTCGCTAACGGCGACGGTGGATATTCTGCGCGCCATCGCCCGCGGCGACGGCCCTGGCAACGCCCTCGTGGCGCTTGGCTACGCCGGCTGGGCCGCCGGCCAGCTTGAGGACGAGATCCAGGCCAATGGCTGGCTCAACTGCCCGGCCGACCCGTCGCTGATCTTCGGCGGCGGCGAGCACACCTATGAGCGCGCCCTGCAGCTCATCGGCGTCGACCCCGCCCGCCTCTCCGGCGACGCCGGCCACGCCTGACGCCCCCCAAGGGTCGCGGAACACGGCTGGCGAAGGGCTTGAGAGAGGGGCAAAGCGCAGCGCCTGCGCAGCGCGATCCCCACCTCAGGCAAGGCCCTCCACCTTCACCGCCCCTCCGCCGTCATGCCCGTGCTCGTCACGGGCATCCACGTCCTGGCGCGTGACGTTGCCCCAGCGCTCGCGAAAGCGGTTTCACGTCGAGCATATGCGTCCCCGCCAGAAAACGCGTGGATGCCCGTGACGAGCACGGGCATGACAGTGGGGTGAAGGTCATTGGCATGACGGTTGGGGGAGGGCGGCACGGCCCTGCTGCGGGCGGCGCTCCACCCAACGACCGATCAGGCGGCTTCCTGGGTGGAGCCGACGAGGCGGCGGGCGTCGTAGGCGCTCATGGGGTCGCCGAAGACGCTGCCCTGGGCGAAGTCAAAGCCCAATTGCGCGAGCTCGACCGAATCCGATTCGTCCTCGGCGCCCTCGGCGCAGATGTCGGCGCCAAGATCATGGGCCAGCGCCGCGATAGAGCGCAGGATGGCGAGGCGGGCGGGCATGCTGCGGGCGCGCACCAGCGACGAATCAACCTTCACCAGATCGATATCGGCGTGCTGCAGGCTGGTGAGCGGCGACTGGCTGGAGCCGAAGCGCGACAGGCACAGGCCGACGCCGGCGGCGCGCAGGCGCGGCAAGGTCCGCAGCATGAACTCCGGATCTTCCTGCAAATGCCGCTCGGTCACCTCGATCTGCAGCGTGCCAGGCTTGACGCCCGAGCGCTCGATGATGGCGCGGAGCTGGGTGAGCAGGTCGGCGCGCAGCACATGCACGCCGGTCAGCGCCACGGTCGCGAACATCGGCGGGTCGACGTCCAGCGCGTCCTGCCACGCCGCCAGCTCGCGCGCCCCGCGCTCCACGGCGAAGAGGAACAGGTCGCCCAACAGCCCGTTAGCCGAGGCGATCTCGCGGAAATCCTCATAGGCGAGGCGGCCCTGGCGCGGGTGATCCCAGCGCAGGATGGTCTCAAAGCCCGAGACGGTGCGATCTTCGAGGCGGACGATGGGATGGAAGAACAGCTTGATCTCGCCGCGCTCCAGCGCGCCGCGCAGATCAGCGCCCAGCGCCAGCGGCTCGCTGCGCTCATTGCGCATCATCGGCCGGAAGGCTTCGACCTGGTCGCCGCCCTGGCGCTTGGCCCAGGCGGCGGCGATTTCGGCATTGGCCAGCATCTCATCGGCGCCGGAGCGCACCGAGGGGTCGTAAAGCGCAATGCCGATGGAGCCGGTGAGATAGGCCTCCAGCTCGCCCAGCGGGGCAGGGGTGCCGAGCACGGCGCGCACCTGCTCGGTGAAGGCGCGGATGGCGGTGAGCTCCGGCTCCGAGAACAGCACCACGGCGAATTCGTCGCCGCCCAGTCGGGCCAGCGTATCCTGCGGCTTGAGCAGCCGGGCGAGGCGGCGGGCCACCATCTGCAGCACGGCGTCGCCAGCGGCAGGGCCAGCCTCCTCATTGATGGTGCGGAAGCGGTCGATGTCGATGACCACCACGGTCGGGCGCACCGCCTCATCGCGGCGGGCGAGCAGGATGGCTTGGTTCAGGCGATCAACCAGCAGCTGGCGATTGGGCAGGCCGGTGAGCCGGTCGTGGATCGAATCCTGCAACAGCCGCTCTTCGGCGTTCTTGGCCTCGGAGATGTCGGCGAGCGTGCCGACGATGCGGATGACCTCGCCGTCGCTGCCGACCACCGGGCGGGCCTTCAGCCGCTGCCAGACATAGTGGCCACGCGCCGAGCGCAGGCGGAAATCCAGATTGATGCGGCCACGGCGCTGCTCAAGAATGGAATCGAGCGTCACGCGATAATGGTCACGATCGAGCGGATGCATCAGCGCCAACCAGTCGGCGGCGCCGCCGTTGAGCGCATCGCGCTTCAGGCCGAGCTGCTGCTCCAGCTCCGGGCTGACGCTGATGCGGTCGGTCTGCACGTCCCAGTCGAACACCACGTCGCCGGAGCCTGCGAGCGCCAGCGCCCGGCGTTCGGTGTCGCTGACCAGGCCCTGGGCGATGGCCCCGCCGGCGAAGGCGTGCTGCAACACGGTGAAGCCAATCAGCATCACCACCAGCACGAGGCCGCCGATCAGCACCGCCGGGGCCAAATCCTTGTTGATATAGCCGGTGACGGTCATGCCGGCGGCGCCCACCCAGGCCAGCAGCAGCGTCCAGGTAGGGATCAACATGACGGCGCGGTCATAGCCGTGCATGGCGAGGTTGAGCACCAGCACGAAGCCGATGGCGGCGATGGCGGCGATGGAAATCCGCGCCACGCCCGAGGCCACCGGAGGGTCAATCACCGCGAGGCCAACCAGCGCGCCGAGGAACACCAGCCAGATGGCGGTGACATGGCTGTAGCGCACGTGCCAGCGGTTGAGATTGAGATAAGCGAACAGGAACACCAGAAGCGTCGCCGCCAGCACCGTCTCCGCGCCCGCCCGATAGATGGCGTCGGCGCCGACGGTGAAGGGGAACAGCCGCTGTATGAAACCGAAATCAATACAGGCCCAGGCCAGCACCGCCCACGCCAGGGCCGCGGCGGCGGGGAAGATCACCGCGCCCTTCACCACGAAGACGATGGTCAGGAACAGCGCCAGCAGGCCGCAAATGCCGAGGATGATGCCCTTGTACAGGGTGAGGCCATTGGTCTTGGCCTTATAGGTCTCCGGGTCCATCAGCAGGACCTGGGGCAGCTTGTCCGAGGTCAGCTCGGCGATGAAGGTCACGGTGCTGCCGGGGTCGAGCGTGATCGAGAACACGTCGGCGTCCGGGCTTTCCTCGCGCTCCGGCTTCATGCCCTGGCTGGCGGTGATGGCGGCGATGCGGGCGCTGCCAAGGTCGGGCCAGACCACGCCCGAGCCAGCCAGCTTGTAATGCGGGGCGACCAGCAGGCGGTCGATCTGCTCATCGCCCGGATTGGTTAGCGCGAACACGATCCAGTCCGGCCGCGAGCCGGACTCGCGGGCCTTCACGGCGATGCGGCGGACGATGCCGTCAGGCCCTGGCGCGGTCGAAATCTGGATGACGTCGCCCTGGGAGCGATAACGCTCGATGATCCGCGTCAGATCCAGCGCCGGACGCTCCGGCGTCACCCGCACGGCCTCGACCGCCCATGCCCCGGGGCTGGTCAGACACAGGAGAATCAGCCCCAGAACAAGGGCGCCGATGCGGGAGAGAATTGCTGGCGTCGCTGGCAAATCGAACTCTGCTAAGGGCGCCGGCCATGGGGGCGCGACGGGCTGCTGGTGGCGAAGTGGTAACGGCGACACGGCGGCAGGGCAACCGCCTGTCGGGGGTATTGGAGCGGATTGGTGAATCCATGCGCCGGAAGCCATCGACGCGCTCTGGCCTCCGCTGGCGTCGCGCAACGAAACGCCGCCCATTGCCCTCCCGCCTTTCCACGCCCCGAACGTGGCGCGATTATGTTGCCGGCGACAATTGCAGGCAGGAAAACACCCAGCCACGGCTGCCCATAGCTGCCGATTCCTGCTGCTGCCTGGCGACGCCCCGACGCCAGCGGTCACTGCGTCCGGTCGCCGCGCGGCCTCGGCATCGACCTGACCGGGGGCCTTGTGCGTCCGGCGCCAGGCGGTGGTCGTTCCCGCTCTATCCGCCGGCCATGCCGCGCGGTTGTCGATCGTGCGCCCACCGCGCTCCCACCTCAAACGTCGCCAGCGTCGCTGGCCAGCCGGGCGTAGGTGACGTGGTCCTCCCAATTGCCGGCGATGCACAGAAATTGCCGCGCCAGCCCCTCGAGCTGGAAGCCATTGCGCTCCAGCACCCGGCGGGAAGCGGCGTTGCGCGGCAGGCAGGCGGCCTCCACGCGGTGCAGGCGCAATTCGCTGAAAGCGTGGCGGCAGACGGCGCCGACGGCGTCAGTCATCAAACCACGGCCGGCCCAGGCCGCGCCCATCCAGTAGCCAAGGGCGGCGCTCTGGGCGACGCCCCGCCGCACCAGCCCCAGCGTCAGGCCGCCGACCATGCGGTGGCGGTCGCGTTCGAAAATCAGATAGCCATAGGCCGCGTCACTGCGAGCGTCATTGCGGTTGGCCATCACCCGGCGTCGCCAGTTGTGGCGATCATATTCATCGCCGCTGCGCAGGGGCTCCCATGGTGCCAGAAAAGCCTCGCTGGCGAGGCGCAGGGCGGCCCATTCCTCAAAATCCTCCATGCGCATCGGCCGCAGATACACCTGCGCGCCCTCAATGGGCGCTGGCTCGGCCGGCCGCGGCATGAAACGGAACAGCGACACCACCCTCACTCCCCTGACCGGGCGTCAAGGCCCGCCAGACAACCGCCAGCATCCCGTCCACGGGCGCCAGGCAGGCGCAGTCCGCCGCAACTGGCGGTCGCCAATGCTTCGGACGTCGTGTCACTACGCCGCACATTGCCGACGCGGTCAATCGCTCGCGCCAGGCGACTGGCGCCATCTGGCGTGCGCCCGGCCTCCAGCCGCTCCTGCCGCTGCTGCCGCTGCTGCTGCATTTGCGCCGCCGGCAGGCCGTGGCCGCATGCAAAACGGGCCGGCGCTGTCACGCGCCGGCCCGTCGATCAGGCCAGAGGGTGTTGCTGAGGCGGATCAGCCCTTGCGGGCGTGGCTGCGGATGAAGGCGGCGATCTGTCCCTGGTCATTGTCCATCACCGTGAAGCGCTCCTTGCGCTCCAGCAGGTCGGCCAGGTGCGGCGGCAGCGCCGGGCGCACGCCCGTGGCCGCTTCGACCGCATCAGGGAATTTCGCCGGATGGGCGGTTGCCAGGGCGATCACCGGCGTCGCCGGATCCTGGGCGATTTCGGCGCGGGCGCCGCTGACCGCCACCGCCGTGTGCGGGTCGATGATGTAGCCGCACTCGCGATACACACGGGCGATCTCGGCGCGGGTGGCGTCCTCATTGGCGGTGTGGGCGCTGAAGCCGGCGCGAATGGCCGACAGGGCCACCGGCTCGATATCGAACGCCCCTGCCTGGCCCAGCGAGGCCATCAGGCCACGAATATGGGCGGCGTCGCGACCGCAGGATTCGAACAGCAGCCGCTCGAAATTCGACGAAATCTCAATGTCCATCGACGGCGACGAGGTGGCGCTGACGCCGCGCTTCTCATAGCGCCCGCTATGCAGGGTGCGGGTGAGGATGTCATTGGCGTTGGTGGCGATGGCCAGATTGGCGATCGGCAGGCCCATGCGCCGGGCGATATCGCCGGCCAGAATGTCGCCGAAATTGCCCGTCGGCACCGAAAACGCCACCGGGCGGTGCGGCGCGCCCAGCGCCACGGCGGAGGTGAAATAATACACCGTCTGCGCCGCGATGCGGGCCCAATTGATCGAATTGACGCCCGACAGGCCCATCTCGTCGCGGAAGCGATGGTCGTTGAACAGGCCCTTCACGATCGCCTGGCAATCGTCAAAGGTGCCTTCCACCGCGATGGCGTGGACATTGGGGGCGTCGACGCCGGTCATCTGGCGGCGCTGCACCTCGGAGACGCGGCCATGCGGATACAAAATGAACACATCGACCTGGTCGAGGCCGCTGAACGCCTCGATGGCGGCGGAGCCGGTGTCGCCGGAGGTGGCGCCGACGATGACGGCGCGCTGGCCGCGGGCGCGCAGCGCGTGGTCCATCAGCCGCCCGAGCAATTGCATGGCGACGTCCTTGAACGCCAGCGTCGGGCCGTGGAACAGCTCCAGCACGAAGATATTGTCGGCGATCTGGGTCAGCGGGCACACCGCCGGGTGGCGGAAGCTGGCGTAGGCGCCGTCGATCATGGCGCCGAGCGCATCGGCTGGAATCTCGCCGTCAATCAGCGTCCCCAGCACGCGCCGCGCCGCCTGGGCGTAGCTCTGGCCGGCCAGCGCGGCAATGTCGGGGCGCGAGAGCTGCGGCCAGGACTGCGGCACATACAGGCCGCCGTCGCGGGCGAGGCCAGCGAGCAGCGCTTCGGTGAAGCCGATGGCGGGCGCTTCGCCCCGGGTCGATACGTGCAGCAATGTTCCCTCCGATGGAACAGACACTTTCAGACGTGGCGCCAGGCCGGGGCTGTCCGCAGACCAGCTGACCCCAGCAACGCTGACCCCGGCGGCGCCGACCGCGCGCCCTCTGGCGCGGGACCAGCCCGTTATGCGACAGCCAGCGACGCCGCGCCGCTCAGGCGTGCGCGCCAGCCTTGCGCCGGCTGGCCAGCCAGCGCCAGAAAAAGGCGACATAGACGCCGAGCAGGGTGAGGGCGAGGCCAAACCAGGTGACGGCGTATTCCAGATGCCGGTTGGGGAAGCTGACCACGGTCAGCCCGCCGCGTGGACCTTCCGTGTACTTGCCGACGGCGTCGGCATCAACAATGAACGGCGCCACCCGGGACAATCCCCGCGCGGCGGCGATCTCCGCGATATCGCGGGTGAACCATTCGTCCTTCGCCGGGTCATTGGCCGGCACAAAGGCGTCGTGCTTCTGGCTGGCGCGCAACAGGCCGGTGATCGACGCCTCCGGCGGCGTGCGGGCGTCGACGGCGGCCAGCGCGCCGCGCATCTCCATCGGCACGAAGCCGCGATTGACCAGCACAATCGAGCCGTCGGCAAGGGTCATCGGCGTAATGGCGACATAGCCGGCGCGAACCACGCCATGCTCCTTCGGCGCGTTGGCGTGCACCAGCACCTGGCGGGCGAAATCATAGCGCCCCGACAGCGCCACGCGGCGATATTCCTCGCTTGCGGCGTCGAAGCTTGGCCAGGAGGCGGGCGGCGGCAAGGCTTGCGCAGGTCCGTCGACGCGGGCGGCGATGCGTTCGACCAGCGCCTCCTTCCAGTGCAGGCGGTCGAGCTGCCATTTGCCAAGCGACAGCAGCACGGCGAGGGCGATGAGGCTGCAAATGGTCAGCAGCACGAGGCCGGCGACGCCTTGGCGGCGCGCGTCGCCGGCTGATCCTGCCTCCGGCGTCGCGGAAGGGGAGGGGGCAGGGGAGGGGGCAGGAGAGGGGGAAGAAGTGGAGAAAGTGGAGCGCGTCACGACAGCCTGCCTTCCTCCGCCTTGTGGGCGTATTGCAGCGCGATCATCAGCCCCTTGAGCGGGCGTAATGGCGCAAGGCACAGGAGCAGGCCCAGGGGAAGCGTGGTGACCAGATGCAGCCACAGGGTCGGCTCAAAGGTCAGCTCCAGCCACAGCGCAAAGCCGACAATGGCGAAGCCACAGATCAGCATGATGAACACGGCCGGGCCATCGGCGGAATCGGCGAAGGCGTAATCCAGCCCGCAGGCCTCACAGCGCGGCTTCAGGGTCAGAAAGCCATCGAACAGTTTGCCCTCACCGCAGCGCGGGCAGCGACAGGCGAGCCCGGTCGAGGCGGGCGACAGCGGCGGCCAGTAGTCCTGCGCGGAGGGCGCGGGGCTGGCAGGCTGCTGCTGCTGTTGCGAGGCGTGATCGGACATGGCTGATCCTGTGTCGTGACCGCCAGCGCGATGCTGTCGGCGCGTCGGCGGGCGGCCCGCCAGTTGCAGCTGGCGCGCATGTTGGCGCCGCCACCCATACAAAAAAACAGGGCGACCCGATGGCCGCCCTGCAAGAACTCTGGTCGTCAACCGGTCGGCCGGGCCGCCGGCGTGACCACGCTCAGTGGAAGTAGCGGATGTTCGAGCCCCACACATAGATGGCGACGAACAGGAACAGCCAGACCACGTCAACGAAGTGCCAGTACCAGGCGGCGAATTCGAAGCCGAGGTGATGGTTTGGACGGAAATGGTTACGATAGACGCGCAGCAGCACCACGGCGAGGAAGATCGTGCCGATCAGCACGTGGAAGCCGTGGAAGCCTGTGGCCATCACGAAGGTCGAGCCGTAGATGTTGCCCGTCAGGTTGAACTGCACATGGGAGTATTCATAGGCCTGGACAAGGCTGAACACGATGCCGAGCGCGATCGTCAGCCACAGACCCTGCTTCACGCCGGTGCGGTCGTCTTCCAGCATGGCGTGGTGCGCCCAGGTCAAAGTGGTGCCCGAGGTCAGCAGGATCAGCGTGTTGAGCAGCGGCAGGTGCCACGGATCAAGCGTCTCGATGCCCTTCGGCGGCCACTGCGCGCCAGTGAACTCGGTGCGGGTGTACTGGATCAGTTCGCCCGGGAACAGCGCCGCGTCGAAATAGGCCCAGAACCACGCCACGAAGAACATCACTTCGGAGGCGATGAACAGCAGCATGCCGTAGCGGTGATGGATCTGCACCACGCGGGTGTGGTGGCCGTCGTGCTCGGCCTCGCGAATGACGTCAGCCCACCACGAGATCATGACGTAGAGAATGCCGATGATGCCAGCGCCAAGCAGGTACGGACCGACCTTCATGCCGCCCCATTCCATCGCCTTCATGGTCATGACGAGGCCAACGGCCGCCACGAAGACTGAAATGGAAGCAACAAGCGGCCACGGGCTTGGTTCCAGAAGGTGATAGTCGTGCTCGGGCTTCGCGTGCGCGTCGGCCATTGATCCAGTCTCCTGCCTCGGGGCGTGAGTCGCTTATAACGTCACAGGTTGTTCTTGTCCGCGCCGGGCGCGGCTGCAGCCACAGGGCTGCCATTCTTTGACCGAAAAACCGTGTACGACAAGGTGATGCTCGACAGGTCTTTCGTTTCCGGCTGCTTTAGCAGGTCGGGGTCCACATAAAAAACCACCGGGGCGTGGATTGTCTCGCCAGGCTGCAGCGTCTGCTCCTCGAAGCAGAAACACTGGATCTTGACGAAGAACTGGCCCGCCAGATCCGGCTGCACGTTAAAGGTGGCCACGCCGGTGGCGGGTTTGTCGCCCGAATTGGTGATTGTATAGAAAACCGTTTTGGTCTCGCCCAGCTTCACATTGACGCTGGGCTGGTCGGGCTTGAACGTCCAGGTGACGCCAGGCGCCACATTGGCGTCGAAGCGCACGTCGATTGCGTGATCGACCACCGTCGACGAGGCCTGATCGCCGATCAGCGGCGTGCCGCCAAAGCCAGTCGTCTGGCAAAACAGCCGGTACAGCGGCACGGCAGCGAAGGACGCGCCGACCATCAGCCCGACCACCGCCACGCAGGCGAAGGCGATGCCGGCCCCGGATTTGCGCGGACGCGCCGCAACGGGCGTCGCAACGGCCGCATCCTTTGCGGCGTCACGGGCTTCCGGCTGGCGCTGGCTGTCGTCGACGGTCATGCTGCTCCCCGCTCAGATTGGACGCTTCAGGATGTTGACGCCCAGCTTGGCGACGGTGACGGCGTAAATGATGCCGACGAAGGCCGCGAGCGCAACGCCAAGCGCGATATTGCGAATATTGCGGTTACGGCGCTGCTGCGGCGTCAGCTCGACATATTGCATCTTGTCATTGGTCCCTGAGGGCGTGACGGGCTTGTGTTTGTGGCGGCTCATCTCAGATCACCATCGCGAGGAGCCGCGGGCCGGCGTCAAAGCCAAAGCCGAGGCCAAAGGCGTGTTCGGCGAGCAGCGTCGCGAACAGCAGGAACAGATACAGGATGGAGAAGCCGAACAGGGCATGCTCTGCCTTTGCGGCGGCCTCGCCATGGCGGCGGCGATACACCTGCACGGCCAGTACGATCATCGCCAGGCCGCCAATCACCGACATGGCGGCGTAAATGTAACCGCCAAGGCCCATGAAGAAGGGCGCGACGCCAATCGGGGCCAGCAGCAGCGTGTAGACCAGGATCTGGGTGCGGGTGCTGTCGGCGCCGGCGACATTCGGCATCATCGGCACGCCGGCCTTCTCATATTCACTGGCCTTGCTCAGGGCCAGCGCCCAGAAATGCGGCGGCGTCCACATGAAGATGATCAGAAACAGGATGAAGCTGTCCCAGCTCACCGAGCCGGTGACGGCGGCCTCGGCCACCATGGGCGGAAACGCCCCGGCGGCGCCGCCGATAACGATGTTCTGCGCGGTCCAGCGCTTCAGCCACATCGAATAGATCACGGCGTAGAAAAAGATGGTGAAGGCGAGGAACCCTGCCGCGAACCAGTTGGCGATCAGCCCGAGAAACACGACCGAGGCGACCGACAGCGCAAGGCCAAGGGACAGCGCCTCGCTGGCCTGCACCTGGCCCGCCGGGATCGGACGCTTCGCCGTGCGCGTCATGCGCGCGTCAATGTCCTCGTCCCACCACATGTTGAGTGCGCCTGAGGCGCCGGCGCCCACGGCGATCAGGCCGAGCGACACGGCGGCGATCAGCGGGTGGATGTGGCCCTTGGCGATGACCATGCCGACCAGCGCCGTGAAGATCACCAGGAACATCACGCGCGGCTTGAACAGCTCAAGATAGTCCCGCACCGAGCCGGCGTAGACGCTGGCATCCTCGACGCCGGGGCGGCTGTCGGAAGATCCGGGCAGGTGGTCGCTGTACATCGTCATCTGACCTGGTCTTTCACCTGGGGCCCGGTGGGCCGGGTCCTTGGTCTGCATCGGGCGCCATGCGGCGACCACTTTGGGGCAAGGGGCATGGCGCCGGCGCCGCGCGCCCTGCGTCATGGCGACCCGGGCGCATGCTGGATGGCGCCACAAGCCGTGACAGTCTGAAACGATTCAGAACTGCCGCAGGTTCTTCTAGCCGCTTGCATCATAAACTCAATAGCACGGGCCGGGCAGGGGCTGTGGCGCATTGTCCGGCCTGCAATGTCGCAGCCCTTCACGTCTCGGCGCGCGCCATTGGGGGCGCCGTCCGCCCCACAGCTGAAGTTGCGCCCATGGCGCCATGATTGGCCCGCGACGCTCCGGGTTCGCCAACACGCGCGAGGCCCTGTGCGTTCCCTGTCGGCGTCACGCGGCCGTCCGACAATCGACTTGCCGCCACGGTCCCCCCTCTCACCGTCATGGTCGGGCTTGACCCGACCATCCACGTCTTCATGCGGGCGCGCCACGCGCCTGACCAGTTCCCCCTGCGCGCCCCAATGCACGCATTTCCCAGGTCGCCCAGCCGCCCGAAACCCACACCCCCCACACCCCTAAACGAAAACCGCCGGCCACGAGGGCCGGCGGTCTTGTCTGGGCGTGAGCCCGGATCAGTGGTCGGAAGAGCCGGTGATACGCGGCAGCTTCTCGAACTGGTGGAACGGAGGCGGCGACGACAGCGTCCATTCCAGCGTGGGCGAACCCATGCCCCACGGATCATTCGCGGCCTTCTCCTTACGGCGCCATGCGACATACACGCCATAGAAGAAGATCAGCAGGCTGAAGGCGAAGATGTACGAGCCGTAAGAGGCGACGCGGTGCCAGCCAGCGTAGGCGTCCGGATAGTCCACATAGTGGCGCGGCATGCCGGCGAGGCCGAGGAAGTGCATCGGGAAGAACAGCACATTGGCGCCGATGAAGGCGGTCCAGAAGTGCAGCTTGCCGATCCAGTCCGGCACGACATAGCCGAACATCTTCGGGAACCAGTAGTACCAGCCGGCGAAGATGCCGAACACGGCGCCCAGCGACAGCACGTAGTGGAAGTGGGCGATCACGTAATAGGTGTTGTGCAGCTCACGGTCGATGCCGGCGTTGGCCAGCACGACGCCGGTGACGCCGCCAACCGTGAACAGGAACACGAAGCCCACAGCCCACAGCATCGGCGCGGTCATGCGGATGGAGCCGCCCCACATGGTGGCGATCCACGAGAAGATCTTGATGCCCGTCGGCACGGCGATGACCATCGTGGCGAACACGAAGTAGCGCTGCGTGTCGAGCGACAGACCGACGGTGTACATGTGGTGGGCCCACACGATGAAGCCGACGGCGCCGATCGCGACCATGGCGTAGGCCATGCCCAGGTAACCGAAGATCGGCTTGCGCGAGAACGTCGAGATGATGTGGCTGATGATGCCGAAGGCCGGCAGGATCATGATGTACACTTCGGGGTGACCGAAGAACCAGAACAGGTGCTGGTACAGGACCGGGTCGCCGCCGCCGGCAGGATCGAAGAACGTCGTGCCGAAGTTACGGTCGGTCAGCAGCATGGTGATGGCGCCAGCCAGAACCGGCAGCGAGATCAGCAGCAGGAACGCGGTGACCAGCATGCCCCAGGCGAACAGCGGCATCTTGTGCAGGGTCATGCCCGGCGCGCGCATGTTCAGAATGGTGGTGATGAAGTTGATCGCGCCGAGGATCGACGAGGCGCCAGCGGCGTGCAGGGCCAGAATCGCGAAATCCATCGACGGGCCCGGGTGACCTGTGGTCGACAGCGGCGGATAAGCCGTCCAGCCGCCGCCGAAGCCGGTGGAGCCAGGCGCGCCGCCGGTGAACAGCGACACTACCAGCAGCAGCAGGGCGGTGACCGTCAGCCACAGCGAGATGTTGTTGAGGCGCGGGAAGGCCATGTCGGGCGCGCCGATCATCAGCGGCACGAACCAGTTGCCGAAGCCGCCGATCAGGGCGGGCATGACAACGAAGAACACCATGATCAGACCGTGACCGGTCACGACCACGTTGAACAGCTGGCCATTGGTGAAGAACTGCAGGCCAGGCTCCTGCAGCTCCATGCGCATCAGGATCGACAGGAAGCCGCCCACCAGACCTGCGAACAGGGCCGAGAACAGATACATCGTGCCGATGTCTTTGTGATTGGTCGAAAACAGCCAGCGCCGCAGACCCGTCGGATGGTCTGCGTGGGCGTCGTGGCCCGCTGTGGTGGATGAAGCCATAACTCAGCTCCCGATTCTGTTCACCTGCAGGGCGGCGTTGCGAACGCGGGCCCTGCGCGGCAGGTAAATAACGGCGCCGCTAAGAAGCGCTGGAGGCGCTTCCCGGCAGGTGAAGGATCAGCGGACCGCGGCGTTCGCCGCCGGCAGGCTGTTGTCGTTGGCGGCGTAGCGCTGGCCGTCGCTGGTCGCGGCGAACTTCTTCTTCGCCTCTTCCAGCCACTTGGCGTAGGCCTCCTCGCTGACGATGCGGATCGCGATCGGCATGTAAGCGTGGTTCTGGCCGCAGATCAGCGAGCACTGACCATAGAAGATGCCTTCCTTCTCAGCCTTGAACCAGGTTTCGTTCAGGCGGCCAGGGATGGCGTCGATCTTCAGGCCGAAGGATGGCATGGCGAAGGCGTGGATCACGTCAGAGGCCGTGACCTGGACGCGGACGGTCTTGTTGACCGGCAGCACCACCTCATTGTCCACGGCAAGGAGGCGCGGCTCCTTGTTCTGGGCGAGGTTGCTGTCGAAGGAGAAGCCGCCGTGGTCCTTCGGATATTCGTAGGACCAGTACCACTGATGGCCGGTCGCCTTGATGACGATGTCAGCCTTGGGCAGCGTCAGCTGGTCCTTGAGCAGGCGGAACGACGGCACGGCGATGACCACGAGAATCAGCACCGGAACCAGGGTCCAGATGACCTCGATCATGGTGTTGTGGGTGGTCTTCGACGGGGTCGGATTGCGCTTCTCCGAGAAGCGCCACACGGCCCACAGGATCAGCACCAGCACCAGGATGGTGATGGCGGTGATGATCCACAGCAGCAGATTGTGGAAATCATGCATCGCGTGGGCGATGGCCGTGACCGGGGTCTGCAGCGTCATCTGCCACGGGGAGGGCTGACCCGTGCCAGCCATTACATTGCCTGTCGCGGCGGCCAGAACGCCGCTTGCCGCCACAAGCCTGAGGGGCAACGTTTTCATTAGCATCAGAGAATCGGAGCTCCCGTACTCGCTAGGCAAATCTTCTGGTGACGCGGCCCTGGGCAGAACAGCCCGCGCTAAAGGGCGCGCCACAAGCCTGCCACGTTGCCTGTGAAAGACCACAATGTGGCGGAGCACGCAACTTTGAGCCCCGTCGCCACGATGCGGCATTTGTGCACAAGAATAGTTCCGGACTGGACGCGCGTCACCTGAAGCCTCCTGGAAGGCCCGTCGCGTCGCCTTTTTCTTGACAGCCGGTTAACCACATGGCCCAAACGGCGTAACCCGCCTGATCGCGAGGAATTGCGCGGCAAAGCAGGTGGTCGTCGCCGTGACCGGCGTACCTCAGAGGTTGAGAATGACCGATGTCTCCGTCGTCCGGAATGAAGCCCGATCCGCAGGGGAGCGTCGCACAGGCGGCGGCTTGTCCTGGGGCGCACGCGTGCGCAAGGCGGCGTTTGGCCTGTTCGCGGCGCCGGCCCTGCTCGGGCTGTCCCTGGCGGGCGTGCAAGGCGCCAGCGCCCAGGGGGCGGTGAAGCAGACGTTCAATGACTGGCAATTGCGGTGTGAGAAGCCAGCGGGCGCGGCCAATGATCAGTGCGCGCTGGTGCAGAACGTCGCCGCCGCCGACCGCCCCAATGTCTCGCTGCTGGTGATCATCCTCAACACCGCCGACGGCAAGGGCCGGCTGCTGCGCGTGCTGGCGCCGCTCGGCGTGCTGTTGCCAGCTGGCCTTGGCCTGAAAATCGACCAAAACGATGTCGGCCGCGCCGGCTTCGTGCGCTGCCTGCCGTCTGGCTGCGTCGCCGAAGTGGTGATGGACGACAATCTTGTCAATCGCCTCAAGGCGGGCAAGATCGCCACATTCGTTGTGTTCCAGACCCCGGAAGAGGGCATCGGCGTGCCGGTCAGCCTCGAAGGTCTGGAAAAGGGTCTGGCGGCCCTGAAATGAGGGGTGAAACGCATATGGGGTTCAGGGGCTTGAACATGCGCGCAGGCGTGCAATCTGTCGCGACGGCAGGCGCCGCTGGCGCGTTGCTGCGTCGGCCTTTGGCCCTGTCGCTGGTTGCTGGCGTCGCCATGGCGATCGGTCTTGGCGCGACGCCGGCGCGCGCCGATCTGGTGCGGGATCTGCTCGGCGTTAATCCGTTCGCCAAGCAGACAGAATCAGGCCTGCGTGAAGGCGTCTATGTCGATGATAGTGGCGAGGAAATCGTCTGCCCGCGCGTCGACGTGCTGGAAAACAGTTCATTCGTGCGTCGCGGCGAGGGCGCTGGCCTCAGCTATCAGCTGACCATCGCCAATCTGGCGCGGGAATGCGCGCCGAACCCAAGCGGCGGCGCGGTGGTCAATGTCGGCATAGACGTGCGCGCGGTGCTTGGACCCGCTGGCCGGCCGGGCAATTTCTCCTCGCCGCTCACCATCCAGATCAAACGGGGCGGCCAGGTGCTGTCGCGGATCACCCGCCAGGTGACGGTGAATGTGCCGGCTGGCGAGGGCAATGGCATCGCCACGCTGATCGAAAGCGGCATGTCGCTGCCAGAGGACACCCACGATCTGTTGATCGAGGTTGGCTTCGGCGGCGCCCCGGCGAAAAAATCGCGCAGTCGCAATCGCTGAGGCCGCCACGGCCAGGGCCGTGAGGCCTGCAGGTTTCAGCCCGTCGTCTTGCGCAACAATGAGCCGCTCGCATCCATGGATGTGGGCGGCATTTTTGTGTCGGGCCGGCCTTCCAGGGCGCCAGCGCGCACACCGTCGCCCGCCGCAGCCCACCTCGCGCTTGCAGTCCCCCAAGGCGCCAGTTTCACCCCGGCCCTGGCGCCAGCGGGGCCAGACCGCCTGCGCCCCCATCCGGCGCATTGACAGGGCGCCAGCGCCACCGCACAGTCACGCCAGCCGATAATCCCCGCGGGAGAGATCGGAAGGGACAGGCGCCTGTCGCGCCCGTCTCCGCCCGACGCCGAAGGCGCAACCGCCCCGGAAACGCTCAGGCAAAAGGACCGCGTGGGAACTGGCGCTCTGGAAAGCGGATGGCAATGTCATCCCACCGACGGGCGTAACCCTGGGTTCATCTGCGCGCTGCGGCGGGATGATGAACGCCAGCCGCGATGGCTCCGCCTGACGGCGCGTCGCGGCGGGGAAATCTCTCAGGTTCAAGGACAGAGGGGGCGCATGGTTTCGCAATGGCGAAGCCGCGCCCTGTTGTCGCTTGAGGAGCCCGAGATGAGCCAGCCGCCAATAACTCCCCCCGCAGCCGATCCCTCTGTCGTTGCCGCGCCGCTGCAAACGCCGCTTTATGTGCGCCATCTGGCGCTCGGCGCGCGCATGACGCCCTTCGCCGGCTACGCCATGCCGGTGCAATATCCCACAGGCATCATCGCCGAGCACCAGCACACCCGCGCCAGCGCCGGCCTGTTCGACGTGTCGCACATGGGCCAGGGCTGGCTGGTCGGCCCCAGCCATGCCGAAACGGCGCATGCTTTTGAAGCGCTGGTTCCTGGCGACATCGCTGGCCTCGCGCCCGGCCAGCAGCGCTACACCTTGTTGCTCAACGAGCAGGGCGGCGTCCTCGATGACCTGATGGCGTCGCGTCCGGCCGATCCGGCGCTGGACGGGCGACTGTTTCTGGTGGTCAACGCCGCCTGCAAGGACGCCGACTGGCGCCACATCGCCGCGCATTTGCCCGATGGCGTGCGGCTTGAGGTCGAGGACCGGGCGCTGCTGGCCCTGCAGGGGCCGGAGGCGGCGACGGTGATGGCGCGGCTGGCGCCTGCCGCCGTCTCGCTGCCCTTTATGGGCGCGGCCATGCTGGACATCGCCGGCATCGCCGTGCGCATCAGCCGCTCCGGTTACACCGGTGAGGATGGTTTCGAGATTTCGGTGAGCAATGAGCAGGCCGGCGCCCTGTGGGATCGCCTGCTGCAGGAGCCGGAGGTCGCGCCGATTGGCCTCGGCGCCCGCGACAGCCTGCGGCTTGAAGCCGGGCTGTGCCTCTACGGCCATGACCTCAATCAGGAGACCTCGCCGGTCGAGGCGGCCCTGACCTGGGCGATCGCCAAACGGCGTCGTGAAGACCTGCGTTTCCCCGGCGCCATCCGCATCACCAGCGAGATCAGCGACGGCGTCATGCGCAAGCGCGTCGGCCTGTTGCCGGAGGGCCGGGCGCCGGTGCGCGAGGGCGCAGAGATTTATGATCTGGCGGGCGAGCTGATCGGCGAGGTTACGTCGGGTGGCTTTGGCCCCAGCGTCGGCGGGCCGGTGGCCATGGGCTATGTCGCCGCCGACTTCGCCCGGCTGGGCACGCCGGTGCAGATCGCCTTGCGCGGGCGCATGACCCCGGCGGCGGTCAGCGCCATGCCGTTCACGCCGCACCGTTATCGCCGCTGACCCTGGCGGGTCGCCGCCTGCGCGCCGGCGCGGGCGCATCGCGCTGGCCCGGAGGAGCATCGTTACGGACGATTTGCGGCCCTTGTGCGCCTATCGACACGTTTTATCAGCACGTGAGACCTTGTCCGTAGCGTCATTCACGCCGGACCCTGTCAATAATATTGGAGAGAAACCGATGAGCGAGACGCGTTATACCAGGGATCACGAGTATATCCGGGTGGAGGGTGATGTCGGCGTCGTGGGCATTACCGATTACGCCCAGCAACAATTGGGCGACATCGTGTTTGTCGAGCTGCCAGCGCCAGGTCGCGCCCTCGCCAAAGGCGATGAGGCGGCGGTGGTCGAGAGCGTCAAGGCGGCGAGCGAGATCTATGCGCCGGTCAGTGGCGAGGTCGTGGCCGTCAATGGCGACATCGAGGGCGAACCTGCGGTGGTCAATGAAGACCCGAACGGTCGCGGCTGGTTTCTGAAGCTGAAGATCGCCAACCCCGCCGAACTGGCCGAGCTGATGGACGCCGCCGCCTACGACGCCTTCGTCGCCGGCCTGGGCTGAGACGGGAGCCGCGAGGAGGCGACGTCGGCGGCCGCGCCTTGCCGGCCCACCCCGCCGCCAGCCGCGCTGTTTGCCTGTCGCCATGTGGTTGACGCCATTGCGGTCCGTGTCAGGGCCGGAAAGGACTGATGATGCGATATCTGCCGCTTTCCCATGCGGATCGGGAGAACATGCTGGCGCGTATTGGCGTCGCTTCTGTCGATGATCTGTTCGTTGATGTGCCGGAGGGATGTCTGCAACCGCAGGCGCCTGATTTGCCGCGCCGTAAATCCGAGCTGGAGGTGGAGCGGACCCTCGGGCGGCTGGCGGCGCAGAACGTCGCCGCCGGCACGGTTCCCTTCTTCGTCGGCGCCGGGGCCTATCGCCACCATGTGCCGGCCAGCGTCGACCATTTGATCCAGCGCTCGGAATTCCTGACCAGCTACACGCCCTATCAGCCGGAAATCGCCCAGGGAACGCTGCAATATCTGTTCGAGTTCCAGACCCAGGTGGCGCAGCTGACCGGCATGGAGGTGGCCAACGCCTCGATGTATGACGGCTCGACCAGCTGCGGCGAGGCGGTGCTGATGGCCCATCGCATCACCCGCCGGCGGCGGGCGGTGCTCTCGGGCGGGCTGCATCCGCATTACGCCGCGGTGGCGCGCACCGTCGCGGGCCTCGCCGGCGGCGACAATGTGGCGCTGCCCGCCGATGTGGCGGCGGACGAAGACCTCATTAGCCAGATCGACGGCGATACCTCCTGCGTCGTGGTCCAGAGCCCTGACGTATTCGGCAATATCCGCGATCTGCGCCCGATCGCCGAGGCGGCGCATGCGGCTGGGGCGCTGCTGATCGCCGTGGTGACGGAGGCAGTGTCATTCGGCCTTTTGACATCGCCAGGCGCCCAGGGCGCCGATATCGTCGTGGCCGAGGGCCAATCCATCGGCAACGCGCTTAACTTTGGCGGTCCCTATGTCGGGCTGTTCGCGACGCGGGCCAAATATGTGCGGCAGATGCCGGGGCGGCTGTGCGGCGAAACCGTCGACGCCGACGGCAAGCGCGGCTTCGTGCTGACCATGTCGGCGCGTGAGCAGCATATCCGCCGTGACAAGGCCACCTCAAACATCTGCACCAATTCCGGCCTGTGCGCGCTGGCCTTCACCATTCACATGACGCTGCTTGGCGGCCATGGACTGCGCAAGCTGGCGCTGATTAATCACGCCAACGCCGTGGCGCTGGCCGACCAGCTGGCCGCCATCCCTGGCGTCCGCGTGCTGAACCGCAGATTCTTCAACGAATTCACCGTCGAACTGGCCGGGCGTAACGCCGCCGCCGTGGTCGAGCAACTCGCCGCGCGCGGCGTGCTCGGCGGCGTGCCTTTCGCACGACTTGCGCCCGATGCGGGGCGCGATGATCTGCTGCTGGTGGCCAGCACCGAGGTCAACACCGCGGCCGACCGCGACGAATTTGCCCGCGCATTGCAGGAGGCGCTGTCATGCTGAACCGTCAGGGACGCGCCACAGCGGCCGTGGACGCAATCGACGCAGTGGATGCGCCAAAGCGCGACACCTTCACCGGTGCGCAGGCGTTGCAGCAACTCGAGCCGCTGCTGTTTGAAATCGGCTCCTATGAACGCTGCGGCGTCGATCTGGATGAGCCGGCCCCGTTCAGCCTCCGCCTCGGCGGCATGGAGGCGACGGAACCGGTAGCGCTGCCGGCGCTCAGCGAGCCGGAGACCATGCGGCATTATGTGCGCCTGTCGCAGAAGAATTACGGCATCGACACCGGCATGTTTCCGCTCGGGTCGTGCACCATGAAGCACAACCCGCGCCTCAATGAGAAAATGGCGCGCCTCGCAGGCTTCGCTGACGTGCATCCACTCCAGCCTGTCTCCACCGTGCAGGGGGCGCTGGGGGTGATGCAGGAGCTGGCCCACTGGCTGATGACGCTGACCAATATGCCGGCGGTGGCGCTGTCGCCCAAGGCTGGCGCCCATGGCGAATTGCTCGGCCTGATGGCGATCAAGGCGGCGATCGCGGCGAAGGGCGAGGCGGACAGCCGCACCGTGGTGCTGGCGCCGGAATCGGCGCATGGCACCAACCCGGCCACCGCCGCGCTGCTCGGCTTCACCGTGCGCGCCGTGCCGGCCCGCGCCGATGGCACTGTGCATGTCGACGACGTCACCGGCCTGCTCGGGCCGGAGGTCGCCGCCATCATGCTGACCAATCCCAACACCTGCGGGCTGTTTGAGCCGCAGATCGTTGAGATCGCTGCGGCGCTGCATGCGGCGGGCGGCTATTTCTATTGCGACGGCGCCAATTTCAACGCCATCGTCGGCAAGGTGCGGCCTGGCGATCTCGGCATCGACGCCATGCATATTAATCTGCACAAGACCTTCTCGACGCCGCATGGCGGCGGCGGCCCTGGCGCAGGGCCAGTGGTTCTGTCTGAGCGGCTTGCCCCGTTTGCGCCAGTGCCCTTCGTGCGCAAGGCCGCCGATGGCGCGCTGACGCTGGTCGAGACAGCAGGCGCCGGTGAGGCGGCCCAGGCCTTTGGTCGCATGACCGCCTTCCATGGCCAGATGGGCATGTATGTGCGGGCGTTGTCGTTCATGCTGTCGCATGGCGGCGAGGGCTTGCGCCAGGCCTCGGAAGACGCGGTGCTCAACGCCAATTACCTGCGCGTGGCGCTGGCCGACCTGATGTCGGCGCCGTTCGGCGACCGGCCTTGCATGCATGAGGCGCTGTTCGACGACGCCTGGCTGAAGGACAGCGGCGTGACCACTCTCGACGTGGCCAAGGCGCTGATCGACGAGGGCTTCCACCCGATGACGGTGTATTTCCCGCTGGTGGTGCATGGCGCGTTTCTGATCGAGCCGACCGAATCGGAATCGAAAGCGACGCTGGATCTGTTCATCGCCACCATGCGCGATCTGGCCATGGCGGTGAAACGCGGCGACATCACGCGGTTCACCGGCGCGCCCTGGCATACGCCGGTGCGTCGCCTCGACGAGACCCGCGCCGCGCGCCAGCCTGTCCTGCGCTGGACGCCGCCGAAAGCGGTTGCCTGAGCCGGCCCGCGCCCGGATAAATTCGGGTGACGCCACGTCGGCCGCCAATACGGCCGCCGGCGTGTCCGGTCGCGCCCCGCCAAAAGGGGCGCGACCTTATAATGACCAACAAGAATCACAGGGAGTGAGACGCATGACGGGCTTGCGGGCGACCGAACTGCTGGAACGCGACTTCGGCCTGATCGCCGGGCTGGTGCAGGCGCACGCCGCCGAACGGCCAGAGGCCCGCGCGGTGACGCACCGCGACCAGAGCCTGACCTACGCCGCCTTTAACGCCGAGGTCGACCGCGTGGCGGCCAGCCTGCAGCGTGATGGTCTTGGCCAGGGCGACGTCATCGCCATCTGCGCCCTGTCGTCGATCCCTTATGCGGTGACCTTTCTCGGCGCGCTCCGCGCCGGTGTGGTGGTGACGCCGCTGGCCCCATCCTCCACCCGCGAGCAGTTGCAGGGCATGGTGGCCGATTCCGGCGCGCGGCTGTTCTATGTCGACAGCGCCATCACCGATTCCCTTGGCCCATTTGACTGGTTCGACGGCGAACTGGTGGCGCTCGACGACAGAGCGAAGGGCCGGCCATGGAGCGACTGGCTGATGGCGCCGGGCGCAACCCCGCAGCCGGTGACGATCCCTGCGGATGCGCCGTTCAATATCATCTATTCCTCCGGCACCACGGGCCTGCCCAAGGGCATCGTACAATCGCACCGGATGCGCTGGGCGCATGTGCAGCGCGGCGCCAATTTCGGCTATGGGCCGGACGCCGTGACCGTGGTGTCGACGCCGCTCTATTCCAACACCACCCTCGTCAGCTTCCTGCCGACGCTGACGCTGGGCGGTGAGGTGGTGCTGATGGAGAAATTCGACGCGCGCGGCTTCCTTGAGCTGGCGCAGCAGCATCGCGCCACCCACGCCATGCTGGTGCCGGTGCAATACAAGCGCATCATGGCGCTGCCGGAGTTCGACAGTTTCGATCTGTCGTCCTTCGTGATGAAGTTCTGCACCAGCGCGCCGTTCCACGCCGAACTCAAGGCCGATGTGCTGAAACGCTGGCCCGGCGGGCTGATCGAATATTACGGCATGACCGAGGGCGGCGGCGGCTGTTCGCTCGCCGCGCATCTGTTCCCGGACAAATTGCACACCGTCGGCCGGCCCAATGAGGGCCACACCGTGTTGCTGCTCGATGAGGACGGCAATGAGGTCGGTCCTGGCGAGATCGGCGAGATCGTCGGCCATTCGCCCGCCGCGACGATGAATGGCTATCACAACCAGCCAGGCAAGACCCAGGAGACGGTGTGGATCCATCCGGACGGTCGCCGCTTCATCAAGACCGGCGACGTCGGCCGCTTTGATGAGGACGGCTTCCTGCAATTGATGGACCGCAAGAAGGATATGATCATCACTGGCGGCTTTAACGTCTATCCCAGTGACATTGAGGCGCTGCTGCTCAGTAATCCCGACATCAATGACGTCGCCGTGGTCGGCGTGCCGTCAGACGCGTGGGGCGAAACGCCGGTGGCCTTCGTGGCGCTGGCCCCGGGCCGCCAACTCAGCGGCGAGGAGGTGCGGGCCTGGGCCAATGAGCGGCTGGGCAAGGTGCAGCGCCTCGCCGCCGTGCTGGTGGTCGACAGCCTGCCGCGCAGCGCCATCGGCAAGATTCTCAAACGCGAATTGCGCGACGGCTGGGACGCTGCCGGCGTCAAGGTCGCCTGATTCCATTCCACGCGGCGGCGCGGGCGCCTGCGCCGCCAGGGGGCGAGGCGCGCTGGCGCGCGGCTTATGTCAGGGCGGGCCGATCGGCGCGCCAAGGCGGGGGCGGGGGCCCATATAGATCGGTCCGACATTATTGCTCGCCATGGCGCCCTGCACCGCCATGGTCAGCGTCAGATCGCCGATCTCCGAGGGCGTGACGATGTCAGCCTGGATGCGGCCATAGGTGAAGGCGCCGGAGCCGCCGCGGCTGCTGATCTGCACGCCAGCGCCGACCCGACCGCCGACGTGAATGCACGACGATGACCCCTTGATGCGATAAAAGCCGGGGCCGCGCTCCGGGCATTTCTCGGCGCCAAACAGATCCGGAATATAGGGGCGGTCGGGGAAATTCCGCGCCCCGCCTTGAGCGAAGGCGCGCGGCAGCTCCGGCGTTGCCACAAGCCGTGGTTTGAACAGCTCTGGCATCTGCTCGAGCCCGAAGGCCTTCACCGGATCAGGCGCGCTGGCGAGTTTCGGCTGGGCGACAGCGGCGCGACTGGCGGCAAGGCTGGCGAAGCGCAACGGCCGCCGACCGGCGTCACGCGCGGCATCCTCGCGCGTGGCGCCCGGGTTCGCCGCAGCTTCACGCGCCACCGAATTGGACGACGCGCCCTTGCCCGCCAGGGCGCCAGCAGGATCGGCCGGCTGCATCATCGGCTGGACGGCCTTGGCCGTGCGCGGGTCCCCGGCCAATCGTGGCTGGCTGACGTCGATGGGAGTTGCTTGCGGGCTCGCCGCGCCCGCGGCTGCATGGGCGGCGCCGCCAGTCACCTGCGTCGCCAGCGCCAGCGTGGCGATCGCCAGCAGAGCGCTCCGCGGCATGCGGGCGGCGCCTCGGGCGCGAAGTCCTGTGCGGGGCTGGATCTGTCTCATGCCACGGGTTCCCCTGGCCTGCGGTGATCGGTCAATGGCGGCGTCGACGCCTGGAGGCGCGGGTGGCCGACCGCGCGCCATCATAGCTGCATTGCGAGAATTGCCCAGCTCTGCGGCCGTAGCGTGTCTGGCCTGGCTGACAGAGCGACCGCAGACATCTGCGCGAGCGTCGCCACTGGCGGGGGAGTGCGCCGGGCGGGCGCATCACGCCGTCGGAACAGCCTGGCGGCTCAGATATCCGCATGTCGCTGCGACTCGCTGGTCGCGTCGTGGCGTTTAAGGATCGCGACAGTTTGATGGCGATCTAGCAAGCGTTCGATTGTTATGCACAGGCGGGCATGCGATAAAGATTGGCAAATTTCGTCCAGGTGGCGGCAAATGGAAAAAATTGCCACGGTTCATCTGGCGCCAAAAATAACATGTTGCGCCGCGCCAAACCTGGTCGTATGAATAGAGTACGTTGCAGTATCCGGTTTGGTTCCCTGATGGGGGTAGACGCACGGAACTGTGACAGGTCGACCGGACTGGCGAGGCGGTGACGCGACAGCCTGTTTCACGGGATCTGGCGACAGGCCAAAAAAAAGGCCACGTCAGAGACGCGGCCATAAAGTCTAGGGAGGAAACGCCCAAGGAGGGCTGCAGCATCGCTGCTGCACATTCCGTATACGCGTTCCTCCGGATCAGCGCAATAGAATTATGACAGCTTCGCTGTCCCATTTACGCTGTGCACCTATGTGCGCGGCGCATAGGTAGTTGGGCTTACGTCTTGTCGGGTGTGATACCAGAATCCGATGGGCGTGACCCATCGGGTTCTGGCTAAGCCCGAGCGGCGCCTGAGCATTGCAGGATGCGGATGCATCAGCATCTTCGCATCCTGGTATGACGCGTCGGGCGCAGGGGCGGCGATCTGCAGGAGAACGCCTCTCTTGCCCTTGTTCCGGGCCTAAATGGCATCCGACAAGGCTCAGCGATCGGCGACGCCGTACCGCCCCCTCACGCGAAGGCGGGCGCCGGGTGAGGATGACCCACCGCAAGCCTGGTTTTGGCGGACGCGGCGCATGGGCCGGGCGTCGTCATCTACTCGTCCATCCGTCAGCCGTTTTCTTCGCCACGCGGGCTTCACACCATGTCGACTGTCTGACAGGACGCCTCCCTGCGACAGCGCTCACCCCGATTTCGGGCTGTCCCGACTGCGCCTCGCGACGTAAGCGCCTTGCCGCGATCACCATGGCCACGCCGCCGGATCATGGCCAGGGGCGTCGGCGCGTCACGCGCCGCCACTGCCGTCTCGCTGCGCCCGTCGCAAGCCGTGTACTGCGGGGCGTTTCTGCCATTGGACAGACGACGTCCGGGTGATCGCCGCGCGTACAGCCTAAACGAAGTTGGCGACGCAATAGACGCGCAGGGCGCCTGCCGTTTCTTCCAGCGCATTCTGTTCCAACAGCCGCCATTGTGCGGGCTGGATAAAGCGGCGTGGCGGCAGGATGATCCAGCCATCCTCGTCGCCGACAGTGACAAAATCGCCGGCGGCCACGCACAGCGCCGTCATGGCGCAAACCAGAGCGGCGCGGTCGTCATGATTGCGGATCGCCGCCGGGTCGTGGGCCATATGGCGGCCAGGCAGGCAATGCTGCAGCAATTGCTGGAACACGCCGGCGGCGGCCAGATGCTGGAAATAGATATCCGAGCGATTGCTGCGTTTCACCGCCAGCGCCGCAGGATCAGCCAGCAGCATACCGAGAAAGGCCCCCGGAAACGCCTCGACGATTGCACGAGCATCGATCGCCGTCGCATGGCGCGCTGACGCCATGTCGGTCTGGTCAAGCACGACGTGGGCGCAGGCATTGGCGTGCTCATTGAGCAGCCGTCCGACGGGAGCGTTTGACTGGCCGGGCTTGCCAATGAGCCGGCCAAGACGGCGGGTTAACATGCGTTCGGCAGTGCGGTAGCGGCCAATGGGTTGCAGCCCGGGCGCCAGCGGGCCATCGAAGGCCGCGGCGCAAATCCGGCTGCTGCCTGCGGTGGCGGCGATCACGTGCTGGCGCTCCGGCGCAACCGCGCGGAACCGGGCGATGTCCCATGTCGCCACTTCCGCAGTCCACGACAGGCGGCATATGGCGCTGGAACGGCGTTGAGCCGAACAGCCAATGTCCACCCCAGCACGGCGCCAGTCTGGTCAATCATCGGCCTAAGCTCCTCATTCAGCGCCACCGCCGCCTTGCCCCAGCAGGGGAGGGGATCGCCAACTCTACGCCCAGCGTGACGTCGCGCCTCCAGTGCGATCCGCCGTCCCATCCCTGTGTCAAACCAGATGGGCTCTGCGATGCAGCTCAGGCGATCGAGCAGAACAGGCTCCCGTGTGAAGTCAGAGAGTCTGTGCCGATCCAGGGACGTTCGCACAAGACATGACCGTCACTGCGAACAACCGCGCAACTGCCTGCGGGCGTTGAACCTGCGAGGCCACTTCAGTCCCGCGGTCAGGGGCCCACGCAACAAAAAAGCCGCCCCGTGAGGAGCGGCTTGAGCATGTGGGCGCGTGGCCTGGATCAGTGCGCGAACGCGGTCCGGATCTGGCTGACGCCGGTGCGCACCAGCGCGTCGGCGGCGTCGCCCTGGGTGCGATCGCGCAGGATGACCTCCGCGGCGCGCAGGCCGGCGTCGGCGGCGGCGCTGCGGACTTCGGCGGTGGCCTGAGCCTCGGCCTGGGCGATCTTGGCCTCGGCGGCGGCGGTGCGGCCAGCGACGAACTCTTCGAGCTTCTTCTGGGCTTCCTGAGCGACGCGGGCGGCTTCCTCGCGGGCGGAGGCGACGATTTCTTCTGCTTCCTTCTCGGCGGCCAGACGCTTGGCGACATATTCGTCGCGCAGGGCGCGGGCTTCGGCCGACAGGCGGCGGGCTTCCTCAAGCTCGGTGGCGATGCGCGCGCCGCGCTTGTCCAGCATGCCGCCGAGGGTGGCGAAGCCGCCCTTCCACCATACCAGGGCAAGGAAGAGGACGAGGGATACGGTGACCCAGAAATCGGGCGTATACAACATGGATCTCACTCCTGAGTAGCGCTGCGCTCCGGATGGCCGTGTGCGGCAGGCGCCCAGAATAGGGTTTCAGTTCTCCGCCCGGAAAACTGGCGACAGGCGCATGGCGCGCCTGCAGGATTGGTCAGGCCGCGGCGCGGTCGAGGGCGGCCTCGACTTCGGCGCGGGCCGGAGCAGCGCCGGTGAGACGCTCAACAATGGTGGCGGCGGCGTCGGCGGCAATGTCACGGACATTGGCCATGGCGGCGTCAGCATTGGCGCGGATCGTCGCCTCAGCGGCGTGGATTTTCTGGTTCAGGTCAGCTTCCAGAGCCTTGCGGCGGCCGTCGAACTCAGCGGCCATCTGGTCGCGAGCCGTCTGCGCGATCGCCTGGGCGTTGGCGCGGGCGTCTGCAAGGGCCTTCTCATAGGTAGCGACTGCCTCTTCCGACTCGGCGCGCAACTTTTGCGCTTCGGCCAGATCGGCGGAAATTCGGGCGTGACGGTCTTCAATCACCTTGGCGATGCGCGGCAGGGCGATTTTCGACATCACAAAATAGAGGACGGCGAAAGACAGCGTCACCCACAGGAGCTGCGACGCGAAAGTCGTGCTCTCGAAGGGCGGGAATGCCGTCGAGGCGGTGTGGGTAGGGCTAGCCATGCGACCTAATCCTCAGGCTGAACCGGCTGGTTCACTGCCCCGCACAGGCGGGATCGAAACTTGGGTCAGGCGTGCCACGGGGGCTGCGCCGTCGTCTCTTGATGCGTGGGCCAGAGGCTCCATGAGGAATCTCCGGCCAGTCAAACGCATATCAACGTTTGGCGCCGTAGCCGTCCGCACCACAAGGTCCGGACGACGACATGGCTCCAACGCGCCAGGTAGACTGGCCCGGCTGACGGACGCCAGGGCGCCCGCCATCCGACGCTGTATCAGACAGCGAACAGCAGCAGCAGCGCGATCAGCAGCGAGAAGATGCCCAGAGCTTCAGTCAGGGCGAAGCCGAGGAGCAGGGTGCCCTGCTGGCCAGCGGCAGCCGACGGGTTGCGCAGGGCGCCCGAGAGGAACTGGCCGAACAGGTTGCCGAGGGCGAGAGCAGCGCCCGCCATGCCGAAGCAAGCGAGACCAGCGCCGATGTACTTAGCTGCAACGGGATCCATTTGAAAACTCCTGGTCGATAAAGTTGGAAGCAGTGATCAATGATGGCCCGGATGGAGCGCATCGTTGAGGTAGATCGTTGTCAGGGTGGCAAACACATAGGCCTGCAGCACCGCGACAAGGAACTCGAGAGCGGTCAGGGCGACCGACAGCGCCAGCGGCAGCGGCGACAGCACGGCCCAGGCGCCAGCTGCGAGCAGCGAAGCGATAAAGCCGGCGAAGATCTTCATGGCGATATGGCCGGCGAGCATGTTGGCGAACAGACGCACAGACAGGCTGATCGGACGCGACACGAAGGAGACGATTTCAACGGCGACCAGCAGCGGCAGCAGCCAGCCCGGTACGCCCGACGGCACGAACAGGCGCAGGAAGCCAAGGCCGTGACGATAGAAACCGTAGAGAATGACAACCGAGATGACCATGGCGGCAAGCGCGAAGGTCACGATCAGGTGGCTGGTGACGGTGAACGAGTAGGGCATCATGCCCATGAGGTTCAGCGTCAGCACGAACATGAACAGCGAGAACACAAACGGCAGGAACTTCATGCCCTCGGTGCCGGCGCTGTTGCGCACCGTCGTCGCCACAAATTCGTACAAGGTCTCAACCAGAGACTGCAGACGACCAGGCACAACCGCCGCGCGGGCAATGCCGCCGATCATCAGAATAGAAATCAGGGCGACGGCGACCCACATATAGATCGCGGAGTTCGTCACCGAGATTTCATGACCGCCGGCGGTGCCAAGCGTCACGATGTTTTTGATCTGGAACTGATGGATCGGATCAGCCATGGCCCGTCAGGTCCCTTTCCTGTCGCCTCGCAACGCCCCGAAACGCCGGATGTGGCGAACGGTCCGTTCATATTATCAATCGATCAGCGCTGGTTAGCCCAATTGGACCCCTTTCGCCAGACCGTACGGTTGACGCAAGCCGATTTATTTCGCGCCGCGGTCGCTATGTTCCGACTGCGGCGTCAACTGGCCGGTTGCGCGCATAACATTGTAGATGCCGGTGAGAAAGCCCAGCATCAGAAAAACGATCATGCCCCAGGGGGACGAGCCGGCGACATGGTCGATTGACCAGCCGATGAGCCCACCTGCGCCGACGCCAGCGATAAACTCCGCTGACAGCCGGAACGCCCGGCCCAGCGCCGAAGGTCCGCCTGGCGCCCGTCGCGCCGCCTCGGCTTCGACCTTTTTGGCCTCCGCCGCATGCACCGCGTCGAGTTTGGAGCTCAGGCGCTGCATGCGCTGCGCAAGCTCCGTGTCAGGCTGCCCAGTGCCGCTGCGCCCATTGTGGGGCGCGCCGCCGGTCGCTGTGTCCTGTGTGTCGCCGTTGCTCATGGAGAAGCCGCTCACTGTCCGCAAGGCCTGAGTCCAGATTTCCCCATAAGCCGGCGGCACCATAATTTTTGCACTTTGTGGTGTCAAGGCGAGGGTTATTTGGTTAAGGCTTTGTAAAACAAGCTGGTTTTTGTGTTTTGGGGCGCATTGCCGCCGTCATGCCCTGGATCTGCCTGCGACTCTTTTGCGTCAGCGCCTGGGCGATGCTGCGCCCAGATGCGACGCGCTAATGCCGGTAAGGGCTTTGGCCCGTGCATGCAGACGGCCTTGCATCGCGCCGATTCTCTGCGCCGACTGGTCTTGCTCAGGTTAAAATCTGGTTACCAACGTGCTGCTCCCTGGCCGCAGGCGGCCTCACGGCTGGCACGCGGCTGTAGTCGTCAGCGCTGCCTGGGACCGCTGCGTTCGGTGAGTTGCTGCAAGCATAAAAAAGCTGGCCCTCGCGGGCCGGCCGGGAATCAATCACGCCTCGGCGGCTTACTCGCCAAGCAGCGGCTTGATCGCCTTGTCCAGATCCTCAAGCGACAGGGCGCCGCGCTGCAATTTGCCATTGATAAAGAATGACGGGGTCGAATTGACGCCGAGCTTGGCGCCGCGATCGCGCACCGCGTTCACCGCTTCGAGCAGCTTCTGGTCCTTGAGGCAGGTCTCGACCTTCTCCTTGGTGAAGCCGGCCTGCTTGAGCAGGTCGATCAGCCCATCCAGCGGCTTCTGCGAGAACACCCAGTCCTTCTGGCGGGAGAACAGCAGATCGGTGACCGGATAATATTTGTCGTTGCCCTCACAGCGGGCCAGCATGAAGCCGGCGGCGGCCAGCGGATCGAGCGGGAACTCGCGCAAGGTGAAGCGCACCTTGCCGGTGTCGATGTAGCGCTTCTTGAATTCCGGGAAGGTCTTGTCGTGGAACTCGGCGCAGTGCGAGCAGGTCAGCGAGGCATATTCGATCACATGCACCTTCGCCGCCTTGTCGCCCAGGGTGACGTCGCCGAGCGGGCCGGCCTCGCCGAGGTCCTGGGCGCTGACGGTCTGGGCGAGGCCCGGGGTGATGCCCATGCTGGCCGCAGCGACGAGGGCCCCGCCAAGCGCCATGGTTTCCAGAACGCGACGTCTCGTGATCATGCAATTCTCCTGGCCGGTCGCCCGGCGCCGTGTGAATGGCCGCGCCCTGCGCCGCCCGTCTGCTTTATCTGGCGCGATACCAGCCGATGCTTCCGGCGGAATCGCGGCGAAGCCATGGTTGCCTGAGGGCGCAAATCCGCGCAGGCGGGGTGGGCGACGCGGTTTGTGCTGGCGCGGGTCGTATTGCCGACGCCGCGCAGCCCAGGTCGCCTGACGCCGGACCCATCATAGCGGCAACAGATGCGCCCTATAAGGCGCCTTGATCAACCATCGCGTCGCCACACTCAAGCGTTGGCGGCGTCAGGTTCAGTCGAGGGGGCAAGGCTTCAGAAATGGCGAAAGCCTGCCCAAGTTACGGCGAAAGCCTCAGGATTTCGGGCTGTTGCTGATCACCGCCGCGCCAAAGCGCGTCAGCGCGTCGCGCAGCCGCTCATCGGCGATGCCGGCGGCTGCGGCGCTTGCCCTGGCTTGCGCCTGCGGGTCGGGCGGCGGCGGCGGCTCAGCCAGCTTCGGCTGTGGCACCGGCCCTTGGCGAATGACGATCCTGCCAATGCAGCGCCAGCCGAAATGGGCGTTGATGCGCTCAATGATCACCGGCGTCATGTGCTGCAGCTCAATGGCGAAGGCGCTGCTGGCTCGCACCTCCAGCGTGGCGGGCACGTTCTGCTCGCCGAATTTCGACTGGCGCGGCCAGGAAATCCGCAAGGGGCGGGCAAAACGGGCGAGGCGGGCGCCGACGATATCGTCCCATGCCAGCAGAATGTCGCCAGCAGCGAAGCCCTGCGCGGCCAACGCCTTGTCGATGCATTTGTCGAGAAGCTCGGCGAGCGGCTGCGGACGAAAGCGGCGGGAAGGTTGTCTTGGTTGGCTCATGTGCCGGCGCCCTGCTTGGCCACGCAATGCGGAGGAGCTGCGCGCGGAACGGCGACTGGCGCCGGTTGCGCCGATCGCCGCGAATCAGCTGGCGAGCAGTCCCTGTCGCGTCATAGGTGAAGTGGCGGCGCTTGCCTATCTGCGCCGCAGTCAGGGGCTTGAGGCGCGCTGGCTCGCGCCACGTCACGCATCGGGTTACAACGCCGCAGGCGCGTCAGGCGCCAGCGCGCAATGGGACCGTGGATAATTTGACACCTTCAACCGGCGATTCGCAGCCACCCGGCGCGGTGAGTGCGTCCGAGACGTCAGACGCCGCCAGCACAGCAAAGGTTGACCAGCCGGTCGTGGCCGCGAGGGCCGCCATGGCGGAAGCCGTGGCCGCAGGCGCAGACGCGCCCGCCGGAGCGCCGCGGGGCCGCTCCGCGCGAGTGTTCTCGGCGCGCGGCGGCGGTCGCCGTAGCAAAGCGACGCCTGGCGGCAGGGGGCAGGCGACGCCGCACGCAGACAAACCAAGCCGCGCGCCGCGTGCCGTTGCGACACGCCAGAACGTCTTGGGCGAGCCGGCGACCACGACCGCAGATCCTTCCACGGCCACCCTTGGAAAGCGGCGGGCGGGCAAGGTCGCCAAAGCCATCAAACCCGCAGGCGCCAAGGCGCGCGACGTCTCCGACGCGGCGCTGCAAACCTATGCCGGCATGGGCCAGCCTGCGCCGCAGGCGCTGCTCGCATGGTACGACCGCAACCGGCGCGTGCTGCCCTGGCGCGCCTTGCCGCAGCATCCCAGCGATCCTTACCGGGTGTGGCTGTCGGAGATCATGCTGCAGCAGACCACGGTCGCGGCGGTTCAGCCTTATTACATCCGCTTCCTGCAGCGTTTTCCCACGGTGACGGCGCTGGCGCAGGCGCCGTCTGAAGCGGTGATGCAGGCCTGGGCGGGGCTCGGCTATTACTCGCGCGCCCGTAATCTGCATGCCTGCGCCAAATTGGTCGCCGGGGAGCTTGGCGGCGCCTTCCCGGATACGCTGGAAGGGTTGCAGGCGCTGCCTGGCGTCGGCCCCTATACGGCGGCGGCCATCGGAGCCATCGCCTTCGACCTGCCGGCGGCGGCGGTGGATGGCAATGTCGAGCGGGTGCTGTCGCGTTATTTCCGCATCGCCGAGCCGATGCCCGCCGCCAAGCCGCTGATCCGCGCGCTGGCCCAGGCGCTGGTTCCGGCGCAGCGTCCGGGGGATTTCGCCCAGGCCATCATGGATCTTGGCGCCACCATCTGCACGCCGCGCAACCCCTCATGTCTGCTGTGTCCGTGGCAGGCGGGGTGCGCCGCCAGCGCCCATGGCGACATGGAGCAGTTTCCGCGCAAGGCGGCGAAGAAAGCGACGCCGCAGCGTTTCGGCGCCGCCTTCGTGCTAGCGCGGACCGATGGCGCGGTGCTGCTGCGCACCCGGCCGCCCCAGGGTCTCCTGGGCGGCATGGACGAGCCGCCAGGCAGCCGCTGGCATGAGGCGGAGCTGCTGCCGGAGCCTAGCGTGTTGCTGGCGGAGGCGCCGCTGGCGCTCGACTGGCGGGCCGCGCCTGGGGTGGTGCGCCATGTCTTCACCCATTTCCGGCTGGAGTTGCTGATCTTCGTCGCCGTGGCGCCGCAGCAGACGCCGGCGCCCGATGGCGCGCGCTGGCAGCCGAGACACAGCCTGGCCGACAGCGCCTTGCCCAATGTGATGCGCAAGGCCGTGGCGCACGGGCTGGACTATCTCGACCGCACGGCGCGCCCCCGCGCCAAAAAAATGGGGCAGGCCTGAGCCCGCCCCGAAGGTGCTTCCAGAAACTGTCGGGTGACGTCAGAGCCCGATGAGCTTGACGCATCGGGGGCTGAGCAGGCTCGTGCGGCGCCTGCTTATTTTTCGATGCGGATGCGCCTGCATCGTCGCATCCTCATACGAGATGTATCGCTCAGGCCGCCACGGCCTGGCTCTGGCGGTAGGCGCCGCGCAGGGCGTCGATGTGGATGCGTTTGCCGTCGCGTTCGATCATCCAGTAAGTCCAGCCATTGCACGACGGCAGGCCCTGGGACAGGGCGCCGACCTTGTGAATGGAGCCGACCGCCGGGCCGAGCTGCAGCGTGCCGTCGGCCCGCACCAGCGCCTGGTGGCGCCGCTTCTCGTCCTCCAGCATCTCGCCGGGGGTGATTAGCCCCGCCTCGATCAGCGACAGGAAGGCGACGCGCGGCTCCGAGCGCCGCGCCGGGGCGGTGGCGAAGGCCTGCGGGTCAACCGGGGTGACGGCGTCGACGCGCTTCTGCGCCGCAGCAGCGTAGGCAGGATCGCGCTCGATGCCGATGAAACGGCGGCCCAGCTTTTTGGCCACGGCGGCGCTGGTGCCAGAGCCGAGGAACGGGTCGAGCACCACATCGCCGGGGTTCGACGACGACAGCAACACCCGCGCCAGCAGCGCCTCGGGCTTTTGCGTCGGATGCAGCTTGCGACCCTGCTCGTCCTTCAGCCGTTCATCGCCCGTGCACAAGGGAATGAACCAGTCGGAGCGCATCTGCAGGTCGTCATTGCCGCCCTTCAGCGCCTCATAATGGAAGGTGTAGCGGCTGCCGCGTCCGGGCGTGGCCCAGATCAGCGTCTCATGGGCGTTGGTGAAGCGGCGCCCCCTGAAGTTCGGCATCGGATTGGCCTTGCGCCAGACGATGTCGTTGAGAATCCAGTAGCCGAGATCCTGCAGGATCGCGCCGACGCGGAACACATTATGATAGGAGCCGATGACCCACAGGGCGCCTTCCGGCTTCAGCACGCGGCGGCATTCGCTCAGCCAGGCGCGGGTGAAGGCGTCATAGGCGGCGAAGCTGTCGAATTTGTCCCAGTCATCGTCGACAGCGTCGACATGGCTGTGGTCAGGCCGGGTCAGGGCGCCTTCCAGCTGCAAATTGTATGGCGGGTCGGCGAACACCAGGTCGACGCTCTGCGACGGCAGCCGCTGCAATTGCGCAATGCAATCGCCGACAAGGATGCTGTCGAGCGCCAGATCTGCGCCTGTCGGGCAGGCGCTCGCGGCTCCGCCTTGCGGCGCGCGGCCCTGATGTGAGCCCGGCAGGGCGGCTGACGCTGTCAGCCCGGTACGCACTACCTTGATCCGGGGATTGACGCCAACGATCCTGGCTCGTGAAACTTCCATATCGCCCTGCCGGTTACGCAACTCACAGCCGGCATGGTGAACAGACGGGGTAAAGGCGGGGTTCACGCATTGGGGCGGCTGTCCCGATCCGGCACAGGGCCCGTGAAGTCTCCCGCCACATCCCGGCGGCTTAACCTGGGCGTAACCATAATGCGCATGGGCCCGATGGACGGGGCCGGCCTCATCAAGGGGCGCAGATCTCAGGCGTCGCTGGCGACTTGACGGGCCCGCCGCTGGGCCAGGGCTGCGGCGCAGTCCGGCATGGTCTTCAGGGGCGAAAAGCTCAGCCGGTGCCAGGGCGTCGCGCCCAGCGCGGCGATGGCGGCGCGGTGGGCGGCGCTGCCATAGCCCATGTGCTTGCCGAAGCCATAGCCGGGGCAGAGCTCATCAAGCCGGTGCATCATCCGGTCCCGGGTCATCTTGGCGACGATCGATGCGGCGGCGATGGAGGCGACCAGCGCGTCGCCGCCAATCACCGCTTCTGACGGGCAGGGGATGTCTGGCCGGTCGCGGCCATCGACAAAAACATGTGCGGGCAACTGGGGCAGGGCGAGGATCGCCCGGCGCATGGCGGTGAGCGACGCCTTGCGAATATCGCTGGCGTCGATGTCCGCAGCGGACACGCTGGCGACGCTAACCTGCAGGGCGCGGTCCATGATCGCCGCAAACAGGCGCTCGCGCGCCGCCTTGCCCAGCTTCTTGCTGTCGTTCAGCCCCTCGGGAACGTCGTCCGCGTTGAGGATCACCGCCGCCGCCACCACCGGTCCGGCGAGCGGACCCCGCCCCACCTCATCAACCCCAGCCACCGGCCAGACGCCGCGACCGCGGAGCCGGTGCTCACGGCTGAAATCGGGCCCCTGCGGCGTCAGCTCCAGCAGGGAAGCCTGGGTGAGGACAATCGGGGAATCAGATTTGGGTTTGCGCGCCATGGCCCCTTGGTGGACCTGGCGCTGCCGCTGATCAAGCCGGAGCCCCGCGCGAGGACGGGTTGGCGCGGCGGATTTATGCGCCGACATCCTCTCCCATCACGCCTCGCTTCTGAGGCGCTTCTCGCGCCAAGGCCGCGCTCCTGTCCTTACAACCGATGCCGAGAGGCTGTGGCGCAGCACGCCCTGACGTCGCCACACGCCAGCTGCTTCGGCATCAGCAGCGTCTTACGTAAGCCACGCCCCACCTCGCGCCTCAGGCGCTGGCGGCGCCATTGTCGATAAACGCCAGCCCCGTCAGATCGCGCCTGCGGGGTGGCTGGGCGGCGAGGGGCGCCTGAGCAGCGCGGTATTCCTGGGCGGCGCGCGGCGGCAGGGGGCGCGACGTCTCCTTGCGCGCTGGCGGCAGCGCCGTCTCGCCGCCGAACAGGGACAATTGCCCCTGCGCTTCCGCAGCGTCCGGCGCGCGAAACTGCCCGACATCCAGCTTGAGCCGCAGTTTGTTAAAGCCGATGCGGGCGCTGGCGATCTGGAACCTGCGGCCAATCATCCAGGCATAGGGCCCCGAGCCGATCATCCGCTCGCCCCAGCTGGCGTCATAATCCTTGCCGCCACGTGACTGGCGCATCAGCGACCGGGCGCGGCGAGCCTTGTCCGGCCAGTTGGTCTCCAGCCAGCTCCACATGGCGTCGCGCACCTCATGCGGCAGGCGTAGCATCACATAGCCCGCTTCCCGTGCGCCATGGGCGTGCGCGGCTTCGAGAATCCGCTCGATCTCATCGTCATTCACCGCCGGAATGATCGGGGCCACCATCACCGAGGTCGGAATGCCGGCGTCGACCAGCTGGCGTATGGCCTGCAGCCGGCGGGTGGGCGTGGCGGCGCGCGGCTCCATCGACCGGGCCAGCGCCGCATCAAGCGTGGTGACCGACAGCGCGACCTTGACCAAATTCTTCCTGGCCATCCGCGCCAGAATGTCGATGTCGCGCGTCACCATGGCGGATTTGGTGACAATGCCGACCGGATGGTTGAAGCGCTCCAGCACCTCCAGCACGCTGCGGGTAATGCCATAACGCTTTTCCACCGGCTGATAGGGGTCGGTGTTGGTGCCCATGGCGATGACGCGCGGCACATAGTTCTTCGCCGACAGCTCCTTCTCCAGCAATTGCGGAGCGTCGGGCTTGGCGAACAGCTTCGTCTCAAAATCCAGCCCAGGCGACAGGCCCATATAGGCGTGGCTTGGCCGAGCGAAACAATAAACGCAGCCGTGCTCGCAGCCGCGATAGGGATTGATCGAGCGGTCAAAGGAGATGTCGGGCGAGGTGTTGCGCGTGATGATGCTGCGCGGCTTCTCCACCGTCACTTCGGTGCGGAACGGCGGCAGCTCTTCGAGCGAGTTCCAGCCGTCGTCCACATCCTCCCGCGTGTAACGTTCGAACCGTCCGCCAGGATTAATGACGACGCCGCGCCCACGCCGCCGCTCCGCCGCCACCTGCTGCTGGGCCCGCCACGGCGCGTCGCCGGCCGTTACGGTGGTCCCATCGACATGCTGCAATGGCTTTGCGCGTCCCATGGTCTGCCTCCGCGGTCGCCCCGTGTGATGACTGGAATGGCCCGCCGAATCTATGGCGCACCGGGCATAATTCATACAAGAACAAAAAGGGAACAAATGCAAGTTGCCCCACAGAATCAGTGCGATTTCGGCGATGGGCGGGGGCGAGATGATGCGGCGCCTGCTGCGTTCTGGCTGGGTTATGGGCTGCGGCGCCAAAGCATCAGGGGCGATGCCCCCGAGGCCAATCCGGCGGAGGCGCCGCCCCAGGCAAACGCGGCCAAGGCCCAGCTTCACCCAGGGGCCCGGTTCGACCCACGCGCGGGGCGATGCGTCGCCGCTGGTGGAACCGATCGCGATCACGGGAATTCACATTCCAACGAATTCACATAAACAATGCGGACTACGCTGAGAGTTTGCAGCGTTACGCTGCCAGGGGACGCCAATGCGGTGGGATGATTTCCGGACGTCGAGCAATGTGGATGACCGGCGCGGTCAGGGCGGGGGCATGATTCCCGGCGGCCGCGGTGGGCTGGGGCTCGGCACGATCGTGGTTCTGGGCATTGTTGGCTGGGCGCTTGGCATCGATCCGCGCCTGCTGATCTCGGGGGCTGAGATTCTCTCCGGTGGCCAGCAATATGAGCAGCAGGCCCCGAGCCAGCCGGGGCGCGCCGCAGGCCCGCCGCAGGACCAGACCGGGCGCTTCGCCGCGGCGGTGCTCGGCAATACTGAGGATGTGTGGAAGGTCGAGCTGCCGAAGCAGGTCAATGTGCGCTACCAGGAGCCGCGCATGGTGCTGTTCTCCGGCGCCACCCGTTCCGGCTGTGGTTCAGCGCAATCGGCCATGGGGCCGTTCTATTGCCCGCTCGATCGCACCATCTACATCGACCTGTCGTTTTTCCAGGAGATGCGCCAGCGCTTCAAGGTCAATGGCGAATTCGCCTATGCCTATGTACTGGCCCACGAGGTCGGCCATCACATTCAGAACCTGCTCGGCCTGCTCGACAAGGTCGAGGGCGCCAAGCGCGGCATGTCGCGGGCCGAAGGCAACGCCATGTCCGTGCGGGTGGAGCTGATGTCTGACTGCCTCGCCGGCGTCTGGGCCAATCATAGCAACCAGCGCTTCAACACCATTGAGGAAGGCGACGTCGAGCAGGCGATGAACGCTGCGTCAGCCATCGGCGACGACCGCCTGCAAAAGCAGTCTCAGGGCTATGTGATTCCGGACAGCTTCACCCATGGCACCTCGGCCCAGCGTGTGCGCTGGTTCATGACCGGGCTAAAGACCGGCCAGGTCAACGCCTGCAACACTTTTGGTCGCGACGTTCAGCTGTAACGGGCGGGCGTGAGCGACGTGACTCGACTCTGGCCTCGACGCTGTAAGGGCGTCGGATGCGCTTGGACCTTGGTCTTGCAACGCGTGGATGCCCGCGACGGGCGCGGGCATGACGGACGCGGGTATTAAGGGCGTGGTTGAGGTGGTTGCGGTGGTTAGCGGTCAGGCGCGACGGCGTCGAGCGCAGCCTTGATGGCGCGAAAGTCGCGCCACGCGAGGCGCTTTTGCAGCGGCGAACGCAGGAGATAGGCCGGGTGCAATGTCGCCATGGCCTGGATTTGCCGCTCGCCCACCGTGTAATGCTGCCAGCGGCCACGGATACGCAGCACGCCCTCGCGCACGCCGAGCAGCGCCTGGGCGGCGGGGCCGCCAAGGCAGACCAGCACATCCGGGTTCACCAGTTCGATCTGCCGTTCAATGAATGGCCGGCAGATGGCGGATTCCTGCGGCGTCGGCGTGCGATTGCCCGGTGGACGCCATGGCACGGTGTTGGCGATGAACACACTGCTGCGATCAAGGCCAATCGCCGCCAGCATGCGATCGAGCAATTGTCCGGAACGGCCGACAAAGGGCTTGCCGATACGGTCTTCCTCAGCGCCTGGCGCCTCGCCGACCAGCATGATGCGGGCGTCGGGCGCGCCGTCGGCGAACACCAATTGCCGCGCCGTGCGCTTCAGGGCGCAGCCGTCAAACTGCTGCATCGCCGCCTGTAATTCATCGAGGCTGTTGGCGGCCCGGGCAAGGGCGCCGGCCTGCATCGCGATCTCTTCGGCCGCGCTGGCCAGATCAGCTGCCTGGCCCGCCATGCCGCCTGCGGCGGCGCGGTTAGCTGCAGCGGCAGGCGGGTCGCCCGCCGCACGGCGCGCCGTCTGGGGGCTCGCGGGCGCGCCCGGCGCTGGCGCGAAGCGGCCGTCGTCATCATCGCGCCGCGGACCGTCGCCGGAGGCAAGCGCATGTGAGCCAGAACGGGCCACGGCGCCGTCGTCGGCGCCACGCGCAGCCCCCGTGCTGTCGGCGCCACGCCGTGCGGCGGCGCCTGCCGCCCAGGCTGGCGTGAAGCGCGGCGCGGGCTGCTGCGCCTCAGCGAAGCGGTCGTGCGGGGTCTCGTCGAGCACCCAGTCCGCGCCCGATTCCATCTGGAACGCCAGCAGCGCTTCCAGCTCATAAAGGTCAAAGGTCGGCGGGCAGGCGGCGTCAGCGCCCGTCTGGTCGGCGGTCATTGCGCAAGCTTACGCGAGGCTGGCGTTACAGGCGAGGGCCAGGCGAAAAAGCCAGCAGCAAGGCCCGCTCCAAGGCCAGCTGAATACGGCTCGCCAGCACAGCCTCGCCCGGCGGCAAAGGGCGGGCGCTTCAGGCCGCAGGGGCGGCGCATAAGGGTCGGCTGAATTGACGCAGCTCCACGACGCTGCGTGACATTGATCCACATCAGTTCTTGTGAGACTGCCTCGAATGGTTCAAAAGTGAACAATATATGGTCGCTTGCCGTGGCTGTCCGCAGGCTGTGTGACGCGGTCGCCGCATGGGTAGCCCCATCCCGTCGTGCGCCAGCCGGTCGGGCGGGGCCGCGTCCGATGTGAGTCTCCGCCAGGGGACGGTTCACGTCTGTTCCAGGGCGACGGCCCGCAGGACGCCCACACGCCCGCCCTGGCGTCGCCTGTGGTCGCGGCCGATTTGGTCCCTGCCTTGCTTGGCGCGGCTTGCGGGTGACTGTCGCGCATGGCAGGCGGTGGCGAAGCCTGGGTCTTGCGGCGGCGCAAGGCCACATTGGTCATTGCCGGCAGCGGATGCGGCGCGGTGCGGCGACAAAAGTTTACAGCACGGCCAGGTCCATTGTGGATCGGCATGCGTTGAAAGAGTGAGCAGGCGATATGCGGCGCGCCGGGCCAATGGCCAGGTCGTCGCCGCGGCGCCAGTTCTGATGGTAACAGCGACACGTGTCGCGCGGCGGCCCAGGCCTGAGCCCGCAACACGCCAGGGACGACGATCCGGAGGAGCCAGGGGAATGGAACTGCCTGAACGCGAAGGTATGGACTATGATGTCGTGATTGTCGGCGGTGGCCCCGCTGGCCTCTCGGCAGCCATTCGCCTGAAGCAGCTCGCAAACGAGGCCGGAACGGACATTTCCGTCGTGCTGGTGGAAAAGGGTTCGGAAGTCGGCGCCCATATCCTGTCGGGCGCGGTGATCGATCCGATTGGCCTCGACCGGCTGCTGCCGGAATGGCGCGAGGACCCAGAGCGCCCGCTGAAGACCGAAGTCACCGACGACCGCTTCTATTACCTTGGTCCGGCAGGCGGCATTCGCCTCCCGAACTTCGGCATGCCGAAGTTGATGAATAACCACGGCAATTTCATCGGCTCGCTCGGCAATGTCTCGCGCTATCTGGCGACCCAGGCCGAAGCGCTCGGCGTCGAGATCTACCCGGGCTTCCCGGCCGCCGAAGTGCTCTACAACGACAAGGGCGCGCTGATCGGCGTCGCCACCGGCGACATGGGCGTGGCGCGCGATGGCGAGCATAAGGGCGACTACACCCGCGGCATGGAGCTGCGCGGCAAATACACCCTGTTCGCCGAAGGCGCGCGTGGCAGCCTGACCAAGGAAATCGCCAAAAAGTTCGATCTGCGCGCCAAGTCGGACTACGACAAATATGGCATCGGCCTGAAAGAGCTGTGGCAGATCGATCCGGCCAAGCACAAGCCGGGCCTGGTGCAACACTCGTTCGGCTGGCCGCTCGACAACACCACTGGCGGCGGCTCGTTCCTGTACCACTTCGAGGACAACCTCGTGGCCATCGGCTTCGTGGTGCACCTGAACTACCAGAACCCGACGCTGTCGCCGTTCGATGAGTTCCAGCGGATGAAGCAGCATCCGTTCATCCGCGAGACGCTGGAGGGCGGCAAGCGCCTGAGCTATGGCGCCCGCGCCATCACCGAAGGCGGCTGGCAGTCGGTGCCGAAGCTGTGCTTCCCCGGCGGCGCGCTGATCGGCTGCGCGGCGGGCTTCGTCAACGTGCCGCGCATCAAGGGTTCGCACAACGCCATGCTGTCGGGCATGCTGGCGGCTGAAAAGCTCGCCGCCGCGCTGGCCGCTGGCCGCGAGCATGATGAGCTGATCGAGTATGAGCAGGCCTGGCGCTCGTCCGACGTGGGTCGCGACCTGAAGAAGGTGCGCAACGTCAAGCCGCTGTGGTCGCGCTTCGGCACGCGCATCGGCGTGGTGCTCGGCGGCCTCGACATGTGGACCAATGAGCTGTTCGGCTTCTCGTTCTTCGGCACGCTGAAGCACGGCAAGCCGGATTACGCCACGCTGAAGCCGATCGACCAGGTCAAGCAGCTGACCTATCCCAAGCCAGATGGCGTCATCTCCTTCGACAAGCTGTCCTCGGTGTTCCTGTCGAACACCAACCATGAGGAAGACCAGCCGGTACACCTGAAGCTGAAGGATCCGTCGATCCCGGTGAAGGAGAACCTGCCGAAATATGGCGAGCCGGCGCGTCTGTACTGCCCGGCCGGCGTCTATGAAGTGATGTATGACGACGATGCGGCGAAGACCAATCCGCGCTTCGTGATCAACGCGCAGAACTGCGTGCACTGCAAGACCTGCGACATCAAGGACCCGGCCCAGAATATCAACTGGACGACGCCAGAAGGCGGCGGCGGCCCCAACTATCCGAACATGTGATCGCACGACTGTTGTGCGTGAGACGGCGGGCCCTGGGCCCGCCGTTTTGCTTTTGGCGCCAGCCTTGAAGCCAGGAAGTGCGCAGGGCGCTGGACGGCGCCGGTAATCAGGATCTGGCCGTTGGGACAAATCGCTTGCCAGACGCCAGCACGTCGCGGACGCCTGGCTGGCGATTGATCGATACCATGATGCGTGCATGCTGACGCATGCGCATCCTGAAATGCTCAGGCGCCGCACGGGTTCTGGTATGACAAGTAACTTGCAAGCCACGTCAAAGCCGACGCAAGTCGCAAGACGTGCCGGGGACAGGCGGTGGACAAGCGCGATTGCTTGCGGGGGCCGCCTAAAACGGCCATTGTTCACGCCTAGTTTGCGCGGGTCCGGCGGGGTGAATCGCCCCGGCAGGCGCCTGTGTGTTCCGGCGCTGGCGCGCTTTCGCCTTGTGCGACAAGACGTTGGCTTGTGGGAACGCGGGTGGGGTAGGGCTGGCGCCGTCGGGCGCGACGGCGACACAATCAGCGAGAAGCCAGTGATACGACTGTTTGGGCGACCTTCGGGATTCCTCCGTTCTGCGGGTGTGATGGCGCTTGTCGTCGGCCTTGCGGCGGCGACGCCGGCGCTGGCGGTGCAGGATGTTGGCCAGGATGCGTCGGACGAGCCGTCAGTGGCGGCGAGCCTTGAAGGCAATTACCTCGCCGCGGTGGTGGCTGGGGCCTCGCGTGACGCCAGCGCCGCCGCCCGGTTCTTCGGCGAGGCGCTGCGGGCTGATCCACGCAATCGCGACCTGCAGGAGCGGGCGTTCATCGCCTTTCTCGCCAGCGGCGAGATGAAGGATGCCTTCGCCACGGCGCAGAAGATTCTGGCCCGCGACCAGCGTAATTCGTTGGCGCGCCTGGCCATTGGCGTGCGCGATTTCCGCGAGGGCCGCTACGCCCAGGCGCGCACCCAGTTCCAGCGCAGCGGCGGCGCCGCGACCGATGTCACCGCCACGCTGCTCTCCGCCTGGGCCTGGGCCGGCTCTGGCGATGTCAAAAAGGCGCTGGCCACGGTCGACCGGCTGAAGGGCGTCAACGCCTTCAACCTGTTCCGCGAATATCATGGCGGCCTGATCGCGGCGAGCGGCGGAACGCGGTTCCGCAAGGAAGCGGACCAGCGCCTCAGCGCCACTTACGCCATGGAGCGCACCACCTTGCGGGTGGTCGACGCCTATGGCCGCTATCTCTCCCAAGCGGGCGACCGGGACGCCGCCACGGCGGCCTATGAGGCCTTCCTCAAGGCGGCGCCGCGCCAGCCGATCGCCATGGCGGCGCTGGAGCAGCTCAAAGCGGGCAAGACGCTGCCGCCCTTCGCCGCCGACGCCCGCCAGGGCGCGGCCGAGGTGCTCTATGGCCTAGGCGCAGCGGGCAACCAGCAGGGCGATGAACTCGCCGCCATGATCTATCTGCAGCTGTCGCTGTATCTCGAGCCGAAAAACGAGATGGCGCTGGTCACTTTGGCCGACATCTACGACCGGCTGCGCAAGCATGAGGACGCGCTGGCGGTCTATCGCCAGATCCCGGCGGATTCGCCGATGCGCGCCATGGCCGACATCCAGATCGGCATGGGGCTGGAGGCGCTGGAGCGCAAGGACGAGGCCGAGAAGCAGCTGCAGAAGCTGGTTGAGGCTCGCCCCGACGATGTCGACGCGGCGGCGGCGCTTGGCGCGCTGTATCGTGGCCGCAAGGAATGGCTGAAGGCCGCTGACGCTTATACCAAAGCCATCAAGGCCAGCGGCAAGCCGGAGACGCGCTTCTGGTCGCTGTATTATTTCCGCGGCATGTGCTGGGAGCGGGCCAAGCAATGGCCCAAGGCCGAGGCCGACCTGAAGCAGGCGCTGGAGCTGGCCCCCGAGGGCGATGGCCGCGAGCGGGCGGTGGTGCTGAACTATCTGGGTTATTCCTGGGTCGACCAGCACATGAACCTCAAGGAAGCCTTCGACATGCTGCACAAGGCCGTGGCGCTGCGGCCGCGCGACGGCTACATCGTCGACAGCCTTGGCTGGGCCTATTACCGGCTCGGACGCTATGACGACGCGGTGCGCGAGCTGGAGCGGGCGATCGCGCTGAAGCCATCCGACCCAACCATCAACGATCACCTCGGCGACGCCTATTGGAAGACCGGCCGCAAGCTGGAGGCGAAGTTCCAGTGGAACCACGCCCGCGACCTTGAGCCCGAGCCCGACGACCTGCCGAAGATTCTGGCCAAGATCGCCAATGGCATGCCGCAGGATGACAAATCTGAAGCGGGCAAGTCTGATGGCGGCAAGTCTGATGAGGGCAAGGGGGAGCCAGGCAAAGGCGAGCCCGGCAAGCCAGAACCAGGCAAGTCAGAGCCAGGCAAGTCAGAGCCAGGCGTCACGGCGCCGGCGAAGCCTGACGCGCCGCCTGCGCCATCGCCAGCTCCGACGCTGCAGCCTGACAAGGATGACGCTCCGGCGCAGCCCAGGCTAAAGCCAGATGATCGTGGGGCGGCGCCAGACGACAGGCCCGCCGAAACCACGGGCGGCGGAATGCCGGCGACGACCGGCGTGACGCCAGGCGATGCGGCCGCCGGCAAATCAGAGACGGGCGCATCGGACGCGGCCAAAGCTGCCAAGGACGCCTCCGATGCGGCGACATCAGGCGCCGCCAAGGCCGATGGCGACGCCACGGGGAGCGAAAAGTCCGGCGCAGCGACGCCTGGCTCCGGCGCGACCTCCAACTGAGCCAGCGCCGGTTCCGGTCAGCCGTCTTCGGCTGGTTGGCGGGAAATACTGACATGAACATCGCCCATGGCCCACGTCGCCGGAGCGGCTGATGCCTGCACTGACCACTGAGGCCCCGGCCAAGATCAATCTGACCCTGCGCGTGCTGGGGCGGCGGCCCGATGGCTATCATCAGCTCTATAGCCTCACGGCGTTTGCGGGGGAGGCGGATCAGCTGGCGCTGGTCGATGGCGACGACCTGTCGCTGTCGGTCGACGGCGACACCGCCGAAGCTGCCGGGCCTGATGACGACAATCTGGTGTTGCGCGCCGCCCGCCAGTTGCTGGCGCGGCTTCCTGACCTGCGCGCCGGGGCATTTTTCCTGACCAAACGTCTGCCGGTCGCGGCGGGCATTGGCGGCGGCTCGTCCGACGCCGCCGCCGCGCTGCGCCTGCTGGCGCAGCGCAACGGCCTTGCTTGCGATGACCCGCGCCTGGTTGACGCGGCGGTCGCCACCGGGGCCGATGTCCGCGTCTGCCTCACCCCCAGCGCCCGCATCATGGCGGGCCTCGGCGATGTGGTTGGACCGCCGCTGGAGCTGCCGCCGCTGGCCACCGTGCTGGTCAATCCGCGCCTCGCCGTGCCGACGCCCGCCGTGTTTCGCGCCCTCGCAGCGCCCGCGCTCGACCCGGCCGCGCTGTCGCACGCCATCGATCTGACCCCGACCATCGCCGACTACGACGCCCTGCGGCGGTTCCTTGTCGCGGACGGCAACGATCTTGAGCCCGCCGCCATGCAATTATGCCCGGCGATCGGCGCCATCCTCGACGCACTCCGCGCCCAACCTGGCTGCTGGCTCGCCCGCATGTCCGGCTCCGGCGCCACCACCTTCGGCCTGTTCGAAGACGCACGCCAGGCGACCGCCGCCGCCACCCGGCTTCAGACCGCGCATCCCCACTATTGGGTGCGGGCGACGACGCTGAGCTGATCCGACCGGCGCATCAGCATGCGCTCCCATCGCCTGCGACCCACTCCTTCCCGACCCACCCGTCATGCCCGCGCTCGTCGCGGGCATCCACGCGTTATGCGTCAGGCATCCGTGAGGCGGGGCAAGACGTGGATGGTCGGGTCAAGCCCGACCATGACGTGTGGAGGGGGTGGGTTGGGGCGAGGGTTCTGGCGCGCTGCCCAGATACCTTGCCCGTCATGCCCGCGCTCGTCGCGGGCATCCACGCGTTATGCGTCGGCGCCTCCATGAGGCGTGGCAAGACGTGGATGGTCGGGTCAAACCTGACCATGACGTGTGGAGGGGGTGGTTGGGGGTGTGGCTTCTGGCGCGCTGCGCGGACCCCCGCCCGTCATGCCCGCGCTTGTCGCGGGCATCCATGCGTTATCCTTCGGCGGGACCGTCAGATTCAAAGCCGTTGACCATTGCGCACGTCCGGCGACGACGGGGCACGAGCGGTCAGCGGGGTGCGGCGGCGCGGCGGAGGCGGTCGTTGATGGCTTCGCCGAGGCCGGTGTTGGGGATCGGGGCCACTGCGATGGCGGCGATATCGGCGGCGTCGAGGCTGCGCAGGGCGCCGAACAGCCGCGCGGCTGCTTCGGTGAGGTCGCCCGTTTCGCTCAGATTGACCGTGCGCCGCGCCCCTGCTGCGCCCGCGGGCAGCCGCGCGCCGAAGGCGAGCAGCGCTTCGCCCTCGCGCAGCGCGGTGACGTCGAGGCGCACACGGGCGTTGGGCGCATAATGCGAGGCCAGCATGCCGGGGGAGGCCGGCCTGTTGGGATCGGCGGCGGCGTTGTCGGCGAGCGGCGCCGCAAGCACCTGCTCCAGCTCCGCGCGCGTCACCCCGCCAGGCCGCAGCAGGGTGGCCACGCCATCGACCACGGCGACCACCGTCGATTCCACGCCGACCATGGCGTCGCCGCCATCGATCACCGCAGCGATGCGGCCATCGAGATCGGCCAGCACATGGGCGGCGCGGGTCGGGCTGACATGGCCGGAGCGGTTGGCCGAGGGCGCCACCACCGGGCGGCCGACCCGCGTCAGCAGATCCCGCGCCACCGCAGAAGCCGGCACGCGCAGGGCGATGGTGTCGAGTCCGGCGGTGGCCAGTTCGCTGACCGGCGAGCCTGGCTGGGCCGGAACCACCAGGGTCAGCGGCCCTGGCCAGAACGCTTCGGCCAGCCGCAGCGCCAGCGCGTCAAACACGCCATAGCGCCGGGCGCTGGCAAGGTCCGGCACATGGGCGATCAGCGGATTGAACGATGGCCGGCCCTTGGCGGCGTAGATGCCAGCCACCGCCGCGCCGTCCAGCGCGTCGCCGCCAAGCCCATAAACCGTCTCGGTCGGGAAGGCGACGAGGCCGCCCGCGCGCAGCAGGGCTGCGGCGGCGTCCAGATCGGCGGCGTCTGCCGTGAGGCGTAAGGTTGAGCTCATCGTGATCCAGTGTGGCCAGGCGTCGGTCTGGCGGGTCGGGGCGCAGGCGGTTGGGCGCCGGCGGTCGCGCCAGTCATAATGCAGGATCGGGGCGAAATGCACCTGCTCAACGGCGCCGGATCGTCGCGGCGCCATGTCCGCCCACACAGGCCAGTCGCCAGCCGCCGCCCCCGAGTTTACGCGCATGGTTGCACAAGCAACCGCGCTTCTGGTCGGCAGCGCCTGGTGTATCGTCGCCGATCTGGGTGGGCGCCACGCCGACGATGTCCGGGTTCCGGATCTCTCTGACCTTACGTCAACCGAAACTATCCGGCGCGAATGCAACAATTTCCTGAAAAGATGTCGAAAATCATCCTTGCAACCGGTGATCTTGTGCTGGCGTCACCCGTGAACAGCCCGTAAACAGACGTCATCCACATGGGTGGACGGCGCACGCCGCGCCCGCGTGCCGCCGTGCGCGGCGCCGGGGCTGGCCGCTGTCCGTCCAGCTTGCAGATTGCCGTGGAGAGCGAACGAAGCGCCGGCGCCGCCTCAACAGGGGCCTGGCCACACAGGGGCTCTCACGGGCGCCGGCCGCATGGCCGGATCACAGCTTTGCGGAGACCGCGCCATGACTTACGTCGCCCCCGTCAATGATATGGTGGAAACCATCCGCTCGGCCGCCGGCTTCGACCAGGCGGTCGCCGATGGCGTCTACGGCGATCTGTCGCTCGATCTGGTGCAGGCGGTGCTTGAGGAAGCCGGTCGCTATGCCGGCGAGCGCCTCGCGCCGCTAAACCGGGTCGGCGACCAGATCGGCGCCCGCTTCAGCAATGGCGAGGTCACGACCGCGCCGGGCTGGAAGGAAGCCTATACCGATTGGGCCGCCGCGGGCTGGAACGCGCTGCCGGCTCCGGAAGCGTGGGGTGGGCAGGGCCTGCCCGCCGTCGTCCAGGCGGCCTGCGCCGAGATGTGGAACGCCTCGAACATGGCCTTCGCGCTGGCGCCGCTGCTCAGCGCCGGCGCTGTCGAGGCGCTGATCGCCCATGGCTCTGACGAGCTGCAGCAGACTTATCTGGAGAAGCTGGTGTCCGGCGCCTGGACCGGCACCATGAACCTCACCGAGCCGCAGGCTGGCTCGGATCTCGCCGCGCTGCGCAGCAAGGCCACGCCCAATGGCGACGGCACGTACAGCATCACCGGCCAGAAGATCTTCATCACCTATGGCGAGCACGACATGACGGACAATATCGTCCATCTCGTTCTCGCCCGCCTGCCGGACGCCCCGGCGGGCACGCGCGGCATCTCGCTGTTCCTGGTGCCGAAGTTCATTCCGAACGCTGACGGCAGCCCCGGCAAGCGCAATGACGTGCGCTGCGCCAGCATCGAACACAAGATGGGCATTCATGGCTCGCCGACCTGCGTCATGGTCTATGGCGATGAGGGCGGCGCCACCGGCTGGCTGATCGGCGAGGAAAATCGCGGCCTCAATTGCATGTTCACCATGATGAACGCCGCCCGCCTCGCCGTGGGGCTGCAGGGCGTCGCCATGGCCGACCGCGCCTATCAGCAGGCGCTGGCCTACGCCCAGGAGCGCCGCCAGGGCCGCGCTACGGGCGCCCCCGCCGGTGAGATGAGCGCCATCATCGACCACCCCAATATCCAGCGCAAACTGCTGACCATGAAGGCGCTGGCCGCCGCCTCGCGCGCCATCTGCTACCGCACCGCCGCCGCCCTCGACCGCGCCCATCTTGGCGCCACCGCCGAGGAGCGCGCCCAGGGCGCGGCGCACGCCTCGCTGCTAACCCCTGTCGCCAAGGCCTGGTCGACCGATATGGGCGTCGAGGCGGCGTCGATCGGCGTGCAGATCCATGGCGGCATGGGCTTCATCGAGGAGACCGGCGCCGCCCAGCATCTGCGCGATTCGCGCATCGCGCCGATCTATGAGGGCACTAACGGCATCCAGGCCATCGACCTCGTCACCCGCAAGCTGCCGCTGCAGGGCGGCAAGGTGGTGGAGGCGGCCATCGCCGCCATGCGCCAGACCGCGACGAAGGCGACCAACGCCAATCTCGCCGGCCTCGGCGCCGCCGCCGCCCGGCTGCGCGACGCGGCCGAATCGCTCGATCGCGCCACGTCCTTCGTGCTCAAGGCCCAGGCTGGCAATAACGCCGACGCGGCGCTGGCGGTGGCCGTGCCCTATCTGAGGCTGTTCGGCATCGCCGAAGGCCTCGATGCGCTGGTCAATATCGCGCTGGCCGCCGCCCGCGCGATCGAGCAGGGCGACAGCAACCCCGCCCATGGCGGCCGCATCGCCATCGCCCGCTTCTTCGCCAGCAATATCGCGCCAGAAGCACAGGCGCTCGAAGCCGTCGTGCTCGGCGGCGGCGAGGCGGTGCTGGACGCACGGGCGGCGCTCGGCGTCTGATCGCTCTCCTTCAAGACACATGATGACGCGCCGTCGCCTGCAAGGGCGGCGGCGTTTTGGCTGCTAGCCGTTGCGTCAACGCGCCAGCGTCGGCTGCGGCTGCGTGCATCAGAGCCACACTCCAGAGCGGATTGGCGCAAGCGCGGGGCGCGGTCCGCCATAGCCGCCTGTGGCGGTTGCGCCAGGAACCAAAAGCAGTTAGAGCCAGGGCCTGTCTGGAGCAGCTTCCACGCCTTGCGCCTGGCGATGCGTCGCGCGCGGCGGCCGGCGCGGGCATCGTTCGGATGCGCCCAGACCCATGCTCTCTTACGGTCGCATACTCGCTCCAGACCTGCTCCAGATGCGCCGCCGCCTCCGCCTTGCTGACGCGGGCCGGATGTGCGGCCATGGAGGTCAGCGGCGCCGGCGCCAGATGGCGTCTCACGTTCACGTCGTCACGCCAGTGACATGATCAGGGCGGCATTGCTGCCTGGCGGGAGACCTCACAATGATCATCGTGCACCGGCCAGCGCTCACCACCCAGGGCGAGACCTTCCTTGAGCGGGTCATGCTGTCGCCTGGCGAGATGTTTCCGCCTGACGCCGTGTGGATCGACCTGTTCGAGCCGACCCGCGCCGAGGAGAAGCTGGTCGACGCCCATTTCGGCGTAAGCGTGCCGACGCGTGAGGACACCGATTACATCGAGCCGTCCGAGCTGCTCTATAATGAGAACGGCGCGCGCTACATGACCATGCGCCTGCTGTTCAACGTGGCGCAGGACGCGCAGCTCACCTCGGTCAGCTTCATTCTGGCCCGTAATGTGCTGATCACCGTGCGCTATGACGAGCCCAAGGCCTTCGTCATGTTCGCCCATCGTGCCGGCCGCCCTGGCGGGGCGCGGCTCGCCGCCGAAGACATCATGGCCGGGCTGATCGACGTGATCATCGACCGCACGGCGGAAGTGCTGCAGACCATCGGCGAAGAGATCAACGCGCTGTCGCGCACCGTGTTCGAGCCCAAGCCCGATCCGGGCAAGCGCAACGCCGAGTTCCACGACATCCTGCAGATGCTCGGCCACCACGGCGACCTGTTGTCGAAGATCCGCGAGAGCCTGCTGTCGATTGAACGGGTGATGCTGTATCTGTCGGTCGCCTATCGCGCCGCCAAGGTGTCGAAGGAGATGCGCGACCAGGTGCGCTCCAACCTGCGCGACCTCCAATCGCTGGAGGAGCACGCCACCTTCCAGAGCGGCAAGATCCAGTTCCTGCTCGACGCCACCCTCGGCCTCGTCAATATCGAGCAGAACAATATCATCAAGCTGTTCTCGGTGATGGCGGTGGTGTTCATGCCGCCGACCCTGATCGCCTCGATCTATGGCATGAACTTCAAGCTGATGCCGGAGCTGGACTGGCGCTTCGGCTACCCGCTGGCGATCATGGGCATGATCTTCGCCGCCATCGCGCCGTACTTCTTCTTCCGCTGGAAGAAGTGGCTGTAAGCGCGACGCTTGCGCCGCAGATCCCCCCTCTCCCCCGTCATGGTCGGGCTTGACCCGACCATCCACGTCTTCCGCCGCCTTCGCCCTGGCGCTTCGCAGCCCATCGCCTTGCGCCGTCGCCACCCTGCCAGCGTCGCAACGCGTGGATGCCCGCGACAAGCGCGGGCATGACGGCGAGAGGCGGTTGGGGGGGAGGCGAGGGGCGTCGTTGCACAGGCGTGACCATTTCTCCCCGTCATGGTCGGGATTGACCCGACCATCCACGTCTTCCGTCACCGCCGTCTCGCCGGTCCGCATGCAATCGCTTTACGCCGTCGTCACCGTGGCTGCGTCGCAAGCCAGGGTTGTTCGGGACATTGAGGGGCAGGGCAGGTTCCTGAATAAAGGAGTGGCAGATGATCCAGTCAGGCGGCGCGACCAACACTGACCCTGGCGGGCGCGGCGGCGGGCCGCAACGCATCGTTGTGACTGGCGGGCCCGGTTCGGGGAAAACCACGCTCATCGCCGCGCTCGCCAGTTGTGGTCATGCCACCGTGCCTGAAGCCGGGCGCGCGGTTATCCTGCAGCAAAAGTCCAGCGGCGGCGACGCACTGCCCTGGCGAAATCCGGCCGCCTTTGCAGGCGCCATGCTCGATCATGCGCTCGCGTCATACACGGCGACGTTGGAAGCGGCTGATCCCGTGTTCTTCGATCGCGGAATTGGCGACGTGCTGGGCTATCTGGAGCTGTGCGGGCTGTCGGACAGTGACGTCGCAGATCGTTGCCGCGCCGCGGCGCTGCGGTTCCGGTATCATCGCAAGGTCTTCATCGCGCCGTTCTGGCCTGAGATCTACGTCAATGACGCTGAGCGGCAACAGGGCGCTGCGGAAGCGGAAGCCACCTGCGCCGCCATGGCGAGGACGTGGCCTGCGCTGGGCTATGAACTGGTCTGGTTGCCCAGGACGTCCGTTACAGAACGTGTGGCATTTGTCCGGGCACACCTCTGATCGCCGGAATTGCGGGAAGGGCTAGACCCCCGGCAGCGCGATCCCAACGATGGCGCGGCGCAATGGGGGCCCTGAGCCGATCACAGACCAACGGCATGTGGCGACCCAGCGCCTCGCGCGCTGATCAAGCGAAATCCCCGCGCCGTGGGCCATAATCGGATCGAGGGCTGCAGCCTCCTGCCACAGGCAAGTTCTGGCGCAGCAGACGTCGCCATTAGCCAGTGAAGCGCGCGAACCAGTTTCGGAATGGAACGTGGAAAAGCCCGGCTGTACGCCAGCCGGGCCTGATTGCGTCGCAGCTCTTCTGGCGCCGCGCGCCTCACCCCTCGATGCGCGAGAAGTCGGCGATGGCGCGGGTGGCTTCGCGGATGCCGGCGAGCAGGCGCAGGCGGTTGCCGCGCAGGGCGGCGTCGTCGGCGTTGACGGTGACCTTGTCGAAGAAGGCGTCCACCGGGCCGCGCAAAGCCGCCAGCGCCGTCATGGCGCCCTGGTAGTCCTCGCGCTTCACCGCAACCTCGGCCGCCTCGCGCGCCGTGGCCAGCGCCGCAAACAGCGCCTTTTCCTCATCCGCCTGCAGCAGCGTGGCGTCGGCGGCGGCGTCGTAGCTGGCGCCGTCCTTCTTCTCCTCAATGCGCAGGATGTTGGCGGCGCGCTTGACGCCGGCCAGCAGGCTCTTGCCATCGGCGCTGTCGAGGAACTGCTTCAGCGCCGCGACCCGGCGCACCACCAGCAGCAGGTCATCCTGCTCGCCCAGCGACAACACGGCGTCGATCAGATCATGGCTGTAGCCCTGATCGCGCAGGAACACCTTGAGGCGGTCGTGGAAGAATTCCAGCAGCAGCACGGCGTCGGACGACACCACCCGGTCGCCGAAGGCCTCCGGCATGCGCGGCGCGGCGCGCTTTGCCCCTTCGGGCTCGGCCTCATAGCAAATGTCGACCAGCGGCAGGCGCAAATTATTGTCCAGCACGAGGCGGATGACGCCAAGGGCGGCCCGGCGCAGCGCGTAGGGGTCCTTTGAGCCAGTCGGCTTCTCGTCAATGGCCCAGAAACCGGCCAGCGTGTCGATCTTCTCGGCCAGCGCCACGGCGATGGACACCGGCGCGGTGGGCGTGCGGTCGGAGGGGCCGAGCGGCTTGTAGTGCTCCTCGATCGCCGCAGCCACCTGGGCGTCCTCGCCCTGGGCGGTCGCATAATAGCGCCCCATCAGGCCCTGCAGCTCCGGGAACTCGCCGACCATTTCGGTGGTGAGGTCGGCCTTGGCGAGGCGGGCGGCGCGGGTGGCCAGCGCCCCGTCGGCGCCGATGGCCAGCGCGATCTTGCCGGTCAGCTCCACCAGCCGGTCGACGCGCGCCCCCTGGGTTCCCAGCTTCTCGTGGAACACCGAGCGCGAGTCGATCAGCTTCTGCAGGCGCTGCTCCAGCGGCTTCAGATGCTTCGTGTCCTCGCGGTCGCGATAGTCGGGCATGGGACGCTGGTCGGTGTCCCAGAAATGGCGGGCGTCGGACAGGCGGGCGCGCACCACGCGCTCATTGCCGGCGATGATCGCCGCGCCATTGTCGCGGGCGACAATGTTCGACACCAGGATGAAGCGGTTGGCCAGCGTGCCGTCGGCCTTCTTCAGCACGAAGCATTTCTGGTTGGCGCGGATGGTGGCGCGGATCACTTCCGGCGGGATCGCCAGGAAGGCCTCGTCGAACGCGCCCATCAGCACCACCGGCCACTCGACCAGGCCGGCGACCTCTTCCAGCAGGCCTTCGTCCTCGACCAGCTCAAGCCCCTGGGCGAAGGCCAGATTGCGCGCCTCGGTGAGGATGATGTCCTTGCGGCGGTCGGCGTCGAGCACAACCTTCGCCTTCTCCAGTACCGAGACGTAATCGTCGAAGCGCTTCACCGCGATGTCGCCAGGGTAGCCCGCGTCCTTCGCCAGGAAGCGATGGCCACGCGTGACATTGCCGGCGGTGACGCCGCCGACGCTGAACGGCACGATCTGCGGCTCTTCCGTCTCCGGGCCAAAAGTGGCGACGATGGAATGCAGCGGGCGCACCCAGCGCATGGCGCCAGGCTGGGCGGACGCAGCGCCCCAGCGCATGGATTTCGGCCAGGGGAAATTCTGGATGATGCGCGGCAACACCTCGGCCAGCACGTCCAGCGTCTGCTGGCCGGGCTTGTCGATGACCGCGACGTAGAACTCGCCCTTCTTCGGGTCAGAGACGATCTGCGCCTGATCAATCGAGGCGAGGCCGGCGCTCTTCAGGAAGCCCTGGATGGCGCCCTCAGGCGAGCCGACGCGCGGGCCCTTGCGCTCTTCGCGCACGTCCTTGCCGACCGCTGGCAGGCCAGCGATGTGCAGGGTGAGGCGGCGGGGCGTCGCCCAGGCGCGGGCGCCCTCATAGAGCAGGCCGCGCTCCACCAGCGCATTGGTGACCAGCGCCTGCAAATCCTGCGCCGCCTTGCGCTGCATGCGGGCGGGAATTTCTTCACTGAACAGTTCGAGCAGAAGGTCGGGCATCGGATGTTCCATCGGCCCACCGGGCCTGAAATTTCACGGGCGAGGCCTTGAGCCGCGCGCAAAAGGTGACGGGCGCAAGGCCGTCAGGGACGGGTCAGGCTGCTGCGCCGCCGCCCTCGGTGCGCAGCCAGGCGGCGCCGCAGGCCTTGGCCAGTTCGCGCACCCGCAGGATGTAGCTCTGGCGCTCGGTCACCGAGATCACGCCGCGCGCATCCAGCAAATTGAAGGCGTGGCTGGCCTTGATGCACTGGTCATAGGCTGGCATGGCGAGGCCATGGCGGCCATCGGCGCGTTCGCCAGCTTCGAGCAGGCGCTTGCACTCGTTCTCCGCGTCCGCGAAGTGGCGGAACAGGATTTCGGTGTCGGCATATTCAAAGTTGAAGGCCGAGAATTCCTGCTCGGCCTGCAGGAACACGTCGCCATAGGTGACCTTGTCGTCGCCCTGGCCGCCATTGAAATTCAGGTCATAAACCCGCTCGACGCCCTGCACATACATGGCGAGGCGCTCAAGACCGTAGGTCAGCTCGCCCGCCACAGGCGAGCACTCCACGCCGGCCACCTGCTGGAAATAGGTGAACTGCGACACTTCCATGCCGTCGCACCAGCATTCCCAGCCGAGGCCCCAGGCGCCGAGGGTCGGGCTCTCCCAGTCGTCCTCGACGAAGCGCACGTCGTGCAGCGCCAGATCAACGCCGATGGCGTCGAGGGAGGCCAGATAGAGCTCCTGCAGATTCGGCGGATTGGGCTTCAGGATCACCTGATACTGATAATAATGCTGCAGCCGGTTGGGGTTCTCGCCATAGCGACCGTCGGTGGGCCGCCGCGACGGCTGCACGTAAGCAGCCTTCCACGGCTTCGGCCCCAGGGCGCGCAGCGTCGTGGCAGGGTGGAAGGTGCCTGCGCCGACTTCCATGTCATAGGGCTGAAGAATGACGCAGCCCTGCTTCGCCCAGAAATCGTGGAGCGTCAGGATGAGGCCCTGGAAGGAATTTTTCGGGCTAAGCTGATCGTTGCCGGACATGATCGCAATCTTCTGCTGAAACGGGCGGCTGGGAAGCCGGATCTGGCGCGCCAACGCCGCGCGGCACCCTGATTGCGCCAGCCGCGCAAGTCAAGAAACCACGGGGCAAAAGCTGCTGGCCGAAGGCGCTGGCCCAGTTCCCTGACGCTGCGCCGAGGCGAGCCCGGCGCGCTGGCGTGGCGGTCAGGCGGTTCAGGCCCAGGCGCCCCACGCCAGCGGCGCGCCGTCATGCAGCGCCTTGCTCGCCACAGTGAACGAGCCGTCGCTCTGATGCAGCGTCAGCGGCGCGTCGAGCGCCAGCGGGCCGCGCCGGCCGCGCGTCGCCTGCAGCACCACCCGTATGGCGGGCGCGCCGGCCCGGGCCGCCACCGGCGCGACGCGGATATCGCCGCAGCGGCGGGTCACCCCCTGCAACAGCTCGGGCAGGGCCTCGGCGCGGTGGATCGCTACCAGTACGCCGCCCGGACGCAGCAGCCGGCAGGCGCAGCGCAGCCAGGTCTGCAGCGGCGGCTCTTCGTGAGCGTCCTGCCTCGCAGGGCCAGCACCGCCATCCGCTGCTGCATTCTCTTGCCGCGCCGCGAACACATGGGCGGCGCGGCGTCCGGCGCCAGGCGAGGCGCGCACCGTGTGAGAAGCGAACCACGGCGGATTGGTGATCACCAGGTCCTGGCTCTCCGGCGTCAGGCCCCGGGCGGCGACCTCGCCCGGCTTGGCGAGCACGTCCACCTCAAGCGCCCGCGCCCGCGCCGCAAGGTCATTGCTGGCGATATTGGCCGCGCACAGCGCCGCCAGTTGCGGATCACGCTCGGCCAGGGTGACGCGGACGGCTGGCGCGACGGCGGCGAGGCCAAGGCCGATCAGCCCGGCGCCCGCGCCCATATCTAGCGCCGCCACGGGCCGGCCCAGCCGCTCCGCGAGGGCCAAAGCGATCGGGGCCGCCAGCATGGCGGCGATGACGCCATCGGTGCCGCTGCGGTGGTGGCCGCGACGGAATTGCGCCAGCTGCAATTTGCCGCCGAAGAAACCATCGCTGCTGATGGCGTCCGTAAGAGGTTCGCCGGGCGCCGTTGGGGCCATTAGCTCAGGCGCGGCGCTCACGGGTCGCCATCCGGCAGATAGTCGCCAAGACCTGCGTCGCGCAGTAATGCGCGGGCTTCGTCCACAGAATCGCCGGCCACCATCAGCCGCCGGGGGATGGCGCCGATGGAGCCTTCGAGCACGCTGACAAGGTGGTCTGCGACCATGTGGAGCAGGCCCGCCTGGTCCAGCAGGCTGCACATCAGACCCAGAGCGACGACATCATTGGTGCGTAGCAATTCTTCCATGCGTCAAGCCTAGTGCATGCGCCGGGCTAGCAGAACCAGCGTCGGCCAGCTTTTTCATGGTTGTGAGCGCAATGTGTTGACGCAGGCGCGCGTGGCCCGTGTGTATGCGCGCGCCAAGCAGACTGTTTACCCAGATATAGCGCAGGCAAACATCGCGCGTTTCGCAGGGGCAACAGGCCGCCCCCTGACGTAGCGCCCACCGTTCAGTTTCATTTGCAAATCTGCCGGAAACATTGGACAAGTCGCCGGGCAAGCGATGCGTTCACGCCGGGGCGGCGCGCATGCCGCGTCAGTCCTGGAGCGGCTCGCTGATGCGCTGCCTTGATGCGCTGACCTGGTGCGCTGACCTGGTGCGCTACCTTGGGGGGCGTGGGCCGGAAGGAGATCATTTTGGGTATCGCCGTCGCACTGGAGAAAAACAGGACCAGCCAGGCCAGCATCGATGGCCTCGTCGGGCTTGTCGCAGCCGACATGGAGCGCGTGAACCAGATGATCCTGTCGCGCACGGGGTCTGAGGTTCTGATGATCCCCGAGGTCGCCAACCACCTGATTTCCTCAGGCGGCAAGCGCCTGCGCCCGATGCTGACCCTCGCGGCCGCCGGTCTGTGCGCCTATCGCGGCGATGGCCATATCAAGCTCGCCGCCTCCGTCGAATTTATGCACACCGCGACCTTGCTGCACGACGACGTCGTCGATGAGAGCGACATGCGTCGGGGCAAGCCCGCCGCGCGCAAGGTGTGGGGCAATGAGGCCAGCGTGCTGGTCGGCGACTTCCTGCTCGGCCAGGCCTTCCGCATGATGGTTGAGGTCGGCTCTTTGCAGGCGCTGGACGTGCTGTCGACCGCCGCCGCCGTCATCGCCGAGGGCGAGGTGATGCAGCTCTCCGCCGCCCGCTCGGTTGACACCAGCGAAGACGATTATCTGGCGGTGATCCGCGCCAAAACGGCGACGCTGTTCGCCGCCGCCTGCGAGGTCGGGCCGATTATCGCCGGCGACAACGCCGCCGATCGCGCCGCCTGCAGCGCCTATGGCATGAACCTCGGCGTCGCCTTCCAGCTGATCGACGACGCGCTGGATTACGGCGGCGCCGCCGACAGCCTCGGCAAGAATGTCGGTGACGACTTCCGCGAGGGCAAGCTGACGCTGCCCGTGGTGCTGTCGCTGCAACGCGCCGACGCTGCCGGTCGCGACTTCTGGCGCCGGGTTCTCGAAGAGGGTCAGACCGACGACGCCTCGCTGGCCGAAGCCATCGCCATGATGCAGGGCAACGGCGCCCTGGCCGACACCATCGCCCGCGCCGAATATTATGGCGCCCAGGCCAAGGCCGCGCTCGACCGCTACCCGGCCAGCCCGCTGAAGACGGCGCTGCTCGACACGGTGGATTTCTGCATCTCGCGGGCCCACTGAGCCGCCCTTCGCCGCTCCGTCACCGGGCGCCGGCCGATGTGGCTGGCCGTTGTGGCACGCCTGATGTCGCCGCCAGATGACGCCGGCCGATGCGGCCGCGTGCAGATGCGCCTCCGCCGACACGCCCCACCCCGTCATGGTCGGGCTTGACCCGACCATCCACGTCTTTCGCCGCTGGGTGGTTGCGCTGTCAGACAACGCGTGGATGCCCGTGACGAGCACGGGCATGACGGCTCGGAAGTGGCGCACGGGAGCGCCGGACCGGTCGCGGGATCTGGTCAATGATCGGGTATTCGCGGCAATTTTCGGCAGCTCCAGGCGTCGTCGCAGCCCGGCCTGAATGTCGCCCGTCGCGTGATGTGAGCCCCCCGCGCTCGCCAGTGCATTCCCCCATCCACTCCCCGCCGTCATGGTCGGGCTTGACCCGACCATCCACGTCTTGCGCCGCCGGGCAGTTGCTCTGTCAGACAACGCGTAGATGCCCGTGACGAGCACGGGCATGACGTTTCGGAGAGCTGGCCAGCCCCCGCTCCTGGGCCAATGGCCGCAATCAGCTGGCGAGCTTGGCGGCGATTTTCGCTACATGTGCGCCCTGGTAGCGGGCGCCGGCGAGGTCGGCTTCGGAGGGCTGGCGGCTGCCGTCGCCGTCGGCGATGGTGCTGGCGCCATAAGGGGAGCCGCCCTTGATCTCGTCGAGGCCCATCTGGCCGGCGAAGGAATAGGGCAGGCCGACCACCACCATGCCATGGTGCAACAAGGTGGGATGGAAGGTCAGCAGCGTCGATTCCTGGCCGCCATGCTGGGTGGCGCTGGAGGTGAAGGCGCTGCCGACCTTGCCCACCAGTTTGCCCTGGGCCCACAGCCCGCCGGTTTGGTCTAGGAAGGCGCGCATCTGCGAGGCGAACACGCCAAACCGCGTCGGCGCGCCGAAGATGATGGCGTCATATTCGGGCAGCTCATCGACGCTCGCCACCGGCGCCGCCTGGTCCAGCTTGAAATGGGCGTTGCGGGCGACCTCTTCCGGCACGGTCTCGGGGACGCGCTTGACGACCACCTCGGCGCCTGTGCTGCGCGCGCCTTCCGCGACGGCCTCAGCCATTTTCTCGATATGGCCGTAGGTGGAATAATACAGCACCAGTACCTTGGTCATTGCTCTCTCCTTGGCCAGGCCGCGCAGCGGCGGGCAGGGTGACGCCGGGCGCGCGGCTCAGCTGGCGCGAGCGACGCTGCGGCGCGGCGCACAGGGCGGCGCCGGTCTGGGCAGAAGGTGGGACAGATCCGGTGTTTGCGCCATAGGGCTGCACGCAATCGTTTTCTTGCAAATTTGCAAGCCGGCGCCATCATCCGCACATGGACATCACCAAACGCAGGAGGGCCGGGTGAGCGAGGCAGCCACGGACACCACCCGCGGCGCCGAAGCCGCTTCCGCCCGCGCCCGCCTCAGCAATCACGCGGTGCCGCTCGACGATTTCCGGCTGGTGCGCGCCATCGCCGCCGCCCAAGGGCTGGCCGGCGCGGCCGCAGCCCTTGGCGTCAATAATTCCACCGTGTTCCGGCGACTTGCCCAATTGGAGCGCACGCTGGACTGCACGCTGTTCGAGCGCCGGCGCGGCGGTTATGTGCTGACGGCGGCGGGCGAGGAAATGGTCGCGGTGGCTGACGCCATGGAAGACGCCGCCACCGGCTTTCTGCGCAAGGTCGAGGGCAAGGATCTGGCGCCGTCAGGCGAATTGCGCGTCACCACCAATGACGGCCTGATGTCGACGCTGATGATCGACATTATTGGCCGTTTCCGCGCGCAATATCCGCTGATCCGCCTCGACATGGTGGTCGACAACGCCAGCCTTAACCTGTCGCGTCGTGACGCCGACATCGCCCTGCGCGCCACCGAAAAGCCTGCCGAAACCCTGGTGGGGCGGCGCATCGGCAAGATCGCCTGGGCGGTCTATGGCCGGCGGGAGGATTTCCCTAACGCGACTGGCGAGCATCTGCCGGAAGTGTGCGCCAAGGCGAGCTGGGTCGGTCTCGGCGGCGAGCTCAGCGAGATCCGCGCCGCGCGCTTCGTGCGCGACCAGGCCGGGGGGCATGATCACGTGGGCTACCGGGTCAACACGGTGCGCTCGCTGCTCGACGCCATCGCCATGGGCCTGGGGGTGGGGCCGCTGCCCTGCATGAACGCCGATTTGCGCCCCGATCTCGTGCGGCTGTCGCCGCCGCACAATGACATGTCGAGCGCCATGTGGCTGCTGACCCATCAGGATCTGCGGAATGCGCCGCGCGTCCGCGCCTTTATGGATTTCGTCGGCGGCGAGTTGGCCCGGCGGCGGGCGCTGATCGAGGGCGACGAGCCTTACGTCGCCCCTGAGTCTGAGGCCTGAGAGCCGGGGCGCGACCTGCGTCCGTCCCGGCTCACGGCGTCAAGGCTCAGCCGATATCGACCACGAGGCGACCGCGCACCTTGCCGGCGAGGATGTCGCGAGCGGCGTCGGGCACGTCTTCGAGCCGGATGTGGCTGGTCATGTTGCCGAGCTTGCGCAGGTCGAGCTCGCGGGCTAGCCGGCTCCAGGCTTCCTGCCGGTCTGGCGTCGGGCACATCACGCTATCAATCCCGAGCAGCGCCACGCCGCGCAAGATGAACGGCGCCACCGAGCCTGGCAGATCAATACCCTGGGCGAGGCCACAGGCAGCCACGGCGCCGCGATATTTCGTGCCGGCGAGGGCGTTGACCAGCGTGTGCGAGCCGACGGAATCGATCACCGCCGCCCAGCGTTCCTTGCCGAGCGGCCGGCCAGGCTCAGACAGTTCGCTGCGGTTCATGATGGTGGTCGCGCCGAGGGCCTGCAGGTAGCCAGCCTCTTCCGGGCGGCCGGTCGAGGCGATGACCTCCCAGCCCGCCGCCGCCATCAGCGCCACCGCCACCGAGCCGACGCCGCCAGCGGCGCCCGTGACCAGCACCGGGCCGCGATCTGGCGTCAGGCCGTAGCGATCGAGCGCCATGCGGCAGAGCATGGCGGTGTAGCCCGCCGTGCCAATGGCCATGGCCTGAGCGGCGGTGAGGCCTACTGGCAAGGCGACCAGCCACTCGGATTTGACGCGAGCGCGCTCGGCGTAGCCGCCGGGATGGCCTTCTCCAACGCCCCAGCCATTGAGGACGACCGAGGCGCCAACCGGGAACGCCGGATTGTCCGACGCCTCAACCACGCCTGCGAAGTCGATGCCCGGGATCATCGGAAAATTGCGCAGGATGGGCGAGCGGCCAGTGACGGCGAGGCCATCCTTGAAATTGACCGTGGAATGGGTGACCCGAACCGTTACGTCGCCATCGGCGAGGATGCTGTCGTCCACCGTCTCGACGGCGACGGTGTGGCCTTTTGCGTCTGCATCACCCGATTTGCGCGCAACCAGCGCGCGAAAACTGTCTGTCGCCATGGTGTTTCCTCCAGTCTGTAACGTTGGGGGCGCGTGCCCCAAATCTGCCCTGGCCAATCTGCCCAGGCCAATCTTGCCCTGGCCTGGCGCTGCCAGCGCCGCGCCAGTCCCCTCAGCCCGTGTCACGCCTGCCCGTCTCAAGCTGGCCCGTCGCTCGCCGCGCCCGTATCAGATCTCGCCTGGCCGTGCTGCGACCATAGCGCAACTGACGCGGGTCCTGCGATGACGCATGCCGGAGGCAGGGAGCGCCGGAGCATTGGCTCGCGGCCGGCCCGGCTGGCGGCATTACGTGGGGCGACGGCCATAAGCACGACATTGTGGCGCACAGCGCCATACGCACGACGATGTGGCGCACAGCGCCATGCGCACGACGTTGTGGCGCAAAGCGCCATGCGCCACAAGCGCCCGTCGCCGCACGGCCGGGCGGCGATGAACGGTGTGTGCGACGTCTTCGCTCAAAAATGACGGGCCCTACACGGGGCGCATTGTTATTCCCTGAAGGACAATCAAAGTATTCATCGTGCATCTGTCGGGGTTGCGCGATGTTTATTTTGTTGTTGAGTGGTTGATGGGATGTGTGTATGCTTTGAAAGGTGAAGGAGGTGCGCCTTATGACGCTGGCTGTGCGACCGTCGGCATGACGCGCGGTCTATACAGTGTCCGGATGGGCTACATCAGGATTACGCGCCGATCGACGCCATTATGCGATGTCTGAAGCCGCCGGCAGGCGACCGGCGACGTTGTGGCGACAGGTGATTGGCGACGTACGACCACCTGCGCGCGACCATCTGCGCGCGACCATCTGCGCGCGACCCTTTGCAGGCGCGACGACTCCCGGGCGCGTCACGCGCAGGAACCGCTCCGATGTTCTGCAGCAACGCCTCTGGCGTCGCAAAACTGCGATTGCCGTTGTTGCGACAGGTTGCGGCGCCGACGGGCTGACCAAGGTTGACGATCTTGAGCGACGATCCAGAGGAGAACAGTCGTGTCAGAAGATCCCGTGGACGACAACATTATTACCATGACCACAAGTATTGTGTCGGCATATGTACAAAACAACCAGATAGACAGTGATCAGCTTTCCGAGGTGATCAACTCTGTGCACAATTCCCTTACGCGGCTTAGCGGCGCTGCGTCCGAACCGGCCAACAAGCTCAAGCCCGCCGTGCCCATCAAGCGCTCAGTGACGCCCGAATACATCGTTTGTCTGGAGGATGGCAAAAGGTTCAAGTTCCTGAAACGTCATCTCAGCGCGGCTTTCGGCATCACGCCCTCTGAATACCGGGCCAAATGGAACTTGCCGCCAACCTATCCGATGATCGCACCAAACTACGCTTCGCCACGCACGCGTGGCCCCTATGGCTATAACGACATTTTCCAGCCGGAAGGTGAGCGACCGGCCGCCGCCGCAGGGCGGCGCAAGACTGGCGCCTGACCTGGCGAGGCCTGGCCTCTTCGGCGCCAGTCCTTCTGCCGCCAGTTCACCTGCCGCAAGTCTATTTGGGGCAAGTCCATTTGAGGCAAGTCCATTTGAGGCAAGTCCATTTGGGGCAAGTCCAATTGAAGCACGTCCTTTTGGGGCGAGCCCAACTGGGGCCTGTCTTGCTGGCGCCTGTGTGGCAAACCACGTTCTGCCTGACGTTGCTGACGATCAGCCAGCAGCCAGGCAGCGCAACGAAACGATGTGGCGCGTGCCAGGTGCAAGGAACGCCAGCTGGCCAAGGCAGGCGAAGAACGCGAAGCGGGCAAAGCGGCGGACGCCGGATGGAGAGCTGGCGTCCGGCGCCGCCGCCTGACCCTGCCGCGTCTTCATCACGCACCGATCTGGCCTTGGCTGCCTCACAGGCCTGCATGGCGCTTCCCCGGCGTGCCGTGAGACCGGGTCCAGCGTCAGGTCTGGCCAGGTCGCAGCTGGTAGAAGATGTGGCGGCCGATGACGTCGTTTTTCTTGAGCTTGCGGGCCCAGCGCGGCCGCACATAATTGGCGTGATAATGCGTGGCGCCGCCTACGTCCGCCAGGTAAGTCTGGCCGGTATAGACCGCGCGGGCGATCTTGACCGCCTGGTTCCACGCCGCTGTCTCATTGGTCGCCAGCTTCTTGCCTTCGCAGGCAAAGGTGAACTGGCAGGCGAGATGGCGGTGGCGGTTCTGATAGACCACGCCACAGATCGACGTGGGATAGAGCCCGCTCTTCACCCGGTTGAGCACCACCTGGGCGACGGCCGCCTGACCTGCCGGCGGCTCGCTGCGCGCCTCGAAATACACCGCTTCGGCAAGGCAACGCTGTTCCCGCTCCAGCTGGTTGGGCGCGATCAGGCTGGCGTAATTGGGCCGGCCAGGGTTGATGCGCGCCACCACGGTCATGTCGCTGCCCTCGATCACCGGAGCGGCGGCGATCTCCATGGGGGTCGCTTCTGGCGGCGCCGGCGTGGCCGAGGCCAGCGCCATGGCGCGGGGCGCGGCGGGCGTGCCGCCGTCCCTGGCGTCGCTGGGGCGGCGCCACAGCCGTGCGGCGCGCCGGGCGCTGCCATAGAGCGGGCCAGCGGCCCCGGACGTCGCCGCTTCTGCAATGCCAGTGGCGTCGGCGCGGACACTCTCGGGCGAAGCCTCCGAGCTTTGCGCGGTGGTGGCGCCCATATCGTCATCGACCGACTCAAACCGCATAACCTCGGACAGTTCCGGCGTCTCGATGCTGCCTTCCATCAGAATGGTGCCCGGCAACAACCGGTCATCGCGGCTGAACAGCAATTTGCCGCTCTGCCGCGCCGCGCGGGTCATGGCGACGTCGCGGCCAGTGCGGCTCAGCGAAGCGCGGAGGTTAACCTCGGGCGCGCCCTTGCGATCGCGCGCCACCTCGGGGAAACGTGGCGCCCCGCCGTGGCCGGCCTGGCGCTTCAGTTCGGCCCGTGGGGCGTCGCCGACCGCGCCAGCTGGCGCGGCTAATCCTTGCGCCAGACCACGCCCCAGCGCGGTGAGGCTGCGCGCGTCCGGATCGAGGCCGAGGGCGGCAGACGCCAGCCCTGGGGCCTGGGGCACCAGCTCGCCGATATCGAGCATGGCCGAGGCAGCCAGCCCCGGCGCCACCGAGACGCCTACGCTCAGGTCCTGCCCGGCCGTGGCGGTGAACGACACCAGCATGCTCACGCCGAGCGCCCAGGGGGCGGTCGTCGCGCACATCCATTTCATTCTGTTCCGTCGCAAACGCATGGGCGAAGACCGTCACTTCAAGGCGGAAGCCGCTGTCGCCATCGCGCAAGACGCTGTGGCGAAACGGTTTCCGATATCCATAAGAGAATCGCTGAACAGGGTTGAGAAAACGTAAAGCGCCAGCGGCATATGCGTCACTTTGGGCTGGGCGCTGCTTCAGCGCGCTGCGCCAACGGCCGCCACCCCGCCGTCATGCCCGTGCCCGTCACGGGCATCCACGTCTGTGCGGCGGCCATTCAGGGGGCGGCGCGGGCAGCCGGGGCGGGGCGTGCATGGGGGAAGACGTGGATGGTCGGGTCAAGCTCGACCATGACGGCTGGAGTTGGCGGCGGGCGTGGGCCAGGACGCAGCGACGCCAAGTTGCATCGCGCGGTCAGGACGACAACGCGCGCCAAGGGCGTTTTCACGCCCGCCACCCCGCCACCCCGCCGTCATGCCCGTGCTTGTCACGGGCATCCACGTCTGTGCGGCGGCCGTTCCGGCGACGGCGTTGGCAGTCGGGGCGGAGGCGTGCATGGGGGGAAGACGTGGATGGTCGGGTCAAGCCCGACCATGACGGTTGCTGTTGGTGGGGCGGCGCGGCCCGTATCGGCGCGGCCCATAGCACGGTGGCGGCGCCCTGAAGCGAAGCGGCCCGCCGATGCGACTGTCGTCGCGATCTGGCGGGCCGCTCCAGATGCAGCTTTCGACGGACCTGTGACAGGCCCGCCCACGGCTTAGCTGGCCTTGCGGATCGCTGCCTGGGCGGCGGCGAGGCGGGCGATTGGCACGCGATAGGGCGAGCAGGAGACGTAATCCAGGCCCGTGTCCTCGCAGAAGGTCACTGATGCCGGGTCGCCGCCGTGTTCGCCGCAGATGCCGACCTTGATGCCGGGACGGGCGGCGCGACCACGTTCCACACCGATGCGCACCAGCTCGCCGACGCCATCCTGGTCGATGGTGACGAAGGGGTCGGCTGGCAGCAGGCCATTCTGGGTGTAATTGCCCAGGAAGGTCGCGGCGTCGTCGCGGCTGATGCCCAGCGTCGTCTGGGTGAGGTCGTTGGTGCCGAAGGAGAAGAACTCCGCCGATTCCGCAATCTCACCAGCCCGCAGCGCCGCGCGCGGCAGCTCGATCATCGTGCCGACCTGATAGGTGAACTGCGCCCCAGTTTCCTGCTGCACGGCGGCGGCCATGGCGTCGATGCGGGCCTTGACCAGATCGAGCTCCGGCCGGGTCATCACCAGCGGCACCATGACCTCCGGGATCACCGTCTGGCCCGTCGCCTTCGACGCCTCGACAGCGGCCTCGAATATGGCGCGCGCCTGCATCTCGGCGATCTCCGGATAGGCGACGGCAAGGCGCACGCCACGGAAACCGAGCATCGGGTTGAACTCGTGCAGCTCCTGGGCGCGGCGGCGCACCCGCTCCGGCGTCGCGCCAATGGCCCTGGCCACCTCTTCGATGTCGGCCTCGGTGTGCGGCAGGAACTCATGCAGCGGCGGGTCGAGCAGGCGGATGGTCACCGGCAGGCCGGCCATCAGCGTGAACAGCTCGGCGAAATCCGAACGCTGCATCGGCAACAGGCGGGCGAGGGCGTTGCGCCGGCCCTCCTCGTCCTCGGCCAGGATCATCTCGCGCATGGTCATGATGCGCGAGGCGTCGAAGAACATGTGCTCGGTACGGCACAGGCCGATGCCCTCGGCCCCAAAGGTCAGCGCCGTGCGGGCGTCCTTGGGGGTGTCGGCATTGGCGCGCACCTTGAGGCGGCGACCGGCGTCGGCCCAGCCCATCAGCGTGGCGAATTCACCCGACAGCTCCGGCTCGATGGTCGGCACGGCGCCAGCGAACACCTCACCGGTGCCGCCGTCGAGGGTTATGACGTCGCCCTTCTTCAGGGTCTGGCCGCCGACCGTCATGGTCTGGGCCTTGTAATCGACGCGGATCGTGCCAGCGCCCGAGACGCAGGGCTTGCCCATGCCGCGCGCCACCACGGCGGCGTGCGAGGTCATGCCGCCACGGGTGGTCAGGATGCCCTCGGCGGCGTGCATGCCGTGAATGTCTTCCGGGCTGGTCTCGACGCGCACCAGAATGACCTTGCGGGCCGCCTTGCGCGCCTCTTCCGCCTCATCGGAGGTAAAGACGATCTCGCCACAGGCGGCGCCGGGCGAGGCCGGCAGGCCATTGGCGATGACGTTGCGCGGCGCCTTGGGATCGAGGGTCGGGTGCAGCAGCTGGTCGAGCGCCTGGGGCTCGACGCGCAGCACGGCCTCTTTCTGGGTCAGCAGGCCTTCATTGGCGAGGTCAACGGCGATGCGCAGCGCGGCGCGCGCCGTGCGCTTGCCATTGCGGGTCTGCAGCATCCACAGCTTGCCCTCCTCAACCGTGAACTCCATGTCCTGCATGTCGCGGTAGTGCTTCTCAAGCAGACCGTAGATGCGGACGAGCTCGGCGTAGACCTCCGGCATCTCCTTCTCGAGCGAAGGCTTGTCGGAGCCGGCGGCGATGCGGGCGGCCTCGGTGATGTCCTGCGGCGTGCGAATGCCGGCCACCACGTCCTCGCCCTGGGCGTTGATCAGATATTCGCCATACAGCGCGCGTTCGCCGGTGGACGGATTGCGGGTGAAGGCGACGCCGGTGGCCGAGGTGGCGCCGCGATTGCCGAACACCATGGCCTGCACGTTGACGGCAGTGCCCCACGAGGCCGGAATGCCGTGCAGCTCACGATATTTGTTGGCGCGGGCGTTCATCCACGAGCCGAACACGGCGCCAATGGCGCCCCACAGCTGCTCATGGGCGTCCTGCGGGAACGGCCGGCCGAGTTCGGCCTGAACGATGCCCTTGTAGACGTCGACGAGGCCGCGCCAGTCGGCGGCGGTCAGGTCGGTGTCGAGGCCATAGCCCTGGCGGTTCTTCACCTGGTCGAGGGCGTCCTCGAAATGGTGATGGTCCACATTCAGCACCACGTTGGAATACATGGTGATGAAGCGGCGGTAGCTGTCCCAGGCGAAGCGCTCGTCGCCGGAAAGGCGGGCCACTGTCTCAACCGTGTCATCGTTGAGGCCGAGGTTGAGCACCGTGTCCATCATGCCCGGCATCGAGGCGCGGGCGCCGGAGCGCACCGACACCAAAAGCGGGTTGTCGCGGTCGCCAAAGCTCTTGCCGGTGATGGCTCCAACCTGCGCCAGCGCGGCGTTAACCTGCGCTTCCAGATCCGCCGGGTACGACTTGCCATTGGCGTAGTACCAGGTGCAGACCTCGGTGGTCACGGTAAATCCGGGCGGAACCGGGAGGCCAAGATTGGCCATCTCGGCAAGGTTCGCGCCCTTGCCGCCCAGAAGGTTCTTCATTCCCGCTTCGCCTTCAGCGCGTCCGTCGCCGAAGGAGTAGACCCACTTAGTCATGGTTGGCGCCACTCTCTTGGTTAGCATGCCAGGTTTGGGCAGGGTTTACGGATAGAATTCGAAAAGGCAATGCGAGAATCCGATCTCGCGCCGCATTTTCCATGCGCTCGCTGTAAATTCGGGGCTTTTTCGGCTTATTTCAGCGGAATTTCGGTGAAATGCACTGGATAAAGGCTATGTGTGGCGCATCTGGAGCGCCTGGGCGCGGGGATTTGTCGCCGGAACGCGCGGCTGGCGCGTGTGGCGCCGCCGCCGTCCCGGCGCCCAGGTCGCCGGTGTGGGCACGACGTCGCCGGGGGCGCCGTGCTCCTGCCGCAGAATTTTTTCACATGCTGTCGCAACTATTTCTGCAAAACATTGCGGAACTACAGCGACAGGTTGTCGTCACACGAAAAAGCTGCGCCGGCGCAGCAGCGTCGGCGCGGCGCTTTACATGCGGCGCCCCAGCAATACGCCGACGATGACCGCCGCCAAAGTGGCGTTGATCATGGTCTTGCGGGCTACTGGCTGCTTGCGCTCACCCGTGACCTCTTCAGCGATGCTGGCGCCGATTGACCTGATTCGCTCGCCGGCCGCGCGGGCCGCCTCGAACGCCTGGCCTGCCGCAGCGCCCGCAACCTGCACGCCAGCGCCCGTGGCGGCGCTGACCGCCGCCGTGCGCAGGCTCTGGGCGTCGCTCGCCGCCGCCGCCGTCAGGCCCTGCACCGTGGCTGCGGGCGTCGGGCGCGGTTTGCGGAAGGCGTAGAGCAGGGCGACGATGGCCACCAATAGCGCGGCGCCCGCCACCGACAGATGACCGGCGATCGGTCCGTAGTGGAAGGTCACCACCAGAAACAGCGCGCTCAGCAGCGCCGACAGCAGCAGGATCAGCGCCGCCACCGCCAGGACGACGCCAATCACCAGGCGGGTAAGGCTCTGCCTGGTTTCAGCGATGCGCGCGTTGGCCGCCGCCATCAGCGCGCTGAACATCAGCGGCTCCGGCTCATCATACCGATGACAACGCCAATGCCGAGCGCCGTGAGCACGGCGCCGAGCGGATTGCGCCGCACCGTATCCTCGACATCGGTGGCGAAGGAGGCGGCGTGCTGGCGGGCCGAACCGGCGACCTCAGCGCCGGCGGCGCAGGCGTCAGCGGCGGTGCCGTAGACAGTGTCGCGTACGGCGCGAACGCCGTCGCCGACAACCGACGCGGCGGCGGCGCCGCGATTGCCGGCGATGGCGGCGATGGACTCGGTGAGGCGGGCGATATCCTCGCGCAGCTGGCGCAGATCATCGGAAATGGCGTCGCCGGCCTCGCTGGCGGCGGCGCGGGCTTCCTCGGCGCCTGCCTTCACTTCTTTTGCCGCGTCCTTGGCGGTCGCAGAGGCAATGTCGCCAATACGTTGGGTCGGGGACGTCGCATCGTCGTTCTGTGCCATGCCTGTGCGCTCCTGCAGCTGCGCGCATCCGCGTCTTGCGACGCCAATGCGTGACGCCTGTGAGGGACCCGTGCGGCGCAGTGCGCGGGGCGCGCGGGTCCGGGTGGTGAGCCGGGCGCCCGATAAACCGCCAGCGCCCATCGGCCAACGGTAAGACGCCCTGCCAAAAACAATCTATCCGACGCCCTGCCAAACGCCGCGGCGCCGCCATGCCAGCGCGGCGAGGGCGGCTCATCAAGCTTGCGCCGGGCGTCGGTCGCGATCAACCGCCATCGTCCGCCGTGGTTAAGCTCCGGCAGCCCTGGCGTACGTCGTCACGCCACGACGCCAACCGCGCAGCACACGTCGCCGGACTGTTTGCAAAACGTAAGCGCGCCGCAATTGGTTCCGCAGGCGACCGATGGGGTGGTGATGGGACGGCGGGCCACAACGACAAAGGCCGCCGGGAGCCGGCGGCCTTTGTCGTCGGAAACGCAATTGCGCCCCGCGCACATGAAAGTGGCCAACCGGCTACGGCTTAGAGCTAGCCGCCTGCGGCCTAGAGCCAACCGCCTGCGGCTTAGAGCATCGCGCCGGGGTTGAGCGCGCCGTCGGGATCGATCGCCTGCTTCAGCGCCCGCATCAGATCGAGCGCCACGGGATCCTTGACGCCTGGCAGCAGATCGCGCTTCAGGCGGCCCACGCCATGTTCAGCCGAAATCGAGCCGTCGAGGCGGGCGACGATGGCGTGCACCTGTGCGTTCATGGCGTCCCACTGGTCGAGGAACGCGGCCTTGTCCATGTCGACGGGCTGGTTGACGTTAAAGTGAATGTTGCCGTCGCCCATGTGACCGAACGGCACCGGTCGGCAGCCAGGGACCATCTCCGTCACGCAGGCGATGGCCTCGTCAAGGAATTGCGGGATCAGCGCCACTGGCACCGAGACGTCATGCTTGATCGAGCCGCCTTCGTGCTTCTGCACCTCGGACAGGGCCTCGCGCAGGGTCCAGAAGCCGTGGCGCTGGTCGAGCGAGGCGGCGATGGCGGCGTCGGCCACCACGCCATCCTCAATCGCCTGGCCGAGCACGGCCTCCATAATGTCGTCGAGGCCACTTTCTGCGGGCGAGGACAATTCCAGCAGCACATACCAGGGCGAGGCGTCGGACAGCGGATCGCGGGCGCCGGGAATGTGGCGGACCACGAACTCCACGCCGATGCGCGGCACCAGCTCGAAGGTAGTGAGGGATGAGCCAGCCTGGGCCTTGGCCAGCAGCAGCAGATCCAGCGCCGCCTGCGGATTGGCCACCGCGCAGAAGGCGGTGGCGCGGCTGCGCGGCCGTGGGAACAGTTTCAGCACCGCTGCGGTGACGATGCCCAGGGTGCCTTCCGAGCCGACGAACAGATCCTTGAGGTCGTAGCCGGTGTTGTCCTTGCGCAATTTGTTGAGGCCACGCCAGACGCGGCCATCGGCCAGCACCACTTCCAGCCCCATCACCAGGTCGCGGGTGTTGCCATAGGCCAGCACCGCCGTGCCGCCGGCGTTGGCGGCGATATTGCCGCCGATGGTGCAGGAGCCTTCGGAGGCCAGCGACAGCGGGAACAGCCGGTCAGCCTGCTCGGCCAGTTCCTGCACCCGGAGCAGGGTCATGCCCGCCTCCACCGTCATGGTGTCGGTGAGCGGGTCAATCTCGCGCACGGCGTCCATGCGGGTCAGCGACAGCACGATGGCGTCGATATCCGCCCCCGGGATCTGGCCGCCGACGAGGCCGGTGTTGCCGCCCTGCGGCACGATGGCGAGGCCCAGTTCCCGCGCATGGCGGACCACGGCGACCACCTCATCGGTGCTGGCCGGCCTGACGATGGCCCGGGCCACGCCCTGATAGAGGTCGCGCGCCTCGCGCAGGAACGGCTCCATGTCCGACGGCGCAGTGACGACGTGGCGCGCGCCGACGATGGCGGCGAAGCCGCTGAGGTCGACCGGGGCGCGGACAACAGGGGTGGAGAGTGCGACGGGCTTGCTCATCGTCTGGCCTTTGATGCGCGTTCAAACACGCCAATGACTTCCGTGTGGGCGGAATAGCGGAACTGGTCGACCGGGGTGACGCTGGCGAGACTGAAACCGCCGGCCAGCAGGATCGCGGCGTCGCGCGCAAAACTCACCGGATCGCAGGAGATATACACCACCTTGCCGATCTTCGCGGCGGCGATCTGCCGGGCCAGCGCCTCGGCGCCGGCGCGCGGCGGATCGAGCACCAGCGCGTCGAATTTGTCGATCTCCTGCGGGAACAGCGGCCGGCGAAACAGGTCGCGCTTCTCGGTGGTGACGCGCTTCAGCCCGGGGGTCATGCGGAAGGCGCGGTCGAGGGCGCTGAGCGCCGCCTCCTCCAGCTCGATGGCGTGCACTTCGGCCCGCTCGGCGAGGCGCAGGGCGAATGGTCCGCAGCCGGAAAAGCAGTCGACGACCCGCTTCACCTTGCCGATCGCCGCCAGCATGATGTCGGCCAGCGCCTGCTCGCCAGCCGCCGTGGCCTGCAGGAAGCCGCCGGGCGCCTGGGCGACCAGCGCCTTGCCCATTGGCACATGCGGCGGGCGGCGCTCGACCAGAATGTCGCCGTGCAGCGACAGGCGGGCCAGATCAAGCCGCTCGGCCAGCTCCACCAGCCGCAGCCGGGTTGGGCCAGCCTGCTTGCCGAGGTTCTTCTGGCCAAGGCCGCGGATGTCGACGTCGACGCCCGCCTGGGTGGCGGTGAGCTGGATATCCAGCGGCTTGCCGAAGCTGGCGAGCAGACGGGTGATGGCCAGCGCCATCTCCGGCGCCCGCGCAAGGCCGGGGTCCAGCTCAAGGCAACGGTCGATGGCGATCAGTTCGTGGCTGCGCGGCGCCATGAAGCCCACGGCGGGTTTGCCAGGCCCGGTGCGGCCATGCAGGGTGATGCGCCGGCGGCCAGAGCCGCGCGCATCGATCATCGGGTTGAGCGCCACGTCGACCCCGCCGCGATGCAGGGCGCCGCGCACCGTCGCCATCTTCCACTCGGTGTAGAGATCAGGCGCCATATGGCGGGCGACGCAGCCGCCGCAGCGGTCGAACCAGACGCAGTCCTGTGCCTTGCGTTGCGGCGACGGCTGCAGCACCTCAAGCAACTGGCCGCGATCGCCGGTGACCTCGGCCTCGACCAGTTCGCCGGGCAGGGCGCGGTCGATGAACACGGGTCCATTGGGCGTCCGCGCCACTCCGTCGCCCTTGGCGCCCAGATGGTCGATTGTCAGTTGCTGCGCCACGAAAGGCCCTTCCCAGGAAATAGGTGCGCACGCCAGCGGCCGGCGGCGGCGTGAAGCAGCGCTTTTGCGCCCTGTGGCGGCGAAAATAAACCCCGCACGCGGAAGTCAGTCTGGCCGAAATGTCGCGGCGTCAGCAAGCGCGGGCGAGGTGGCGAGGTGACGACCTGGCGAGGCGCCTGCGCCCGCGCGCCCTGCGTCAGCCGCGCCAGATGGCGCCGACGAGAAACTCCTGATTGCCGTCGCCGCCGGCGATCGGCGAGTCGATCACCCCAAGGCAATCGAAGCCAAGCTCGCCCAATTGCGTGACGATCGCCGCGCAGGCGCGCTGGCGGGCGTCGGCGTCGCGCACCAGGCCCTTGTCGACAAAAGCGCGGCCCACCTCAAACTGAGGCTTGATCAGCGCCGCAAGCCCGGCCCCAGGCGCCAGTAGCGCCGGCACGCCTGGCAGCACCAGTCGCAACGAGATGAAGCTGAGGTCCATCACCACCAGCTCCGCCCTGGCGCCGAGACGCTCCGCCGTAACGGCGCGGGCGTCGAGCCCCTCCAGCGAGGTGACGCGCTGATCTGCGGCGATACGCGGATGCAGCTGGGCATGGCCGACATCCACCGCCAGCACCTGGGCCGCGCCGCGCGCCAGCAGCACGTCGGTGAAGCCGCCGGTGGAGGCGCCAAGGTCGAGGCAAATCTTGCCTTCAGGATCAAAGCCGAAATGCGCGAGCGCCCGCTCCAGCTTGACGCCGCCGCGCGACACCCACGGATAGGGCGCCGCAGCCGACACCTCATCGTCGGGGCCGATCTGCTCCGAGGCCTTGCCGATCACCCGGCCATTGACGCTGACCAGCCCTGCGGCGATCGCCTCCTGGGCCTTGGTGCGGCTCTCGAACAGGCCGCGCGCCAGCAGCGCGCGATCGGCGCGGTCGCGGCTCACGGGATCAGCCGGCCTTGCGCGCGGCGCCGTCGGCCTGGCCCAACGCCGCCATCACCTTGGCCACGATGCCGGCGGCGTCGAGACCCGCCTCGGCATACATGCGCTCGGGCTTGTCATGCTCCTGATAGGCGTCGGGCAGGGTGAGGGCGCGCACCTTGAGGCCGCCATCGAGCAGGCCCTCATCACTCAGCGCCTGCAGCACCCAGGAGCCGAAGCCGCCGACCGAGCCTTCCTCGACCGTGACCAGCACCTCATGGCTGCGGGCCAGCTGGCGGATCAGCTCCAGGTCAATCGGCTTGGCGAAGCGGGCGTCGGCGACGGTGGTCGACAGGCCGCGCGCCTCCAGCTCTTCGGCCGCCTTGAGGCTCTCGGCGAGGCGGGTGCCGAGCGACAGGATGGCGATGCGGTCGCCCTCGCGGATCAGCCGGCCCTTGCCGATCGGCAACACCTCGCCGCGCTCCGGCATGTCGACGCCGACGCCTTCGCCACGCGGATAGCGGAAGGCGATGGGGCCAGCGTCATAGGCTGCGGCGGTGGCGACCATGTGCACCAGCTCCGCCTCATCGGCGGCGGCCATGATCACCATATTCGGCAGGCAGCCGAGATAAGCGAGGTCGAAGGCGCCGGCGTGGGTCGGGCCATCGGCGCCGACGAGGCCCGCCCGGTCGAGCGCGAAGCGCACCGGCAGGTTCTGCAACGCCACGTCATGCACCACCTGGTCGTAGCCGCGCTGCAGGAAGGTGGAGTAAATCGCGCAAAACGGCTTGTAGCCCTCGGTGGCCATGCCTGCGGCGAAGGTCACCGCATGCTGCTCGGCGATGCCGACGTCAAAGGTGCGGGTCGGAAATTCCTTGCCGAACAGATCGAGGCCGGTGCCCGACGGCATGGCGGCGGTGACGGCCACCACCTTGTCATCGGCGCGGGCCTGCTGGATCAGCGCATCGGCGAACACCCGGGTATAGGCCGGGGCATTGGCCTTGGGCTTGGACTGCGCCCCGGTCACCACGTCGAAGGTGACGACGCCGTGATATTTGTCGGCGGCGGCTTCGGCCGGGGCGTAGCCCTTGCCCTTCTGGGTGACGACGTGCAGCAGCACCGGGCCATGGTCGCCGTCGCGCACATTCTTCAGCACCGGCAGCAGGTGCTCGAGATTATGGCCGTCGACCGGACCGACGTAATAGAAGCCGAGCTCCTCAAACATCGTGCCGCCGGTCAGCATGCCGCGGGCGTATTCCTCGGCGCGCTGGGCGTTCCGGTAGACGAAATCCGGCAGCTTGCTGGCGATCTGTTTGCCCATCTCGCGCAAGGAGCGATAGGTCCCGCCAGACACCAGCCGCGCCAGATAGGCTGACATGGCGCCCACGGGCGGGGCGATTGACATGTCATTGTCGTTGAGAATGACGATCAGCCGTTCGCCGCGCGCCCCGGCGTTGTTCATCGCCTCATAGGCCATGCCCGCCGACATGGCGCCGTCGCCGATGACGCAGATGACATTGCGCGGCTCGCCCTTGAGCTGGCTGGCCACCGCCATGCCGAGACCGGCGGAAATCGAGGTGGACGAATGGGCGGCGCCGAAGGGGTCGTATTCGCTCTCGGCGCGCCGCGTGAAGCCCGACAGGCCGCCGCCCTGGCGCAGGGTGCGGATGCGGTCGCGGCGACCGGTCAAAATCTTGTGCGGATAAGCCTGGTGGCCGACGTCCCAGATGATCCGGTCATGCGGCGTGTTGAACACGTGATGCAGTGCGACGGTCAGTTCTACCACGCCAAGGCCGGCGCCGAGATGGCCGCCAGTCACCGACACCGCGTCGATGGTTTCGGCGCGCAACTCTTCGGCGACCCGGGGTAGGTCGCTTTCAGGAAGGGTTCGCAGATCAGCAGGGATGCGAACTTTATCGAGGAGCGGGGTCTCGACGGCCAAGGGACTACCTTCACATTGGGGCGCGGGCCCGGGGCGGGGCGAGCGGCGCGCTGGTCGGCGCGCGCCATGCAAGGGCGCGCGTTCCGGCCATCCGCACATAAGCCTTCATGGCCGCAAGGTCAAAGATTCAGCCTTGCCGCCCAGCCGATCGGGGCGTCGCCTGTCGCCGCGCCATTGGCGCCGTCGTTGGCGTTATGACGAGGCGGGGCAGGGCAAAAGCGGGCGAGAGCTGGCAAAAGCGGGATCAGCCGGGGCAGGCGTGAGCGACGCGGCATGGCGGCGGGCGCCGCCGTATGGCTGCTGGGTCGCCGCGTCGGGTTCAGCTCATTCGGGGTCAAGCGGCGTGACGCCGGCAGGACGGCCATCGGCGCCGAGGGCGATTTTTTCGATCCGCGCTTCGGCGGCGCGCAGCAGCGCCTCGCAATGACGCTTCAGCGCCTCGCCGCGCTCAAAAATCGCGATCGATTCTTCCAGCTCGACCCGGCCTTCCTCCAGCCGGCGCACGATCGCCTCCAGCTCCGCCATGGCGGCCTCAAACGGCAAAGCGCTCAGGTCTGCGGACGCATCGGGTGCGGTGGCGGTCATGGCGTGATCCTTGTGGCCTGTGCGGGTCAGCGGCTGTTATCGCCCGCAGAGCCGCAAGGCTCAAGCGGCGCCGCTCGCGCCATCCCCGTCATCGCCAGCTGGCGGCGCGCCAGGGCGGGCCCCAGGCGGGAACAGCAACAATTGATAGGCGCGGGCGACGCCGATCAGCACGAGGCCAAGGCCGATGAACGATAGCGCCCGCCAGACGCCGTCGAGGTCAGCCATGTCCGACAGAAACGCCTTCAGCACCGCGACGATAATAAAGAAGGCCGAGGCCTGGCGGATGATCTGGCGGCGCTGCAGCAGCCCCCAGGCCAGCAGCACCACGCCAATCACCAGTGAGGCTACCGTGTAGCTCAGCCATTCGGCGTCGCTGGCGCCGAGATCCATGGCGATCACCGGCCCCTCGAAATAGCGCCGGATCTGCATCACCACCCACAAGCTGAACAGGGCCAGCGCCAGAACTGCGGTGGCGAGGGTGCGCCAGCGCGGCCAGATGGAGCGATTGCCCATGGCCAGAAGGCCTGCGATCAGCGCCGGGGCCAGATAGGCTGGCAGCAGCGAGTTGAACAGCACGCCGCCGCTAATCGGCTCGCCGGTGATCAGCGGATTATTGCCGAGGATCAGGCCGAAAACGATCACCGCGAACGAGCCGAGCGCCAATACCAGCGCGCCGATGCGATAGACCGGATCGGCGCGGCGCAGGTTGAGGCGCGACAGCGCCATGGAGAACAGCAGGCCGCTGACGGCGATGAGCCCGGATTCCAGATGGCCAGAGCGGATGGCGAAGGGGTCGCCATGGTTGAGCGCGTGGCGGATCTCGAACACCGTCAGCAGTACGGCGAAGATGATCGCCAGGCTCTCGCACAAGGCCGTGATGCGGTCGCGGCCTTGCCTCGCCAGCAACCAGGCGGCGGCGGCGAAGGCCAGCGCCGGCACGCCATAGCCCCACAGCAGCCAGTTGAACACGGGAATAGCGCCAATCGCCCCCTCGGCGGCGATAGCCGGATTGGCGATGATCCGCCCGAGCAGCAGCACGCCAATGCCGCCCACTGCATAGCGCAGGGCTGGCAACTCCATGCGCAGGGCGATCCACGCCACCGCAGGAGCCATCAGCGCGAAGGCGACGGTGAGCATGCCCTTGTCGAGGGCAAAGGTCAGGCCGAGCGCGATCGCCGCCACGGCGGCGCTGGCGATGGCGCCGGCGGCGAGTTTGCGCTGCGGCGCCTCAGCCTCGGGGCCGCTGCGCAGCCGGCTGACCAGCGCCACGCCCAGGCCGGCGAGCAGCGCGGCGACCAGCGCAAACGGAATGCTGATGGCGAAATGCGCGATCTTCATCCACACGACCGCCAGCGCGCCCAGCGGCGTCAGCGCTGCGGCGGCGGCATAGGTTGCTGCGGCTGGCAGCGGCAGATCGCGCCCCTGGACAAGGCGGCGCAAGGCGAGGGCGCTTACCGCACCGGCGGCGACAACCGCAAACGCCAAATACAGCGTCAGATTTTCCGGCATGGGCGCGGCCCCGACGCCGCCTGGCGCGAGCGCCGAGGTTTCGGCGCGGGCGAGGCGCAGCACCGGCCAGTTCCACAACGCGCCGGCGGTCACCGCGCCGGCGACGAGGCTGGCGCCGGCCACTGCCGCTGCGGCAAGGGAGCTGCCTAGCAGCACGGCGATCAGCGCGGCGCCGATCAGCACCCGGCCGGCGACGCTTAGATGCAGGTCAAGACAGCCGAGGCCGAGCGCCGCAAAGCCGATCAGCGCCAGCAGGGCCAGCCAGTCGGTGCGGGCCTCCCGGTCTGGTGCGCCGAGGTAAGGCTGGATGGCGAGGGCTGCGGCGGCGAGGGCGAGCTGGATCACCGCGTGAGCGCTAGCGGCCAGCGGCGTGTCATAGCCCGCCGACATCAACGCCAGCCCCCACAACCACGCGCCGACGGCGGCGGCCACCGCCAGCCAGCGCCAGCGACGCAGGCGGGCGAGGGCGTAAGCTGCGCTCACCGTCACGGCGAGATAGAGCACCAGTGGCCACAGCTGCGGCTGCTCGCTGGCCACCAGCAGGGGCGCCGCCAGCGCCGCCGGCAGGCCAAGCGCGGCCAGCGCCGGACCCTGCAACGCGGCGCTGAACATGGTCAGCACCGCCACGAGGCCGAGAATAACAAAGGCCGCCGCCGGGCCGATGAAGCCATATAGCGCATAAGCGGCGTAGGTGGCGCCAAACACGCAGGCGGCCCCGGCGGCGGTGAGGGCGGCGGAGGCGCCAGGGGTGGCGAAGGGCCGATCATCTGCGGGCAAGGCGCGGCCTGCGGCGCGATCCCGCCGCCGCATCCATTCGCCGGCGCCAATCAGCCCAAGGCCGAGCAAGGCGCCCATGCTGACCCGCGCCGCCGGGCCGAAATAGCCCTGCTCGATGCTGAAGCGCACCAGCATCAGCCCGCCGATCGCCAGCGCCAGCGCGCCGACCCAGACGCTCCAACGTGCGCCGAGCTTCTCCTCGAAGCTGCGCCCATCGCCGCCACCCGATTTTTTCTGCTTCGCAGCGGCTTTCGCCGCGCTGTCGCGGCCAGGCTGGGCGTCGGTGGCTTTTGCGGGCGGGGTGGTCGGTTGTTCCGGCCCTGTCGGCGCGCCTGCGACCAGCGGCGGCTGGGCCAGGTCGCCGGCGCTTGCGGGAGACATAGCAGGGGAGCTTGCAACAGCAGGCGCAGCATCGCCAGAAGCGACGTTTTCGAATGGCGCGGCGGCGGGCGTTGGGCCTGCCGTCGCCTTGACGGCGTCAACTGCAAGCCCGGTCGCCGCGGCGGCTGGCGCCGGCGCTGGCGTTGTCGGGCGGTCTGCGAGGGCGTTGAGGCGCTCAAGCACGGCGCGATGGCTGGCGTCGAGGCGGGCCACGCGGCCTTCGAGCAGGTGAATGCGACTGCGCTGCCTGATGACGAGGATCAGCGCCAGCAAGGCCATCAAAGGGAAAGAGAGCGCCAGCAGAATGAAAGCCGTCAGTTCGCTGTCCACCTGCGCCCCCTCCCGATGCGGCCAGCGCCGCCCCACGTCGGCATCATGTCGGCCCCAAGCCGGCCTCATGCATGCCAGCTGCTTCGCCGGCTGGTTATCGGTGATATTTTTCGGCTCGCAAAGCGCGCCGTCGTTCCGCCTGGTCGCTGATGGCGCCAGACACGGCAATGGTGAAGCCTTGAGGGAGGCGAGACGACGCGCGCCGATGCAGCTTGCTTATATGGGGAGCCAATTGGCATCCGGGAAGCTCAAGGCAGGCTGGCGTGCGCCGCTTTGGGGCAGGCCGCAGGCCAGCGGGCTGGACGGCCCCACCCCGACGGATTCACCAGGCGTTAACCAGAGCGTGGCCATACTCCGGTTGATCTTTGACGACTGTCCCGGCGTCGATCGTTCGCCGATCCGCTATGATACTGCGGTGTTTGCACAAGGCCGCCAGGGCACGCGCGGCGCCAAACCGCCGGGCGCTTGGCGCCGTTTGTTCATCCTCTGAATCAGAATCTGGCCGGTGGCGCAATGTGCTGATTACCTTGGGTAATATCGGTGTGGCGCAGGCGCGTTGGCGGCCTCAGCCTGGGCCAAAAAGTGCGTCGAAGCGCGCGAGGAAGCGACGGCTCGCCTCATCCGCCGACCATGGCGTCAGCCAGTCATCAGTGCGAAAGCCCAGCGTGGCCGGCTTGCCAAAAATCTCCGTGGCTTCCTCAGGGCTGAAGCCGGCGAGCGCCACCGCCTCCAGCCACGCCGATTGCCGGTCGGCCTGTTTGGTGATGCGATGGATCAGCGGCGCGGTGCGGGCGCTGAGGCCAAAACGCAGATGGACCGCCTCCTGCAAGCGCGCCTCGACGCGGCTGTAGTCACCGCCGAGCACCGCCTTGAACGGCGAGATCATGTCGCCGATCACATATTCGGGAGCATCGTGCAGCAGCACCGCGAGCCGCCCCTTGCGGGACAGATGCGGGTGCAGATCGGCGGCGATGGCCTCAACCAGCACGCTGTGCTGGGCCACCGAGAAAATCGCCGCGCCCCTCGTCTGGCCATTCCAGCGCGCCACCCGGGCGAGGCCGTGAGCGATGTCAGCGATCTCGATGTCGAGCGGCGAAGGGTCGAGCAGATCAAGCCGCCGCCCCGACAACATGCGCTGCCAGGCGCGCGGCCCAGGCGCAGCGCCCTTGCGACGGGGCGTTCTGGGGCGCGCCGCAAGAGGCGCAGGGTTCGGCGCAGGGTTAGGCGCAGGCGCATCATCGCGGTGCGCCCCGCCATCTGCTCCCACGCCAGCGGGCGCCAGATCGCCGCCTGTTGTGTCGCCGCGCGCGCTCGCGCCCACCTTGCGCCGCAAAACGGGATTGGGCGCGTCCTGCGGGCTAACGATCTCCGCCTCGTGCGCGGCGCCGGCGTTGATTGCGGATGTGGGTCTGGCTGTCACGGGTCGCGGTTCACTGTCTCATGTGGCGCTGGCTGGCCCATGTCCTGTTACGCCATAGGCGACGCCCACAGGACGCCCAGAAAACGCTGTTGCTGCGCGCCGGCCTCACGGCGACGTGCAGGAAAAGCCCGCCGGGCGGGCGCAGGCGGCGCATTCGGCGTGGCGAAAACAGTCGACCAGATGGTCATTGACCATGCCGACCGCCTGCATGAAGGCATAGGTGATGGTCGGACCGCAGAACTTGAAGCCGCGCCCCTTCAGATCCTTCGACATGCGCTTTGAGGCGTCGCTGTCCACCGGCGCCTCGGCGCGACTACGCAGGGTGTTTTGCACCGGGGCGCCGTCGACGAAATCCCACAGATAGCGGGCGAAGCCCTGGCGCTGCTGGATGTCGAGATAGGCGCGGGCCCCGGCGATCGTGCCCTCGATCTTGGCGCGATTGCGCACGATGCCCGCGTCGGCCATCAGCCGCGCCACATCATCCTCACCGAAAGCGGCGATGCGTTCGGGCTCGAAATCGGCGAAGGCGCGGCGGAAATTGTCGCGTTTGCGCAAAATGGTGATCCACGACAGGCCGGCCTGAAAGCCATCGAGGATCAGCTTTTCGAACAGCGCCCGATCGTCGAACTCCGGCACGCCCCATTCGTCATCGTGATAGGCGACATAGACCGGATCAACGCCCGGCCACCAGCATCGTGTCCGGCCGTCGGCATGATCGATGAGGCTCGCCGCAGGCAGCGGCGCGGGCGCAGGCTGAGCCGCCGCGTCCGGCGGCGCCGGGGCAGTCTGCGCCGCTTTGGACGCAGGATCGGGCGCGGTCGATCTGGCGTTGCGGGGTTTGGCCGTCGCTTTGGCTCTGGCGCCCTGCGTTGCATTGGCCATGGATCAGCTCCCCCCGTGTGTCCGGCTCGCGCCCCTCTGGCTTGAAGTGAAGAACATATAGCGAACGAATGCAAGCGCGAATTGCCGCCTGGCGCCCCGCTGCCGTCGCCAGGTTATCATGTGACGCTGCCACTCCTGCGCGATGGCAGCGTCAGACGTCGGCTTCACGCCTCGGTTGCGCCGATGGCGAAGCTGGCCCAGGGCTGTTTGTCCAGGGTGACGGCGGCGCCATTGACGGTCAGCGGCGCGCCTGCCGCCCATGCGTCGGCGAGCTTATCGATGCGCACCATGGCGATGGCTTCACTGCCGCTGACAGCGCGCAGATCGCCAATGCGCCGGTCGCCGGCCATAATGTCGTCGTTCTGGGCGGCGCTGGCGCCGTCGGCGAGGCGCGCCATCACCATGCGGGTGCGGGCCGTGCCGCGATGGTGCATGCGCGACACCACCTCCTGGCCGACATAGCAGCCCTTGGCGAAGGCGACGCCGCCGATCTGGTCTAGATCCGCCTCGTGCGGAAACACCTCGCCATAGGCGAAGTCCGCCGAGCCTTCCGGCACGCCCAGGCTGATGCGGTGGGCGCGGTAGTCCTCGGCCGTGGCCGCTGGCGCGCCGCTGTCCCCAATTCGCGCCAGATCGGCCACAGGCGCGACGGCGCGCTGGCCCAGCGCGGCGAGGCGAGGATCGGTCCAGACCACGCCTGGGAGCGGGGCGGCGTCGGCGCCCCAGCTGGCCAATACCGCGAGCTCATCGCTGCGATTGCTGATGCTGACCTTGGCGCGCAGCTTGTAGAAATTCAGCCGCCTCGCGAAGTCTGCGGCGCTGGCGGCGGCGACATCGAGCAGAAAGCCAGCGTCTTCCGCGTCCGGGGCGCGCACAATCTGGAAATCGAACAGGATCTTGCCCTGCGGCGTCAGCAGTGCGCCGGCAGAAGCGGCGCCTGGCGCAAGCGCCTCCACGTCACAGGTGATCAGGCCTTGCAGCAGAGATTGCGCATCGGCGCCGCTCACCGAGATGACGCCGCGATCGACGAGATGGGCTGTAGGCATGGGGGCTCCTGCAGTGTTTTGTCTGGCTCAGGCCAATCGCCACAGGTTTTGGGGGCAACCCATGGGCGACCAGGGGCGCTGGCCGGATCACGCCAGGCGGTGCGCCAGCGCGGCCCAAGACATAGTCCGCCTTGCCCTGGCTTCCAAGTTGTCGCAGGCGGCGCCGAAAGGGCGGCAGGCCCGGCGCCAGATGGCGGCGCGCCGGGGTACTTGCGGGCAAGGGGCATCAGCGGCTGACATATCTGGGGCAAAGCAACACGCGCGGTTTCGCTCCCGGCGCGCCGCGCCCCATATGGGGGGTACGCCGCCCTTGACCTGCGCAGCCCTCGCCCAGCGCTGTTCGGCGCCCATGTGGCTCCGTCGGCGCCGCTTGATCCGGCGGCGTGACCGGCGCAAAAGAGGGCCAGTTTCCCAACCGTCGCCGGATCGCATGCGACGGGCCGCAACAGGAAAGCACGCTGATGGCCGACACTTATGATCTCGTTCTCGCTGGCGGCAATGTCGTCAATCAGGATGGCGAGGGCATTCGCGATGTGGCGGTGCGCGATGGCGTCATCGTGCATATCGGCGCGGTGGATCATGCCAGGGCGGGCCGGGTCATCGATTGTCGCGGCCTGACCATTCTGCCTGGCGTCATCGACACCCAGGTGCACTTCCGCGAGCCAGGCCTCGATCACAAGGAAGATCTGGAGAGCGGCTCGCGCGCTGCGGTGATGGGCGGCGTCACTGGCGTGTTCGAAATGCCGAACACCAATCCGCTGACCACCACGGCTGAGACCCTCGCCGACAAGGTGAAGCGCGGCCACCATCGCATGCATTGCGATTTCGCCTTCTGGGTCGGCGGCACCCATGGCAACGCCAAAGACATTCCCGAGCTGGAGCGCCTGCCAGGCGCGGCTGGCATCAAGGTGTTTATGGGCTCATCCACCGGCGATCTGCTGGTTGAGGATGATGAGGGCGTCGCCCAGATCCTGCGCCAGACCCGCCGCAGGGCCGCTTTCCACTCGGAAGACGAGATGATGCTGCGCGAGCGCAAGGATCTGCGGGTTGAGGGCGATCCGTCGAGCCATCCGGTGTGGCGTTCGGCGGAGGTGGCCATGCGCTGCACCGAGCGGCTGGTGCGCATCGCCCGCAAGGAGGGCGCCGCCATCCACGTGCTGCACATCTCCACCGCCGATGAAATGCGCTTCCTCGCGCAGCACAAGGATGTCGCCTCCTGCGAGGTGACGCCACATCACCTCACCCTGGCTGGCCCCGAGGCATATGAGAAGCTTGGCACGCTGGTGCAGATGAACCCGCCGGTGCGCGACGCCGCCCACCGCGACGGCATCTGGGAGGGCGTGACCCAGGGCGTCGCCGATGTGCTCGGCTCCGACCACGCGCCGCACACGCTGGAAGAGAAGGCCAAGCCCTATCCGAATTCGCCTTCTGGCATGACTGGCGTGCAGACGCTGGTGCCGACCATGCTCAACCACGTCAACGCCGGCCGCCTCAGCCTCGCGCGCTTTGTCGACATGACCAGCGCAGGCCCGGCCCGGCTGTTCGGCATCGCCAGCAAGGGCCGCATCGCCGTGGGCTATGACGCCGATTTCACCATCGTCGACATGAAGCGCAGCGAAACCATCCGCAATGAATGGATCGCCTCGCGCTGCGGCTGGACGCCCTATGACGGCGTCTCGGTCACCGGCTGGCCTGTCGGCACGGTGGTGCGCGGCCATGTGGTGATGTGGGACGGCGAACTCACCGCCCCATCCCAGGGCGAGGCGGTGCGCTTCTCGCAGGCGTTGCAGCGCGGCTGAGGCTGCGGCGCGCCTGTGGGCGCGCAGGTGATGACCGAGTGTTGACGACGTGGATGCCCGTGACAAGCACGGGCATGACGCGCGAGGGGACAGGGCGCGGGGGCGTGTGGCTCGCGATAAGGCGGGCGAGCGTGTCGGATCACGCCGCCAGCCGGGCTCGCCTGTTACTTGACGATCACCTTGGCGCCATTTTGCACCCGGTTGTACAGGTCGATGGCATCGATGTTGCGCATGCGGATGCAGCCTGAGGATTCGGCGCGGCCGATCTTCTCAGGCTCATTGGTGCCATGGATGCGATACAGCGTATCCTTGCCGTCCTGATACAGATACAGGGCGCGGGCTCCGAGCGGATTGCCGGGGCCGCCCTTGGTGAATTTCACATGCGGCCAGCGGGCCTTCATGTCGGCGGGCGGGTTCCAGTCCGGCCACTCGGCCTTGCGCTGCACCACTGCGGTCCCGGTCCAGCCAAAGGCTTCATTGCCGACGGCCACGCCGTAGCGCATCACCCTGTTATCGGGCAGCACGAAGTAGAGTTGCCGCGCTTTGGTGTCGACGACGATCGTGCCTGGCTCTTCGCCCGTGTCATTTTTCGACATCAGATAGCGGGCGAAGATCGGGTCTTCCTCGGCCTTGGGGACCTGGGCGAGCCATTCAGCGTCCCGCTCCGACACCTGCGGGTCAGGCGTTGTGGTGTAGCAGCCCGAAAGGAGCATGATTGACGCTGCGGCAACCGCCGCCATCGGGAGAAACCGCATCGCCGCCTCGCGCTGTCGCGGGCGAATGCGCCGCGAATCCCTGTGAATTGTTGCTGGCGCAGCGTTAACGAAGCCGCCGCGTCGGCACAATCAGGGCCGGATCACGCAAACGCGAGCGTCTGGGTGTTTTTTGGGCAGGTGTGGCCGGTGTTCCACCATGCAAATGGGCCGCTGCGGTTACGCTCGCGATTGTTGACGCCGTTACATGCTCGCGCGTCCCAGCCGTCGTGCCCGCGCTCGTCCAAATCGTCATCCCCGCGCTCGTCGCGGGCATCCACGCGTTTTCGTCGGCGCCATGGTTGCGCGCCGCAAGTCGTGGATGGTCGGGTCAAGCCCGACCATGACGGCTGGAGGGTGGCGGCGGGCGTGGGCCAGGACGCAGCGGCGCCAAGTTGGATCGCGCGGTCAAGACGACAGCATGGCCAAGGCGTCGCCACTCCCGCCACCAAGCCGTCATGCCCGCGCTCGTCGCGGGCATCCACGCGTTTTCGTCGGCGCC
>NZ_JCAWFG010000090.1:0-624 GCF_059740505.1 Camelimonas sp. FR25 | reverse complement strand
AACGAGGCTGAGGTCGCAGCGAGGAAGAACATTGGCTTCCACCCGATCTCATGGATCTTGCGAATGCCCTGCGCCGCCTGCTTGGGGATGGCGTGCATGAACAGGATATCAGCGCCCGAGGCGCGCAGTTTGAGAATCTGGCTGTCGATGCTCGGATCAGTTGGCTCATAAGTGGCCTCAGCCACGATCATTTTTTTGGCGTTTTCGGCGCCGAGGCCTTTCTTGAAGCCATGGGCATAGTCGCGGCCCGCGTCGTCATATTGGTACAGCAGGGCGATCTTGCCCTCGGGTTTGTGCTTCAGCACATAAGCTGCGTAGACCGCTGTCTCGGACTGGTACGAGGGCTGGAAACTCATGCTCCAGGGGAAGTTCTTGTGATCGCCCCAGGCGGTCGCGCCGCCGCCGACAAACAGCTGTGGGATCTTTTTGTCGTTCAGATATTTGCGCACCACCATCCCCGTCGGGGTGCCAAGAGGGCTGAAGATGAAGGCGACGTCATCCTGCTCCACCAGCTTGCGGGTCTGTTCGAAGGTCTTGGGCGGACTGTAAGCGTCATCGAGCGAGATCAGAGTGATCTTGCGGCCATTGACCCCGCCCTTCTCATTGACCATGCGGAAATAGGCC
>NZ_JCAWFG010000089.1:0-345 GCF_059740505.1 Camelimonas sp. FR25 | reverse complement strand
AGAACTCGGGCTCGTAGACATAGTGGTTTGTCATGGCGAGGAAGCGGATATTGATCTGGCGCTCCTTGCCACGACCGACACGATCCACTGCTGTCTTCATGTTATGGGATGGACGCCTCCCTCCTCGCGCTCACAGTAAGTGGCCCAACCTGGAGGAGGACAGCATGACAATGAATTTGCTGGCGATCGATCTTGGAAAGCAATCGTTCCATCTGCACGGGATTGATACAAACGGTGTGATTGTTTCACGAAAGGTCAGCCGCACAAAGCTTACGGAAATCGTGAACGAGCTGGCGCCAGAGACGATCGCCATGGAAGCTTGCGCCAGCGCTCACCATTGGGGCC
>NZ_JCAWFG010000088.1:0-34595 GCF_059740505.1 Camelimonas sp. FR25 | reverse complement strand
TTTAATGGCTTTTGCCAATCCTGGAGAGCGTACATTGCGTTGGCGGAGGAGCGCCTGTCCGCCTTTGCGTTGCCTGTGGGCGACAGGCAAAGAACCAATCGTCCCGCCCCGTCCATCAGTTCGATGTCGCCTCGCAGCGGAAAACAACAGGCGCTCCGTCGCCAGTCCGCGCGCCATGTTATTCCGTTCCCTTTGACGTGGCGGCCTGACCTTGTGGCTCCGATAACGTCTCGATATGGAACGGCCTTCTGACGCCAGCCGAGAACCGCTCCGATGCTTCAAGCGCCAGCCTGACGCGATCGAGGGGCGGGAGATGGCTCGTCACGGACAGGACGCCGAGGGCAATGTCCTCCCCGCAACCGCACGCGGCAAAGCCATCTATTGGCTCACCGACCTGGTAGTCATCGTAAACATAAAACAGCCGCCCCTCGTAGCCGACAAGGAATGTGCCGGCGGTCTCTTCCCCGTTATTGGCCTTGGCGAACCCACCGTCACGCAGACACACTCTCACGGCGTCAACGAAAGACGTCACCATATATTTGTAGACATCATCGGATGGGTGACGCAGCGGCGGGTTTAGCTTGTGCGCCAGCAACTGCCCCATGCGAAAGCTGGTGGTGAAGCCCATCAGAAAATCACCATTGCGGAAAACCTTGCGGTCCTTCCGTTGCGTCATCCTGTATCCGCCAACCCCGGCGCTATCGCCCCCAATATAGACGTTCCCGTCGTACTCTATGCCGACAATGCAAGTCATGATTTAACACCCTAAAATATAACTGGAACCTGGCGCGCCGGTTATCTCAGGCACGCCTTGACTCAACCGGTGACACGCCCCACCGGCGACCCTTGTACGAAGAGATATACAGTCCATTTGCGCGCCGCCGCCCGCGCTGCTTTAAAGGTTGGCCGCATGTCGCCACACAATACTGGACGACATGACAGCCTTGCCGGGTCGATTAAGCGTCGCAATACAGTCGGTAAGGCCGCGCCTGTTCTTCAACGGTCATGGCGACCGTCCACCAGGACGCACGGCGTGGCATAAAGCCGGTCATTGTGGCCGCAGTCGGGCGGGCCCGCCGGCTCATGTCTTGCTTCTCATAGTCGCCGCCAGCGTTCGGCGCCTGCATCTCTTCGCGCCAGCCGGCGCCGCGCCAACGGATCTCACCATGATGGGCAGGTGGATCGCGGTCGCCAACCTTGCATGGCGCGGCCTGCCTGGTGATGGACAGCCCCCTGGGGCGCCGGGCTCACTTCGCGTGAATGCGGCGCACGCTTCAATGAGCGATATTGGGCGGCTCACCCGGCGCCCGGTTTACCCGCGCCAAATAGTGTCGCAAGGCGCAGGCGGGTTCGGTCTGGCAGCAGCGCGAGGCACAGGATGGCGCTGGCCAGTAAAAAGCATATGGCGTTGGTGAGAATGATAGGCCACTCGCCACGCAGCACGCCGAAACAGGTCCATAACGCGAAGCCCACCACGGTAATGGCATACATGCGGCGCGAAATCGCCGAAGCGTCCCCCGTACTGGCAATCTTCCATACTTGCGGCGTGAAGCTGATCACCGAGCATAGCGACGCCGCATATCCGACCGCCAGTGTGGCATCCATTGGCTTTTGCTCCTGCGCCAGCTGCTGTTAACGGCCCTGGGACGCCTTACACATTGGCGCCCAAGTCGCTCACCGACCAATCCGGGCGTGTCAGCGCCACGCCACGCTTCAATCAAGGCCCCGCCGATGCAAACGGCCCCGCGAGCGGCGCAACGCCTGGGCCTCGCGGGCTGAGCACGACAGGAGAGGTCACGCTCATCGGCTTCTGGCGACATTCATTGACCTCTGCGTCCGGCCCCGTGGCCTAGACAAAGGGCGCGCCGCCGGTGACGGCGATGACCGCGCCGGAGACGTAGCTCGACATGGGTTCGGCTAGCATCACATAGGCAGATGCGAGCTCCACCGGCTGCGCCGGCCGGCCCATGGGGTAATTGGCGCCGAACGCGGTGACATCCTCGATTGACAACGTGGCGGGTATCAGGGGCGTCCACACTGGACCGGGCGCCACGGCGTTGACCCGCACTCCCTTGTCGGCCAGCAGCTGCGCCAGACCTGCCGTAAAGTTAAGAATGGCGCCCTTGGTGGTGGCGTAGGTTAATAGCGATGGGTTTGGCCTGTCGGCATTGATCGATGTGGTGTTGATGATGACGCCGCCGGCTGTCATCTGCGCGACAACGGCCTTCGACAAATAGAACATGGCGTGGATATTGGTGTCGAAGGTGGCCCGCCATGCGTCATCCGTGATGTCATCGAGCGAGGCATATTGCGCCTGCCAGGCGGCGTTATTGACCAGAATGTCAATCGGACCCAGCGCCGACGCCGCCTCGGCGACGATGGCGCGACAATGGTCGGCCGCAGAGATATCGCCTGGCAGCAACACACAGCGCCGGCCTGCCTCCTCAATCAGCTGGGCCGTTGCGCGGGCGTCATCGTGTTCATCGAGGTAGGACAGGCCGATGTCCGCCCCTTCACGCGCGAAAGCGATGGCCACAGCCCGGCCGACGCCGCTATCGCCACCGGTGATCAGCGCCCGCATCCCTTCGAGACGGCCGGCGCCTCGCCAGCTGGACTCACCATGATCTGCGGGCGGATCGAGCGCGCCAATGCGGCCTGGCGCGACCTGCTGTTGTTTGGGAAAAGGCGGCCTGGGGTAAGGGGGCATGGTTCATCCTTCCGCGATGGTGTTCGCCATCAAAGGCCAACAACCCGCGACGCTTCCGTAACGCGTCGTTCTGCTGTCGCGACAAACTGTTGGTATTTCCGGAGAACACGTGGCGGCGCCGCACTGTTCCCGAATGCTACGGACAATATTCGGGCGACGTCGGATTGTTATGCTCTCTCCAGCAGGCCCCGCGATCATCATCCACGGACCGTCCTTGTGTAATCCCTGGCGGACATTTGCCATGATCGCTCAGACAAGCCTCATAATCACACAATTTGTATGTGCTTTACGCCTTGCAGCAGCTCTGAACGCAGCGGGAAGCGGCTGGGTTCCAGCGAATCTTTTTAAAAGTGGTTGGAACTGTTCTGTCGGCCAACCACTTGATCTTCCATACAAGGCAAACTGGAGGGATCAAGATGCGCATTCCAATGCTTGCGTTCATGCTGGTAGCGACCCCCGTGGCGGCGTTCGCCCAGCAACAACCGGCGAACCCGAAGCCAGATACGCCAGCGGTGCAAACGCGCGAGACGCCGGCCCCGGCACAGCCGGCGAAGGGCGCCAACAGCTTTACTGAAGAGCAGGCCCGCAGCCGCTTTACCGAGGCTGGCTTCACCAATGTCACCGGCCTGTCCAAGGACAAGGATGGGATCTGGCGTGGCAAAGGCATGAAGAATGGCGCGGAGCATGCCATTGCGCTCGATTATCAAGGTCATGTCTTCCCGAAGTGATGCGCGCACCTGACGACTGAACTTGACGAATTGCGCTTTTACGGAAGGACACATCCATGACAACGCTCACTGCACTTTTCGACACCCATGCCGAAGCGGCCAACGCGGCTGACCGGCTGGAGCAGCTTGGCGTACCACGCTCAGACATGTCGCTGGTCGCCAATAACGCCGACAATTGGTACGACGGCGAGCAGACACGGGACCCCAGTGACGCGGCCGAAGGCGCAGCAACGGGCGCCGGGCTCGGCGCGGCGCTTGGCGGCGCCGGCGGCCTGTTGGCCGGTCTGGGGCTGATGGCCATCCCTGGCGTTGGTCCGGTTGTCGCTGCAGGCTGGCTGGCGGCGACCGCCGCAGGCGTGGCAGGCGGCGCGGCGGCCGGCGCAGCGGCTGGCGGCTTGGTTGGCGCCATGGTCGGCGAAGGCGTGCCGGAGCGCGACGCCAACCTTTACGCGGAAGGCGTGCGCCGTGGCGGGACCTTGCTGTCAGCCCGCGTTGCGCCGGAGCTTGTTGACCAGGCGCAGGCGGTGCTCAATGACACGCGCCAGGTCGATCTGGCGCGACGCGAGGCCGCCTATCGTGAGAGCGGTTGGGATCGCTTCGACCCGGATGCGCCATCCTACACGCCAGAGCAGGTCCGTGACGAACGGGGCCGTTATCTCTGAGCCTCCTGCTCTGAGCCCACGCGCACGCGCACGCGCCAGCAAACGATCAAGGCCGGGCAATGTCCCGGCCTTTTTCTGTTTCATGCGGCGCGTCCGCTGTCATTCAGCGCCGCGACATCGTCCGATAACTCCGAGGGACGTCGGGATGATGCGAAGCGCAACGGACCCGCTGGCCTGCAACGGCCTGGTTGTTTCTCGGGCCGCCTCTAATGCGACGACGCCGCCAGGCCAATGGCCGGCGGCGTCTGTTCACTCGCATGTCTTATGTATGCGCCACGCCTTTTGTTCAGACGCTGCAGCGACCAGCGCCGGGGCGTCTCCACGACCCCAATCGCGGCGTCGCGTCACCTGAGCGCTACACTTCGCCCAGGTGTCGCCCATGTGTCGCCCATAGGCCGTCCATGTGTCGGCCAGGCGTCAGCGCGCCACTTGCAGCTGACGGCGCCCCCCACGAGACAGCCCCCTGGCGCGGGCGAGGTTTTCGAGTAACTGGCGGTGTAACATGGGCATGGGGCCCGCCTTGCGCCTCGCTCGCGCCTCTGCTGGCGAGATTTCCAGCGGCAGGGGCGCGGAACTGGAAGAGGACATGGGCGGAAACTGAGGGGGTGGTTCGCGCAGCATGGTCAACTCCCTGAAATGGTTTGTGAAGGCTTAACAGCTGAGCTTTCCGCAGAGTTCCAAAACACGTTATAATATTGTTGTTAAAGGCAGGACGCGCCACGGCGTGAACAGGTCAGCCGACCGCGCGCAGCGGCTGGCGCCATGCGGCGATGCCCGGCTACCTCCCGAATGCGACAACCTCGAACCTGGCGTATCTGGAGCACGCAACCTGCAGTCGGCGCGCGGCGAAGTAGGCCTGCATACGCGCCTGGGCCTGGGCGGGGCGCTGCGCCGCGTCGGCGAACGCCACCAGATGATGCAGAATGACGATGCGCCCGGCCGGCGTCAGCGCCGCCTCCAGTCGCTGGTTCAGGCGCGCCAGGGCGTGCACGTCCAGGTAATAGGCCAGCTCCGACACGACGATAAGATCATACGCAGGTCGCGGCAGCGGCGCGGGCGCTTCAATCTGGAAGAAGCGCGGACGGCGCCGGCCATAAGGGCGGGCGGCGGCCAGGCGCAACGCAGTCGGCGAGGCGTCAACCGCGTCGAGCCTCAGGCACTGTCGCGCCAGCGCCTGGGTGGTGACGCCATTGGCGCAGCCGAGCTCAAGGGCCCGGCCATACAGCCTGTCGCCGCAGGCATGCAGGAGGATGCGGCGCTTGAAGGCTTCGAAGCGCGCGCTCTCATAGCGCCACGGATCCGGATCGCTGCGGAACTTTCGCTCAAAGCCTTGTGCGTCAATCGCTTTCATGAGCAAACCAGTAGGTCTCGGTGGACTGGCACAGGCGCGCGATGGTTTCCGACGTCAGGCGGAAACCACCTGGGTCGTCGTCGATCAGGTCGGTGGTCTGCGATGTGTGGGCGGCCACTGCGGCGCGTTTGAGCGCTACAAAGGCCGCGATGTCGCATGTGATCAATGTCGCCTCGCCCGCATGGGGGAAGTCTTCGGCGGCCCCCAGCTCATCCAGCCAGATCGCGTATTCGAGCACATCGGGGCGCGCGCCGCTCCGCCTGATCGCCTCTGTCGCAAGACGCCAGCTATCCCGGTGATCCCGATGCGGGTCGCGGCGCCAGGGCAGAAGCGCAAGGTCGGGCTGGAAGGCGTTGATGCAGGCTGTCAGGCGCTCCACCGCCTCCGTCCATGCTGGCGCTCCTTCAGCCGGCATGTCGGCGTCGCGCAGGTCGAGGAACAAGCGCGGCCCGACGCCTGCGCCCAATGCCGCAAGCGCGGCGAGGGCCTCCTGTTTGCGCTGCGTGGCGAGGCGCGCCCGAGGCCAGGTCTGCGAGCCTCGATGGGACGCGCCGCCGTCGGTGACGAACACCGTGCAAACCTCGCCCCGCGCAGCGATTGTTCTGGCAATCAGGCCGCCGCAGCCCAGGGAGTCATCATCTGGGTGCGGCGCAATCACCAGCAGCCGCCGGACCTTATCCAATTGGGGCACGCTCATCATTCAGGCTCCCTCTCCTGCCCCGGCGACCAGGCGCGCGTCGCCACGGCGCGTCCGCACTGGGCGAGCGCCCGGTCGGGAGCGGGCTGGCGCAAATAGGTCCGCAAGTCGCGGGCCAGCCGTTCCAGCGGATGCGCTTGCATCAGGCCCGCGGCGCCCACGCCGCGCTCGGCCAGTTCAAGCACCTCAAGCGCCGCATTTTCCACCGCCATGCGTGTGGCGTTCGCGATCGCCTCAAGTTCGGCGCCGGCGTTGGCGGACGCAGGTTCCGCGCAAGCCCTTCGCCAGGCGTCGGCAGCGCGGCGTAACCACAGACAGCCGGTTTCCACGAGGATGGCGGTGCGGGCGAGACGGTGTTGCTGGTAAGGATCGTCGCAACGGTCGGTCTGACACAGGTGGTCGACCAGTGCGTCGTGCACCGCTCGCATGCCCCCCACATGCGCCGCGGCGAAGCGGATCGCGCCGCCGCTAAACCAGGGCTGCGCAATATAATCGTCTGGCTGGCCGACCATGTCCTGCGGGCGCAGCTTAACCCCGGCAAAATCAACCACATGACTGCCCGACAGACGCATGCCCTGAGGCCGCCACCAGTTGCGGTCAACTGGGCGGCCATTCAGCGGGACAAGCAGCATACGCCGCCCCTGATCGGTCTCGGCGGTGACCAGCGCCACATCGACGCCATCTGCGCCCGACGCGAAGGTCTTGCGGCCGCTCAGGACGGGCTCGCCCGTCGGCCCAGGCTGCAGGCGCAATGGATCAACAGGGTCATCAGTGTTCCAGACGCCGAACACAAGGCCCGCATCCACCTGCTGGCGCGCCAGCGCCCATTGCCCCGCCGCGCCAAACCGCTTGATCAGCCACAGGGCGTTGACGTGCCCCTCATAGATACGCGCCACGGCCAGATCGCCCCACGCAATGTCTGCGAGCAGGACCAGCAAGCGACCGATCGCATCGGGCGCCAGTGGCGGCTGGCGGAGCAATCCCGCCTGCCTCAGCACCGCGATTCCAGCGTCGGGAAACTGCCGGCCGCCCGCGTGCAACTCAGCATCGCAGGCCATGGCGGCGCGCAACAACTCGGGCAGCGCAGGTTCAGACGGCTGGTTCAACGCTCGCTCCTTCAAGGCTTGCGATCATCGCCTGAAGCCGGGCGATGGCCGCCTCGACAGGCTCGGTTTCGACAGGGTCGACGGGTGCGGGCGCAAACCGCGCCACCAGGGCGTGGCTGTTGGCGCCCAGCGCGATCAGCCGCGTCACATCCTGAGGATCGCATTGGGCTTCGGCCGCGCGGCGCGCCTGCTCGCCGGGGGCGCAGCTGGTCAGCGAGCGCACGAGGGCGCGTCGACGCAGGCGCAGCAGCAATTGCTCGGGCGCCTCCACCAGCAGCGGCTCGCCACGCTGCTCCGCCTCGACCCAGCTGCGCAGACAGGCGGCCATGCCGCCAGGGGCGCGCCCGTCCAGACGCGCGGAAGCGACGACCCGGACATCAGGCGCGTGGCGCAGCACCGCGCCGCGCCTTTGCAGGGCCGCGATAAGGGCAATGTCCTCGCGAACGGGCAGCGGCGGGCAGCCGCCTACCCGCGCCAGCCACTCGGCCCGCACGGCGAGGCTGGCGCCGGTGTGATCGCGATGGCGCGGAAAGGGATCGTCGGGGTTGGGGTCAACCAGCTGCGCGAGGCGATCGGCGAGGCGGTCATAGGTTTTGCGCAGGCGCGCACGACGCAGGAAGTCGGGGCCCAGCGCCGCCTCTTCCTCAACATCGCCAATGATCTCACCGCCGACTGCATCGGCGCCCGCTGCGATCGCCGCAAGATTAGCCGCAACCCAATGGGGCTCGGGCCGGGTATCCGCATCGGTCAACAGGATGACGCCGGTACGTGGATCAGGGACCATCTGCAGCGCCAGATCGCAGGCCATGCGCCGCGCCATGCCCACATGGGCGAGCGGCGGCGGAAACTGGACGATGACTGGCGTAAGCTGCAACGCAGGATAAAGCGCCTGCGCGGCGCGCACGACGCCCTCTGAGCCGTCGTCCGAATTATTGATCACCAGAGCCACCGGCAGCCGCCGCCCCGGCTGCAGCCAGCTTTGCGCCGCCAGCGCCGCCAGCCATTGCGGCAGACGCCCCGCCTCATTGCGGGCTGGCGCCGCCACCGCAGGGTGCAACGATTCAAGGCAGCCCGTATATCCGCCTTGCTCAGGCAGGGCGCGGCTCGCAGCCATGTCAGGACCGGCAAGAGGGGTGGCATGCATTGTCATCGTCAGCACAATGCAATTCGCCATGCACATGTTCCGTATCGCAGCCTGTCGGACGATCGCTTCAACATGCGAAAACCCCGCCCTGCGGCGGGGGCGGGGTTTCCTGGAGGCGTTCATCTGGGGAATGAACGCTGGCTTTAAACCTTCAGCGGGCCTTTTGTTCCCGGGCCTGCGCGCCGGGGCGAGCAAAGAAACGGGCGCGCATTATAGCCCTGGCCGCAGCACCACCTTGATGCAGCCGTCCTCCTTGTCGCGGAATTTCTGGTAGAGATCCGGGCCGTCCTCGAGGCGGGCCTGATGCGTGATGACGAAGGATGGGTCGATGTCGCCGTTCTCAATGTGCTGCATCAGGCGCGGCAGGTAGGTGAGCACGGGTGTCTGGGCCATGCGGAACGTCAGGCCCCGGTTCATGGCGGAGCCAAAGGGTATCTTGTCGAGATAGCCGCCATAGACGCCGACGATCGACACCGTGCCGAAGTTCCTCGTGCAATGGATGGCCTGGCGCAGCACATGCGGTCGGTCGGTCGCAAGGAACGCGGCGTTCTTGATACGGTCGACCATGGAATCGAGGCTCGCCCAGGCGTCGGCCTCTCCGCCCACAGCGTCAATGGACGCATCGACGCCGCGCCCGTCCGTCATCTGCTGGATCCGGTCAAAAACGTCCTCGTCCATGAAGTCGATGGTGCTCGCTCCTGCGGCGCGGGCCATCTCAAGGCGCTCCGCAGGCGTATCGATGGCGATGACGCGCTCCGCGCCAAGCAAAAAGGCGCTGCGGATGGCCATCTGGCCCACAGGGCCGCAGCCGAACACGGCAATGGTGTCGCCGCGCTGGATGTTGCAGAAATCCGCAGCCATGTAGCCGGTAGGCAGAATGTCGGACAGAAACAGCGCCTGCTCGTCGCTCATGCTGTCTGGGACCTTCACTGCCCCAATGTCAGCAAAGGGCACGCGCAGATATTCGGCCTGCCCGCCCGAATAGCCGCCGGTGAGATGGGAGTAACCGTAGAACCCGCCGCACCCATGGCCCCAGAGTTTCGCGGCGCGATCGCGCTTGGGATTGGAGCGCTCGCAGGCCGAATACCAACCGCGCGCGCAATAAAAGCAGTCGCCGCAGGCAATGTTAAATGGCACGACGACGCGGTCTCCGGGGCGCAGATCGCCAGCGTCGGGCCCCACCTCCACTACCTCGCCCATGGTCTCATGGCCCAGAATATCGCCAGAGCGCATGTCAGGGATCTGGCCGTCATAAAGATGCAGGTCAGACCCACAGATGGCGCAGGCGGTCACCCTGATAATCGCGTCGCGACCGTGCTGGATGGACGGGTCGGGCACGCTCTCACAACGTATGTCGCCCTTGCCGCGCCAGGTCAGTGCTCTCATGGGTGATCTCCCGTCTCGCCGCCGCTGGCGTCGCCAGCGTAACGGCCGCGCCTTGCGCAATGTTCGATGGGAACGCTAAAACACGAGGAGCGCGGTTTGTTCCTGGAATGCGTAGATATGTGGCGTCGTCGTCAAGACGAGGGCTGGCGAAACCCTATGGCGCGCGCATGAAAAATGGCGCCCCCGTGGAACGCCATTTTCGGAAGCAGAAATTTAACTGGCCCGCCACAGCTGCACACAACCGGACGCCGCCGCATGCGCCGCGCATTGCGATCAGGCTGCAGACGATGCAGCTTTATTGATGCCGGCTTCGGCGATCTGGCTCAACAGTTCGTCGGTGTCTGCTTCCTCACGCAACGTTTCATCGAGCAACACCCGCGCCCGGTCATTGCCAAGTTCCTGGGCCCAGCGCCGCAGCGTGCCATAGCGGGTGATCTCATAATGCTCCACGGCCTGGGCGGCGGAAATGAGGCCAGCGTCCAGCGCGCGTGAATTCTTGTATTCCTCCATGATTTCTTCCGCTTCATCAATGATGCCGTCGATGGCCGGGCAGGTTTTACCCCTGGGGCTCTTGTCGATGGTCTCAAACACCTGCTGCAGGCGCTCAATCTGGTCCTGGGTCTGCTGCTTGTGGGTGTCGAAGGCCTTCTGCAATTGCGGCGAGGTCGCCGCACGCTTCATTCTGGGCAAGGCGCGTAAAATCTGACGCTCGGCGTAATAGATATCGCGAAGGGTGTCATGAAACAGATCATCAAGCGTACGTTCTTTCATTGTTGTTCTCCCTGAATGACGAAACGTCCTTGCGGACGCATGGATGACAGTGGGCGCCGCATTGCGGCTATGCGGGCCCTCCGGACGGCGGCGTCGCCGATCGGCCGCATCGCAAGGCGACGTGGGGAACGGATGGCGCTGGCGGCGCGTTGCTCCAACACCCCGTTCACCTCAGGAGACCAGGCGCCATGACGACGCAAAACCGGTCGCAAGAACCTAAAAGTAATCCTGGCAAGCGCATCGACACCGAACAGACCGATGAAGCTGGCGTCGCGCCGCCAAAGGGCCGCCCGGATCAGCAGGAATTCACTGACAACACGCCACGGCGCAGGCCAGGGCAGCGCACGCCGCTGACGCCCGACGAGCCAGAGAAGGAAGCAAGGTAAGGCCGCACATCGGTTATGCTGCGATCCCGCCGTTGCGGAAGGGCTAAATCGCCTCAGTTCTGAAGGGTGGCCAGGCTGTGCCGCCCCCTTCCCGACCGGCCCCGGCGGCCAGCTGGTGATACAGGCCAACTCCGCGCCTGTCGTCTGGCGCGCTGGCGCTGCCCCTCGCAACCAACACGGTTCTCGTTGTTGTTCCCACTCCTTTTCGGGTTCACCATCATAAATCGCGATACGGCCTGGTGGCCTGGACAGTTGAAATTCATGCGCCACGCCGTGTTCCTGCCTGTTTGACGATGTCATCTGTAAGTATTCGGCAAATCTGGCCGCCTATGCTCGGGGCGTTCTCGAAAGCGTCGCAGCAACCCTTAGGCAGGCACAGGCTCATCAGCGTATCGGGTCATCGCCCCGCGGCGACGCGCGGGCCGATTGCATATCGTTGCAGAGGCGACTGCCTCCTGTGGCTCAGGCCATGGCGTGCCTGAGCATGGTGCGCGCGCGGCTGACCCGGCTCTTGATCGTGCCAATGTCGCAGTCAAGCATGTGCGCCGCGGCGATGTAGCTCTCGCCCTTGACGCCAACCAGCACGATGGCGTCCCGGTAATGCGGCGGCATGTCGTCAAGCCGGCGCAGCAGCTCGGTGCGGCGCATGCACCATTCCTGATCAGGCGCCGAGGTCGGGACAGACGACACGCAGCTTTGTGACCCCGTGGATTCGCGACGCTGTTTGCGCCGGTTATTCAGGAAAGCGTTGCGCATGATTTTGCGTAACCACGCGCGTCGATAGCCGCCGGGCGTGTAATGGCGTTCGTTTTCGATCGCCCGCAACAGCGTTTGCTGGACCAAATCGTCAGCCTCTGCGTTATTGCCGCACAGTTTGCGCGAAAAGGCGCGCAAATCATTGATGTAGATGAGGAGTTCCTGAGACATCTGGAGCCCCATTCTTGACGTTGCAGCCGGACAGGGCCGGCCCAGACAGAGAAGATCAGTTCGACCAGTTCGCAGGGCGGCGGGCATGGGAGGACCGAGCGCGAAAGGCACGGCGTCCGTCATCTGCACCGATGAGCATGCCTTAAGGCCTGGGCGCCCGCTGGCGTCCCGCGTCCGCCGTGGGATCTGAAGCTGCGCCATGCACATCCGTGCGTCGGCGGCGCAACGGCATGCGGCGTCCTGCAGCACAGCAACCACTGCTGGCGCAACAGGAGACAGACCAACAGCCGGGCGAGCAGGCGCCGCATGAACAGACATGGCAGGGATCCGGCAGCGCATCCGTCTAGCGGGGCGAACTCGCCTTAAGCGCTCATATGGTTAAGTCGTCGCTCTCTCTGATCGTTCCGCAGCGTCAGGCATTTTTTGCGCCGGGCCGATGGCCGGACACGCAACGCATGACTGGACGGGCAACGGCCCGCCAGCGCGTGCCCGCGCCGCGCCCCACGCGGCCGGTCACCGCCTGAAACCGTCGGAACCATTGCCTGACCTTGGCTATTGACCTGAGGAAGCATCGCCACCGTCAACGGGAGACCAGCTTGAACGCCACCGTCCCTGCCCCACGCGCCTTGCCGCCACGTCGCCACACGTCACTGCGCGGCAAGACTGTGGTCGTTACAGGCGCATCGGCGGGCGTCGGACGCGCCGCCGCCCTCGCCTTCGCGATAGCAGGCGCCCGGGTCGCCCTGCTGGCGCGCGACGCGAGCGGCCTGCGCGCGGCGCAGGAAGACATTCATCGTCAGGCGCCGTCCGCTGCCGGGCAAACATGCGTGATCGCGCTCGACATGGCTGACGCCGGCGCAGTTGAAGCCGCCGCCGACACGGTCGAGCAGCAACTTGGTCCCATCGACATCTGGGTCAACAACGCCATGGTGACCGTATTCGCGCCAGCCTCCTCACTGACGCCCGCCGAAGTTCACCGGGTCACCCAGGTGACGTATCACGGTTACGTCCATGGGGTGCTGGCTGCTCTCGCCCGCATGCGACGGCGCAATACGGGGGTCATCGTCCAGGTGGGGTCGGCGCTGGCCTATCGCGGCATCCCGCTACAGGCCGCCTATTGCGGCGCCAAACATGCGGTGCGCGGCTTTACCGACGCCGTGCGAACCGAATTGCGCCATGACAACAGCAATATCCGGATCAGCACTGTGCATCTGCCCGCCGTGAACACGACGCAGTTCGACTGGGCGCGCAGCCATCTAGAGGCGGCGCCACGGCCGGTCGCGCCGGTCTATCGTCCGGAAGCTGCGGCGCGCGCCATCCTCCACGCGGCGCTCAATCCGCGGGCTGAATACTGGCTCGGCGCGCGGACGGCCCTCACCGTGCTGGGGGATATGGTTGCGCCGTCACTTGTCGATCGCATCCTCGCCAATCAGGTGGTTGAGGGCCAGAAGGATCGGGGGCGTACCCGTGATCGCAAGGTCGACAATCTTTACGCAGCCGAACAGGGCCTGCACGCCACCCACGGCGCCTTTGGCGACGAGGTGCAGCCCGACCCTGGGCTTTATCCGGCGCGTGCGCTGAGGATCGCCGCGCTGGCGGGGATCTGCGTGCTGGCGGGCCTTGGCGGCGCCGCCCTGGCTGGCGGCCTGCGCCGACGCGCCGGGTCCTGAGCATGGCGCGATCGATCAGCGACTACGCGCTCATTGGCGACGGGCAAACGGCGGCGCTGCTGTCCTCAGCCGGCGCCATTGCGTGGCTGTGCTGGCCACGCTTCGATTCCGGCGCATGCTTTGCCGCGCTGCTTGGCGACGAACGGCACGGCCACTGGACGCTTGCTCCGGCAGTTACGCCTTCCAGGACGACGCGCCGTTATCAGCCAGACACCCTTGTGCTGGAAAGCGCGTTTGAAACAGGCGAGGGCGCGGTCAGGCTTATCGATTTCATGCCGGTGCGGGATGAGGCTGGCTCTTCGCAGATCATACGCATCGTTGAGGGCGTTCGTGGCGCCGTAACCATGCGGATGCGGCTTGCGCCCCGGTTTGACTATGGTCGCCTCCAGCCATGGATATCAGCGGTCAGTGATGACGTCGACGAGGCGTTTGGCGTGCGGGCCGTCGCCGGGCCGCACGCGGTTTTTCTCGCAGCGCCGTGCGCTGTCGCCGTGGACGATGGCGTCATCTCGGCTGAGTTCACCGTGGCGGCTGGCGAACGGCTGGCTTTCGCTTTGGCCTATCAGCCTTCGCATCTGCCGCCGCCAGGCGCCAGCGACCCGCTGGAGGCGCTGCGCCGCACCCAGACGCACTGGCGGCGTTGGGCGGCGAAGGCCAGCTACGAGGGGCCGTGGAAGGACGCTGTCATCCGCTCGCTGATCACCGTGAAGGCGCTCACCTACCAGCCGACAGGCGGCATCGTCGCCGCGCCGACAACGTCAATCCCTGAGGAGCCAGGCGGCTCGCGCAATTGGGATTATCGCTATTGCTGGCTGCGCGACACCGGCTTCATCCTCAATTCCCTGCTCGGCGCGGGCTATCGCAGTGAGGCGTGCGCGTGGTGCGACTGGCTGCTGCGCGCTGTCGCGGGCGCCGCCAGCCAGATCCAGCCGGTCTATGGCATCGGCGGCGAGCACCGCCTGCATGAGCACGAGCTACATTGGCTGCCGGGCTTCGCGGCCTCGCAGCCGGTGCGGGCCGGAAACGCCGCCTATCGCCAGTTGCAGATCGATGTGTTCGGCTTTGTCATGGATACGCTTCACGCAGCCAGCGTCGCCGGGCTTGAGTTGCATCAGGACGCCCACGCGCTCAAGCGCGATCTGCTCGAGCACCTTGCCCGGATCTGGCGCGAGCCAGATGATGGCATCTGGGAGGTGCGCAACGGTCCCCGGCATTTCGTCCACTCCAAACTGATGGCATGGGTGGCCTTCGACCGGGCGGTCAAAATGGCGCGTGCGGGCGACGGCCCTGGCCCGGCCGCCCGCTGGGCGGCGTTACGGGATGAGGTGCGGCGCGACATCCTCGCCAATGGCTTCGATGCAGAGCGCGGCGTCTTCGTGCAATCCTATGGCGATACAGTCCTCGACGCATCATTGCTGCTCATCCCGATCATGGGGTTTCTGCCTGCTGACGATCCGCGCGTCGTCGCCACCACCGCCGCGATCGACAGGGAGCTGTCGCGCGACGGCCTGATCCTGCGCTATCTGAGCGATGAGGACAGCGACGGGCTGCCGACCAGCCACGGCGGCTTCCTCGCCTGCAGCTTCTGGCTGGTCGACAATCTTGTATTGCAAGGACGACTGGACGAAGCGCGTGACCGCCTCACGCGGCTGGTCAACATCTGCAATGACGTCGGCCTGCTCGCCGAGCAGTATAATTTGCGCACCAGTGAGATGACGGGGAACTTTCCGCAGGCGTTCTCGCATTTCGCGCTGATTGACAGCGCTTTCAACTTCGCTGCGGCGGCTGCAGCGGCGCAGAAAGTAGAGATAACCGACCACGCATAGGCGCCGCCTTGCCCGGTGCGTCTGCACTCAGGCGTCGCCTGCCTGCGTCGGCGTTTTGGCGCAGGCGCAAGCTGGAACCGCGCCATTGTCCCAGCCGTTGTCATGATGCAACAGGAGACCAGCCGTGCATCGCGACCCTGAGCCGCCTATCCGCCCCGATGGCTTGCAGATGGAGGAGCACAGCGCCTTTCAGCGGCGGTTCTGGCTGGCTGAGCGGGTGGCGTGGCTCGGCTTTGTGCTGATTGTTGGTCTGGCGTTTGCGGGCGCAACCGGGGCCGGCGGCCCGCTGTCGACGGCCGTATCTGAGGTCGGAGGCGCGCGCCTCGATGCGCCGCGGATCATGCGCGCTGATCGCGCCGGCCAGATCCGGGTGACGCTTCCTGCCGGCGCCGCATCGATCGCGTTGCTGCCAGGCTTTGGCGACATCTTCCGCCTTGAAGACGTTCGACCCCGCCCCGCCGACTGGCGCGGCGGCGCGCGTGATGTGCTCGATTACGGAACAGGCCCCGTCACCGCTGTGCTGCACGTCCGCGCCCTCGGGCCGGCGGCGCGACAGCTGCCGATCGCGCTGAACGGCCAGACGGCCACGGCGTCAGTGATCATCCTGCCCTAGAGGTCACCATGGATACTGTGCTGCGCGGACTCACCGTCTACATTGTGCTTCTTCTGATCTTGCGCCTGTCCGGACGACGCAGCCTGTCGCAAATGACAGCGTTCGATTTTGTGCTGCTGTTGATCATTGCAGAGACAACGCAACAGGCGTTGCTCGGCGACGATTTCTCGGTGACCAACGCCGTTATCCTGATCGTCACATTGTTCCTCGTCGATGTGTTGTTCAACATCGCCAAACGGCGCGCCGGCCTGATCTCCCTGCTCATTGACGGCGCCCCAACAGTGTTGATGAGCAGGGGGGCCTTGCGCCACGACGCCCTGCGCCGCTCGCGCGTGACCGTAGAGGAAATCCTCAAATCAGCGCGCGAACAGCATGGGCTTGAACGCCTGTCCCAGATCCGCGCCGCCGTGCTGGAGACCGACGGCAAGGTCAGCATCATCCCGAAACCGGCCGGCGACGATAGCGACGGCTGACTGGCAGTGGCGCCACCCTGCCGCGGCCCGGCTGGTGCGCGCTAATTGGCCCAGCGGCCTTCGTATTTAAACTTTGGCGCGTTGGTGATCGCCTCCTTGGCGGCGTCCATCTTCGCCGTCCACGTCTTGCTGTCCTCGGCGAATGTGAGCGTCACGGCTTCCGGATTGACGATGACATAATTCTCGCCGATGCCAAGAAAGCCGCCAACCGAGACGATGTAGCCCACGAGCTTTCCGCCGGAGACGGCGACGTCCTGGATTTCGCCGATCGTGTCGCCGCTGTGGTTGCGGATCTCGACCCCTTCCAGCTTGTCGGCCAGAACCATGTCGTCACCCGCCGTCACGAAAGTCTCTGCCGTCGCGGCCTGACTTGCGCCCATACGTCCCGGCGGCGTGGCGTTTGGGCCGGTCGTGCTGCGGGCGCCGGCCTCTGACCCGGCCTGACCGCCAGGCACCGCCCGGCCGCGCTCCGACGTGCCCGATGCCTCCGGATAGGGTTTTGCAGCGCCTGGCGCGGGCGTGCCAGGGGCGGTTGATTGAGCCACAGATGCTGTCGTCCCGGACAGCAACGCGGCGCTCGCGAGCGCGATCAAGGTTTTCCGCATGAGAATATCCTCCGTCTTTCAGGCAATGCCATGTGATGGCGCTCCAACACCTCAGCCAGGCGGACGTTCCCATCTGTGTTGTGCTTGCGGCGTGATTTGTTTGCCCTGCAGCCAATGCCCCCGAGACAACGGCCCGCCCACGGGTGGACAATTGGCGACGACATTGCTCAAGCCTGCGGACGGGCGCGGGGCCCGCGCGAACGCCTTGATGCACCGGCCTCCGCCCGGCTAGCCCCCTGTCGTCAATCGGTCGCGCCCGGCGCAGCAGCGGGGCTCAGCAAGTCCGCAATGGCGCGGTCGAGCGCCTGAATGGCGAATGCATTCGCCTCAGGTTGCGGAGACAACAAATCCTTGGCGCTGATGAGAATTCCTGCCCAGGCGAAGTCGCTCAGCGCCTCCACCTTTTCCCGCCTTTGCCGAAATGATCGAAGCGCCTGCAATCCAGCCTCAAGCCGTCTCGGGTCGCTGCCAGAATCCGGGGCCGCATGCTTCTGTAGTTCGGCAATCAACAACGCCGCTGTGTGCTTGGGCATTAGCACGCTCCGCCGCTTTTCGAAACAATGGCCCAATTTTTCTATAAAACAGACCACGAGGTAAAGACCTGGAGCGTCTTGATGCGACGAACGCCTCTCAAATTGCAGCACATCTTAACGGGCGCTCTGACGTTCGAGGCATGATGTGGCGTGAGGCCCTCTCCCGTCGCCGGACCGGAACCATCTCCCTCTTGCGGACATTGACCCTGGAGGAGATTGCTGATGCCCGACGCGTACTGTGCGCCGGCGCCGCCGCCGCAACAGCTCTTCACCGCATGGACTGTCGATGGCTTCGCCATTGGCGGCTGCGTGCTGCTGGCGATCGCCTTCATGGCGCGCGGCAAGGCGGTGGGCGACAGGCGGGCGCTTGGGTGGGCCCTGGCCCTGCTGCTGTTGCTGTTCATGTCGCCGCTATGCGCGCTGACCACGGCGCTGTTTTCCGCGCGCGTCACTCACCACATCCTGCTCGTCGCCATCGTCGCGCCGTTGCTGGCGCTGGCGTTTCCGGCGCGCGATGCGACGCGGCCGGCAGCTCCCCTGGCGGGACTGGCGCTGGCCCATGGCGTCGTCATCTGGTTCTGGCATGCGCCGCTTATCTACCAGTGGGCCATTGTCGGGCCGGCCCCCTATTGGCTGATGCAACTCAGCCTCGCTGGCAGCGGCTATCTGCTGTGGCGCCGCATCCTTGCGGACGAGACCGGCGTCGGCGCTGGCGTGCTGGCCATCTTCGCCACCTTTGTCCAGATGGGCATGCTTGGCGCCTTGCTCACCTTTGCGCCTGAGCCGCTTTACGCGCCGCATTTCGGCGTCACCCACGCCTATGGTCTGTCGCCGCTGATGGACCAGCAACTGGCGGGACTGATCATGTGGTCACCCGCTGCCCTGCCCTATCTGGTCCTGGCTGGCGTCAAGCTGTATCGCGGCCTCGGCGCCGTGCGGGGGGCGCTGGCCTGATGCTCTGGCTCAAGCTCCTCCACTTCAGCGCCGTCGCCATCTGGGCGGCCGGCCTGCTGTGCCTGCCTGGCCTATACCGCGCCCGCTCCCGTCACCATGGCGCGGCGCTGCGGCGGATGAACACCGTGGCGCGGTTTATCTATGTGGTGGTGATTTCGCCGGCGGCGTTCCTCGGCATTGGCTCGGGCGTGGCGCTGATTTTCCTGCGGCAGACCCACGCGCCCTGGCTCACGCTGAAGCTGGCGCTGGTCGGCGGCATGGTGACGGCGCATGTGGTCACCGGCCTGGTCATTGTCCGCCATTTCGAAACCGGCGGCGTCTATCCGGCCTGGCGGTTCATCGCCGTGAGCTGCGTCACCCTAGCCCTGATCTGCGGCGTGATCGTGCTGGCGCTGGCCAAGCCCGATCCCACCGCATTGTTGCCGACGACGCTGTTTGAACCTGGCGGCCTCGGCCGCCTCGCCGATCGTTTGATGAATGACCTCAATCATTCCCGGAAATGACGAGGCCAATGCCATGATCAAACACCAGCTTGCCGCCATGCCAGCCCGCTATGCCCGCGAACATACTGGCCAGCGCCGACAGAAACAGGCCCTGCGGCAGCACCGCCGCTGGATCGACGAGCCGCAGCAGCCAGTTGGCGCCGATGATGGCGATGAGCATCACCGCCGCCACCCCATGGGTCCAGCTGGCGACGCGCCGGCGAATGCCTCTGACCAGCAACAATTCCGCCGTGCCCACCAGCCCTGCCGCTACGCCGCTGACAAAGGCCGCCCCGCACGCCCACAGCGCGGCGCGCCGCCAGAACGCATCGCCCGACCACCACAACAGCAGGTCGCAGCCCAGCGTGGCGATGACGAAGGCAATGGGAAAATGCACGCTCATGGCGTGCAGCGGATGGCCGGCCACCGCCACCGCCGAAGCGACAGGCCCGGCGCCCGTCTCCTCCGGCGTTGGTCTGTCCCGCTCACGCAAACTGCTCATGGCGCGCCTCCTTCTCAGCAAACAAGCCGCCGCACGACGCCATGGTTCCGTCTGTGCGCCATGACGCCAGTCGCTCTGGGGGCAGCGGGATGCAGCGGCCCCCTGTCAGCGCTGGATCCGGAAGGGCCTTCGGCGCGCGGCGCGGCCACCCTGTGGTGGATCATGCTGGGCGGCGCCGGCGTCATCTTCGCCCTGACCAGCGCCGTGCTGATCCTCGGCCTGATGCGGCCTGGCCTGCTGCGCCTGCTTGGGCCGGAGCGGCTGATGCTGTGGGGCGGCCTCATCATCCCCTCCTTTATCCTCGGCGGATTGCTGACAGCGGCCTTGCTGCTCGGGGAGCGGCTGCTGCCACGCGACGACGCCAGCGCCCTGCGCGTCGCGGTCACGGCGCGCCAGTGGGGCTGGGAATTCCATTATCCGGCGCAGGCGACGACCGCTTACGGTCGCCTGCTGATCCCTGCCGGACGGGACGTCAGCTTCAGCGTCACCAGCGCCGATGTCATCCATGGTTTCTGGGTCCCGCGGCTGGGCGGCAAAATCGACGCTATCCCCGGCCAGACCAACAGATTGCGGCTACGCGCCGACCGGCCCGGCGTCTATGGCGGCGTTTGCGCCGAATATTGCGGCGCAGGCCACCCGCAGATGGGGTTTGTGGTCGAGGCGCTGCCCCCTGCGGAATTCGACGCCCGCATGCAGACCCTTGCAACGCCGCGGACCGCGACCCGCACGGATCAGACCATGCCCCTGTCCGCCGCCAGCCCGCCGGAGGCTACGCCATGACGGATCACACGCCGTCGACGCGGCCTCATCCGGCAAACCCGGGCGCGGTGCGCCTGCACCGGCAATTGTCGGAGATTTGGGCGACGCCGTCTGGCTGGGCGCGGCTGTCGGCGGTCAACCACACGGTGCTGGGCCAGCGCTTCATCCTCGCCGCGCTGGTGTTTTTTGGCGTCGGCGGCCTGCTGGCGATGCTGATCCGGGTGCAGATCGCCACCTCAGCCACAGCCTTTGTGGGGCCAGAGGTCTACGCGCAGCTATTCACCATGCATGGCACGGTGATGATGTTTCTGTTCGCGATCCCGATGTTTGAGGGCTTCGCGATGTATTTGTTGCCGAAGCTGCTCGGCGCGCGCGATCTGGCGTTTCCGCGCCTGTCTGCTTACGGGTTCTGGTGCTATTGCTTTGGCGGCGCCATCTTGATCGGCGCATTGATCGCAGGCGTTGCGCCGGACAGCGGCTGGTTCATGTATACGCCGCTGTCGTCCGCAGCCTATTCCCCCGGCGTCAACGCGGACGTCTGGCTGCTTGGCGTCACCTTTGTCGAGATTTCCGCCGTGACGGCGGCGATCGAGATCATTGTCAGCATCCTGAAAGTCCGCGCCCCCGGCATGTCGCTGGAGCGGATGCCGATCATGGCCTGGTATCTGCTGGTCACGGCGTTCATGATGCTGTTCGGCTTTCCGCCGCTGATCCTCGCCTCGATCCTGCTCGAACTGGAACGGGCCTTCGACCTGCCGTTCTTTGACCCGGCGCGCGGCGGCTCGGCGCTGTTGTGGCAACATCTGTTCTGGCTGTTTGGCCACCCCGAGGTCTACATCATCTTCCTGCCCGCCGCCGGCGCCATTTCGATGATCGCGCCGACCTTCGCCCGGCATGAGCTGGTGGGTTACCGCGCCATCGTCATCGCCATCGTCGCCATGGCCTTCCTGTCGTTTGGCCTGTGGGCGCACCACATGTTCACCGTGGGCATCCCGCATCTGGCACTCGCGTTTTTCTCCGCCGCCTCGGGGTTGGTGGCCATCCCCACCGCCGTACAGATTTTCGCCTGGATCGCTACCCTCGCTCAGGGCCGGCCGCGCCATAGCGTGCCGATGCTGTATCTCGGCGGCTTCTTCTTCATCTTCGTGCTGGGCGGCCTCACTGGCGTCATGCTGGCCATGGTCCCGTTTAACTGGCAGGCGCATGACACGCATTTTGTCGTGGCGCATCTGCACTATGTGCTGGTGGGCGGCTTTGTCTTTCCCATGATGGCGGCCGCCTATTACTGGCTGCCCCACTTCACCGGCCGGCTATCGGAGCAGCGGCTTGCAGTGACGGCATTCTGGCTGATCTTCGCAGGCTTTAACGTCACCTTCTTCGCCATGCATCTGACCGGCCTGCTCGGCATGCCGCGTCGCGTCGCCATCTATCCCGGGTCGGCAGGCTGGGACTGGCTGAACCTGGTCTCCTCCAGCGGCGCCTTCGTCATGACGCTGGGCTTCGCCCTGTTCGTCATCGACATCGTCGTTCAGGTGCGCTTCGGCGTGCGGTTCCGGCGCAATCCATGGCAGGCGCGCACGCTGGAATGGGCGATGCCGACCCCGCCCGCCGCCTATGGCTTCGCCTCGCTGCCGACAATAACCGACCGCGCCGACAGAATTGACGTGGACGCCATGGCCGCCCACCTCGCCTCAGGGGCAGGCTTTCTTGGCTTCACCCGCAACGGCTGGATGGAGACGCTGGGCGTCCACCCGCTCACTGGCGCAGCCGAACAGGTCGTGGTGCTGCCTGCCCGCAGCTACAAACCGCTGTTCAGCGCTCTGGCCACCTGCGCTTTCGTGCTGTGCCTGCTGTTCAAGCTCTACGCGCTGGCGCTTGTGGCGCTGGCGGTCACGGTGGCGAGCCTGCTGTCGTGGACAGCTGGCATGGGCGCGCGCCGTGACCACGGCCCATTGCCGCTGGGCAATGGCGCGCAGGCGCCGCCGCATTTTGAAAGCCAGCATCCCCCGTCACGCATGGCGGTCGCCCTCACCTGCGCCGCCGACGCCACGTTGTTCACCTCGCTTCTGTTTGGCGTGCTGTTCCTGTGGCTCACGGCGCCGAACTGGCCGCCGCCTGTCGTTGCGTCGCCAGGCTGGACGCCAGCCGCCATCGCCGCCGCCGCCCTTGTCGCCGCCGCGCTGCTGGGCCGTATCGCCGTGCGGCGTCTGGCGCGCAGCACTGATCCGGCGGCATATCTGGCGGGCGCCGCGCTGGCTCAGTTCGTCGGCGCGGCGGCGTTCGCCTGGCTGGCGCACGCTGTCCCTGAGCCGACAGCCCACGCCCGCCAGGCCTGCCTGCTGGCGTTGTTTGCCGGCGGCGGCGTGCGTTGTTGCATCGGCCTGCTGTTCGCCGGCTATGGCCTGTGGCGACACATTGCCGGCTATCTGTCGGCGCGCCGCAGCGCCGATCTCACCTTGGGCCGAATCTGGCATGACCATGTAGCTGTGACCGGCGTCATCGCGCTGGCGACGGCGATGGGCGTGGCCTGGCTGGCGGGAGGCGCGCCATGAGCGCCCGCGCCCTGCTGCCCGTGGCTGGCTTTGCCATCTGGGCCTCAGCCTTCACCAGCCTGTACGCCATGCTGTCGGTGGGCTGCGCGGCGGGCTGGGAGCAGACGGCCCTGCCCGGCGGCGTCAGCCTGCAACGGGCGCAGCTGATCGCGCTGGCGCTGCTGCACGCCGCCCTGCTCATCGGCCTTATCTTCTGGCTGCGGCGCCACAGGTTGGCTGGCTTTGTCGAGGCGATATCGTTCTGGCTCGCCGTGCTGGCGCTGGCGGCGCTTCTCGCCAATTTCGGCTGGGTGCTGGCGCTGTCGCCCTGCACGTGAACGTCACGGCGCGCCCCTCGGCCCATCTGCAGCAGGCTGGCGCGTGATCCTTACGCAACGACCCGGCTTTCGCCGTGATTTCGCGTTAGGCCTCTGTCATGAACGCACGCGAACAACAATTACGAAAGGCTTTCAAGCGACTGGATGGCGAGCTACCGCCACGGCTTGCCGCGATCATGCGCTGGCTGCGCCACCCCGACAGCCGCTGGGTGCGCATTCCGGCCGGTCTGGTTCTGACGGCAGGCGGTTGCCTGTCGTTCCTTCCCGTACTCGGCATCTGGATGCTGCCGCTGGGTCTGTTGCTGCTGGCCATGGACATGCCCTTCCTGCAGCGGCCCATGGCGGGTCTTGTCCAACGCGGCCTCGACCTGCTCGACCGCTGGCGCCGCGCGCGCAAAACCAGCCGCGCGCCGCGACGCTGATACCAAAGTGCGGTGAGCACGACTCATCGCACTTTGGTCAAGCCCGTGCGGCGCCTGAGCAATCCAGGATGCGGATGCGTCAGCATCTTCGCATCCTGGTATGACGCGGTCTTTACATGCGGGAATTCCAACGTCCGGAAGGATCCCTCATCCATGCTGCAATCGGCATCATCAGTGCAAACGCCCGGTTCCTGATGGCGCAATTACCGGGAGCAAGCCATCCAGAACAAACTGTCGCGTCTTCACCCGTCGCGCGTCTCGCCAAGCGGCTGGAAGCGCGCCGGGCGGCGTTCGATGAAGCTGAGCGCGCCTTCGCGTGCGTCAGGATGCGCCAGGGCCTGCTGCATCAACTGGTCGGACGCGATGGAGGCGGCCACAAAGTCCTGTTCCCAGTGCGCATAGACCTGGCGCTTGATGGTGGCGATGGCGCCGGGCGACACCGTGGCCGCCATGTCGTCGACATAACCGGCGATCGCACGGATCAGTTCGCCCTGCGGCGCCACGCGATCCGCCAGCCCGATGCGAAGCGCTTCCTGCGCGTCGACCTTGCGCGAGCTCCATAGCAGGTCGAGCGCACGGCTGGTGCCAAGCTGGCGCGGCAGCAGCCAGCTCATGCCGTGCTCGGCGATCAGGCCGCGGCGGGAGAAAATCGTGGTGAATGTGGCGTCCTCGGCCACGAAGCGCAGGTCGGTCATCGCCGCCAGCACGAAGCCGCCGCCGGCGGCGATGCCATTGACGGCAGCGATCACCGGCTTTGGCACATGCAGCAGGAATGCGAACAGCGCTGGCCCCGCGATGTCCGCATCCTTGCTCACCCAGTCCTTGCCAGCGCCGCCGCGCTCGGCGTCGCGTTGCAACAAGGAAATGTCGATCCCGGCGCAGAACGCCCGGCCCTCGCCCGTGATCACGATCGCAAACACACGCGGGTCAGCGACCGCCGCATCAACCGCCTGCCGCAGCGCCGTCAGCATGTCATGGTCGAAGGCGTTGAGCGCGGCAGGTCTTTGCAGACGGATCACGCACAGGCGGCCTTCGACGCTCACCCCGACGGTGGGGCGCGCAGTGGCAATGTCGTCAGTCAAACTCGTTCTCCGGCAAAGGACTGGTTGGGGTGGCCTGGCGGGAGGTCGCCGGACCAGGCCAAATTGATGCTGACGCATCCGCGAGCTGATCAGCGCAGTGCCCGCTGGGATTGCCCTTGGCCCCACAGCTCAGGCTCATCGGGCGACGGCGTCAGCCCATGCCGCCATCGCAGCGGACGACCGAGCCGGTGACGAAGGATGATGCATCGCTGGCGAGGAACAGGGCGGTGGAGACGATTTCCTCGGGCCGTCCCGGGCGACGCATGGAATTGTTGGCGGTCTCGCGCGCGGCAGGGTCCCAGGCGTCGGCGATGTCGGTCAGGAAGGGGCCGGCGGACAATGAGTTGACGCGGACCTTCGGACCATATTCGCGTGCCAGCGATACGGACATGGCGTTGAGCGCGGCTTTCGCGGCTGAATAAGGGACCACTGTCGGCAGCGGCACAAGCGCGCCGGAAGACGAGGTATTGATGATGACGCCGCCGTCGCCATCATACATCCGCTTGGCCACCAGCGACGCCAGCCGGAACGGCCCTTTGAAGTTCAGGCCGAGGATCTTGTCGAACAGGGCTTCGGTGATCTGGTCGCTGGGCACGGCAGGCGACATGCCAGCGTTATTGACCAGCACGTCAAGGCCGCCGAAACCAGCGTAAACCTCGTCCGCCAGACGCTCCATATCGTCCCAATGGCTGGCGTTGGCTGAAATGGCCAGCGCCCGGCGCCCAGCCTTCCTGACCTCCGCCGCCGCGGCCTCGCACGCATCCAGCTTGCGGCTGGCGATGGCGACGTCAGCCCCGCAGGCAGCGAAGGCGCGCACCATCTGCAGGCCCAGCCCCCGCGACCCGCCTGTGACGAGAATACGTTTTCCGGTCAGATCGAACAGGCGCTGGGCGAGATTGGCGTCGGTCGCCTGCGGCGCAATCATTGTGTTTTGTGTCATTGCGTTTCATCCCTTGTGCATTGTCGCGCGGCTGGCCACTGCGGCGTGGCTTCTGGATCGCGGACATTTTTCCCAGAGTAGTTTTCCGAAACGCCAGCGTAAAGGCGCGGCTTTGCATGCGTGGCGAAAGGGAAGCCCCGGGCCTGTCGGCTTCCGGCGCCCGCAAACGAAAAACCGCCGCACACGGCATGCCCGTGAACGGCGGCTGATACCAGGAACCGATGAGCGCGACTTATCGGGTTCTGGCTAAGCCCGTGCGACGCCTGAGCATTTCAGGATGCGGATGCGTCAGCATCTTCGCATCCTTGTATAAACCCGGAGCGGGATGGTGGTGGGCCGCCCCGTCCGGGCGCCGGCCCATATCAGGCCGGGAGCACGACAACCTTGGTCTTGACCGGGGTGCGGTCGAACAGATGGATCATGTCCTGGCTCAGCAGGCCGACGCAGCCGCTGGTGACGCCAGAGCCGATCGATTCCGGGTCACTGCTGGCATAGATGGTGTACAGGGTGTAGCGGCCGTTCTGGTAGAGATACAGCGTGCGGGCGCCGAGCGGGTTGTCGAGCCCGCCCGGCATGCCGCGCGCCCATTTGGCGGCCTCGGGCTGGCGCTTGATCATTTCCCTTGGCGGCGTCCACACCGCCCACTCGCCCTTGCGGCCGACATAAGCGTCGCCGCTCCAGCGGAAGCCGTCACGGCCGACATTGGCGCCATAGCGGGTGGCCATGCCATCGCCTTCGATGCGATAGACATAATAATTCCTAGGATCGACGATAATCGTGCCCGGCGCTTCCTTTGTCTCATAACGCACGGTGCGCCGGTAATATTTTGGATCAACCTTGCTGATATCGGCCGCCGGGATCGGGAATTTCTCATTGGGAACCGGGCCATACAGCTTTTGAGCTTCGGCGCGGCTCATGCCGTCCGTGGTCTGGCAGCCGGCGAGGCCCAATGCGCCCACACCCATGGCCGAGCCGATCAAAAACGAGCGGCGGCTGAGGCGCGTCGCCCCCAGCGCCATGTCCGCCTGGCTATCCGTCTTCATCTTGCGGCGATCCTGTATTGCCTCGACATAACGGCCAGTAAATGCGCCGCGAGGCGAAGAGTGCGGCGCCGCGCTGCATTTGGCAAACCCTGCGTTCAACCTGAAGCGGGCTCGCTGTTTTACGCGGGCGAATCACGGGATTATTTGCGTGAAATGCACGCGCGGGCTGATTCTGGCTACGCCGGGCCATGGAGGCGCTGTAGCTTTGTCCAAGCCGCCAGTATCCACGCGCCCTAAAACAGGACTATACAAGCACAGACTGGACGTTAGCGGCGCAATAGCGCCGCGTATCAGCAGACGCTAGGTTTTTTTGGGGGAACGACCATGCCGGGTCCATGGCGAAAGAGCAGGCTTGCCATCACCGCAGCGCAAGCCGCGCTCGCCGTCGCGGCGGCGCTTCTGGCGCCGCTGACTGTCGCCGCGCAAACCCCGCAGGTGTTGGTCAACGCCGCGCCTGGCGCTGATGTTATCGCCTTGCACAAGGATGGCGTCGCCAAAGCCATCGCCGCAGCGCCTCAGGTGATCAGCGACATTATGGCCCGCAGCAAGATCCCCGGGGCGGCTGTGGTGATCGTGCATGACGGCAAGACGGTGTTCCTCGACGGCGCTGGCCTGCGCAAGCTGGGCGCGCCCGACAAAGTGACGCCGGACACCGTGTTTCAGATCGCCTCAATGTCCAAGCCGATCTCGGCCACCATCGCCGCGACCGTCATCGCCAGCGGCAAGGCGAGCTGGGATGACCCGGTGCATCGGCATCTGCCGTGGTTCGCCCTGGGCGATCCCTGGGTCAGCCAGCATGTCGCCATCGCCGACATGTTCGCCCATCGCAGCGGCCTGCCCTTTGCAGCGGGCGATGATCTGGAGGATCTGGGTTTCGACCGGCGGCAGATTCTGGAGAGGCTCCGGCTGTGGCCGCTCGACCCCTTCCGCGCCTCCTATAATTACGCCAATTTTGGCATCACCACCGGCGCCGAGGCGATCGCTGCAGCGGCGGGAACCTCTTGGGAGGAGCTGACCAAACAGGCGCTGTTTGGCCCATTGGGCATGAGCAGCACCAGCGCCAGCCACGCCGTCTTTCTGGCGCGGCCCAATCGCGCCCATTTGCACGCGCTGGAGGATGGCGCCTTCAGGCCGCTGTATGATCGCGACCCGGACCCGCAGGCGCCGGCAGGCGGCGTCTCGTCGTCGGCGCGCGACATTGGCGAATGGCTCAAGCTGCTGCTGGCCAATGGCGTGCATGACGGCAAGCGCCTGTATGGCGAACACGACCTCACGCCAGCCTTCGCCGCGCACATCGTCAGCCGGCCGCCGGCTACGCCCGATGATCGCGGCGGCTATTACGGCTATGGCTTCAACGTCGACGTGCAGGCCAATGGCCGCACCAGCTTCAGCCATTCCGGCGCCTTCCTGATGGGGGCGGGAACCAGCTTTGTCATCATCCCCTCGGCGAAATTGGGGGTGGCGGTGCTGACCAATGGCGCGCCAGTTGGCGCCGCAGAAGCCATTGTCACCAGCCTGACCGACATTGCCCAATATGGCGTGGTGACCCGCGACTGGTACGCCGGTTACCATCATGTGATGCAACCGCTGTTTGCGCCAGCTGGCGATCTGAGCGGCAAAAGCCGCCCGGCCAATCCCGCCCCGGCGCGCCCGCTGGCCGCCTATACCGGCGCCTGGACCAACGACTATTACGGCCCGGTGGAGATAAGCCTCAAGGACGGCGCGCTGCAGCTGCGCATCGGCCCAGCCGGCAGAACCGCGGCGCTAGACCACTGGAATGGCGACACCTTCGCCATGACGCCGCCGCACGGAGAGAACGAACCGCGCGGTTCGCTGACGTCGGTGACCTTCACCATGGCGCAGGCAGTCGGCGGCGATGCGGCGTCGCCGCGCGCCAACGGCTTCACCATCAATTACCTCGACCGTGGCGGCCTCGGGCGCTGGCGCCGCGAGTGAGGCGCGCTGCGGCGCACGGCGACTTTCGTCCATGACATTGCAATTGTCGCTCCGGCCAGATGGAATGGGATCTGGGCGGCGCTGACAGCCGCCTGCAACGGACGCGGTGATGACGCGGCGCTGCCTGACGCCAGGATGCGAAGATGCTGACGCATCCCCATCCTGAAACGCTCAGGCGGCGCATCGGACTGGGGGAAACAGCATGAGTGCTCTGGCCAGGGCGACGCCCTATTTATTGTCCCTGCTGCGCATCATGGCGGGCCTGCTGGTGCTGCAACATGGCACGGCGAAAATTCTCGGCTTCCCGGTCGGACCGATGAACGCAACGTCGATCGCCTCGTTGAGCGGCGTCGCCGGGCTGTTTGAACTGGTGTGCGGGGCGCTGCTGGTCATTGGGTTGCAGTCGCGGATTGCAGCCTTCCTGCTCAGCGGCCTGTGCGCCTCGGCCTATTTTATCGCCCACGCCGGCAAGAGCTTCTTTCCCCTGCTCAACGGCGGCGAACTTGCGGCGCTGTACTGCTTCACCTTCCTGTATCTGGCGGCGGCAGGCCCCGGGCCCATCTCGCTGGACGCTCTCATCGGTCGCGGCGGGCGCTAATTCCGGAATGCGAATGACGCTTGACACCAGCATGCGACGACGCTGCCGCATCCTGACTTGCTCAGGCGCCGCACGGGCTTAACCTGAACCCGATCAGTGAGGCTCATCGGTTTCGGGTATGAGCATGGCAGGTCGCATATGCGTCAGCATGTTCGCGACCTTGTCCAGCGCGTGGGCTGAGGTCCGCGCAGGGCCGGCTCATGGCTGGCGGAAGCGCAAGGTCGCCCGCGGCGCCCCCAGGACAGCAAAAAGCCGCCCTGAGGCGGCTTGCGGGAGGCTCTGCGGGGCGATCAACGCCCGGGGAGCCCTACATGGTTGCGACAACCCAGCCAGGGATGCAGCGTTAAGGCGTGAGGCGCGTCAGACGCGCCTTTCGTGTGTCAGCTTATGTTTGCCATCGGCCTTTTCGGCGGCGACGGCGAAGCTCACGCGCTTGCCGACGTAGACCGAGGCAAGACCGGCTTTGACAATATCGGCCGAGCTCATGAACACCGGCGCTGAACCATCATCTGGCTGAATATAACCACAGCCCTTCAGCGGGCTGTAAAACTGAATAACACCAGTAAGCAAGAAAACTCCCTTTGCTTTGTATTGGTTTATTGTTTGCGCGCAGCATGCCGTGGGCAAGATGGCCCATCGGCGTGACTACGCCAGTGTGATAACGCGGCGCGGCGGAGATTGTTCCGCAAGGCCGCGCTGCCGAAGCTGCTCCCGTCTCCGCCAGCGTCGAAAGCGCCTGTGGGAACCGGGTTCCGCCTCTGATTGCAGGATGCGAAGATGCTGACGCATCCGCATCCTGCAATGCTCAGGCGCCGCACGGGCTTAGCCAGAACCCGATGAGTCACGCTCATCGGGTTCTGGTATGACGATCTCGATAGGCCAGGCATGTGAAGGCCGCGTGACGGTCGCGACGTGATAGCGCCGTGAAGCGTGTCGACACGTCACCGGTCGTCGGCGTAGCGGCCACGCCCCTTATGCCCCGCCTGTGCCACGGGGAAAAACGCCATCGATTTATATGAGAATGACAGCGCGCCTGTGCTGCGAGAGGGGTCAACCCACCGTCTTCGAAGCACGGCATTCCATGCAGGGCAACGGCGCACAAGCGACCTTGCTGCTCAAGGCATGGCTACCGGGGACGCAGACTGAAGCACAAGCGCCAGACTTAAAAGTGGAACGTCTTGCGCAAGTGGCGACGGCGAACCGATGTGACGGCCCGCCGCTGCCCAATTCTGGCTCGCTATGCAGCGAGCGCCTCAAGGCGTCCTCAGACGGCGCGCAGGTTCTCTGCAGCCGACTTGCCCTTGCGCTTGTCGAGCACTTCCTCGAACTCGACCTTCTGGCCTTCGTTCAGGGTGCTCATGCCCGAGCGCTCAACGGCCGAGATGTGCACGAACACGTCAGCGCCGCCGTTGTCCGGGGTAATGAAGCCGAAGCCCTTGGTGGTGTTGAAGAACTTTACGGTACCGATATTCATGGCGACTTCCTTTCAAAGCGACATGGAGAACACACGCCCACCAGGGCAGGCGCGATGAATCGAATTGAGAGAGAAAGTCGCAGCAGCGCCGGAGCGCGTAACAAAGTTCGTCAGCAAGTTCGATAGGCGCACCATGACGCCCAATTGTGTCTTTTACGTGTACGCCGTCGTCAGGCGCAGCCCCCCTGTGTGCTAAAGCCATAGCCACCCATGCCGCAGCTGCTATAGAGCCGCGACGTGGCGGCCATGTGGCCGTAGCCTTGGGCGACGCCATAAGCTTGCCAGCCCCTTGCGGCCGGCTCACTTTTCCGGGGACCTCCATTGCGTCTCAGCCCTGAAGTTGCGGCGCTCGGCGTCTCCCAGATCGTCGGCTACGGCACGCTCTATTACAGCTTTGGCGTGCTGGCCCCGGCCATGGCCCGAGATTTGGGCTGGACCACGGAATGGGTGTTCGCCGCCCTGTCGCTGGCCCTGCTGGCCAGTGGCTTTATCGCGCCGGTGGTCGGGCGCTGGATGGACCGGCTGGGCGCAGGCAAGATCATGGCGGTGGGCTCGGTCGCCGCCGCTTTGGCGCTGGGAGCCTGCGCCTTTGCGCCTTCTGGCGCCACGTTCGTTCCCGCCCTCATCGCCATCGAACTGGCCTCGACCCTCGTGCAATATGGCGCGGCCTTCTCTCTGCTGGTGCAGCGGCAGCCACAGACGGCGCAGCGCAACATTGTCTACCTCACATTGTTCGCCGGCTTCGCCTCGACGATCTTCTGGCCGCTGACCAGCTGGCTGCATGGCTTTCTCAGCTGGCGCCAGGTCTATCTGGTGTTCGCCCTCATGCAGCTTGTGCTGTGTTTGCCGCTGCATGTCTGGCTGGCCCGCCGCCCACCGCCCGTGGCGGATGAGCAGGACGGGCAGCGGCCGTCCCACGCGGATTCCAGCCTGACGCGTAACGGCTCCCTGGCGGCTGAGGATAGGCGGCGCGGCTTTGTGCTGATGACCATCGCCCTCGCCTCGCTCAGTTTCATTTCCTCCGCCGTGCTGATGCACATGTTGCCGATGCTTGGCGCGCTGGGGCTTGGCGCTGTGGCGGTGGCGGTGAGCGCCTCATTCGGCCCGGCCCAGGTGATCAGCCGGCTGCTGAACATCCTGTTCGCCAAAAACCTCGCCCAGGTCTGGCTGTCGCTGGTCTCGGCCGCCGCCTTGGGCGGGGCTCTGGTCATCCTGGCGCTGAGCGCGCCATCGTTTCACGGCGCCATCATCTTTGCGGCGGTGTTTGGCATCGGCAGCGGTCTGTTCAGCATCGTCGGCGGCACCCTGCCGCTGGAGCTGTTCGGCCACCAGGGCTATGGCGCCATCCAGGGCCGGCTGATGTCGGTGCGGCTGATCGTGGGCGCCACGGCGCCCTTCGCTTTCGCATGGATGATGCAGGCGCTTGGCCCTGGCATCGCCTTGCTGCTCACCAGCCTGACCGGCGCCGTCTCGGTGCTGGCGCTGTTGCGGCTGGCGCAGTTGCGCAACCAGGGCCGCGCCGCTGGCTGATCCAGGCGCGCGGCGACGCGCGGCGCCTGGCTGTCGGTTGCGCCACCGCCCTACGCCAATAGCCAAAGCGACGCCTCCTGCCCGTTGCAGGTAGCGGCCCTCTGCCCTTGCGCACCGCCCCGATGCAAACAGGCCTACGTGCATCTGGCCCAACTCCGCCGCCCACATCTGCCTGGCCCACGTCTGCCTGGCCGACATCCGCCTGGCCGACTTGCACGCGGCCATCGCAGCCCCGGCCTGCCATAAAAAACAAAAGGAAAAACCCCGCGCCAGGCGGCGCGGGGTTCTGATGTTTGCCTGACCGGGCGGCGCACCGCCCGGAACACCTGTCTGCTTTACCACTGGTAACGCAGGCCGCCCTTCAGCGAGCTGCTGGACAGATCGCCGTTGAACTTGTGGCTGACGGTGACGAAGCCCGACAGGCCAGCCCCCGTGCCTGTGACATTCAGGGTGCCGGCGATCTCGCCAAAGGCGCCGCGGAAGTTGTCCTCAACCCCGAGCGGAATGCCGGCGCTGAAGATCCGCGCCGTATTGACGCCACGGAACTCGTTCCACAGACGACCCGTGACCGAGGCCTCGAGACGATAGGCGTCGTTCAGCGCCATCGAGCCGCCGAAGCGGGCGCCGATGCCGCCCCGCAGGCTGTCATTGGCGTCAAACTTGGCCAGCGCGCCCGGCAGCGCAATCAGCTGGTCAAGCGTGGTGCGTGCGTAAGAGATCGTCGCCACCGGCTCGATGAACATGTTCGGCGCCAGATTGAACCGGTAACCCGTGTCGAGCTGGAAGCCGAGGGTGGTGGCGTTGACGCCCTGCATGGTGGCCAGCGACGGCGCGCGATAGTCGAGGTTCAGCAGGTCAACCTTGGCCAGCGCATCAACGAAGAAGTTCTGGTTCAGGTAGGTGGCGTAAATGCCAGCCGTGCCGCCGCGATAATTGGCGGAGGTCGGCGACGCCTTGAAGTCGACATGCGACGAGATGTAACCGGCCATCATGCCGAACAGCAGGGCGTCGCCCGACCGCGCCACATTCTCCTGGCCGAAGTCCACGCCGCCCAGCAGACCGAACGTGTCGCGCTTGTAGCTGGTGTTGTGGTTGTACAGGCGATTGTGCAGGGCATGGGTGGCATTGGCGTCGCGGTGCTCCCACGAACCAATTGCCTTGGCCCAGACGCCAGGGGTGACGCTACCTGGCTTGCCGGGGTTGGCCAGCCAGTTGCGCAGGTCTGCCTGGCGGTCGAGCCACACGCCGGTGGTCTCGTGCCAGATGCTCTGCGCCGCAGTGGCCAGAACCGGCAACTCGTAAGCCTCGGCGTCAGGCGCGCCAACCAGCACGAACTCCTGACCGCCGCCCGGCGCGGACCTGAGCGCCACGTCGTAGAAGAACAGCCCCTTGTCGATGACGGCCCGACCGCCGCGAATGGCGTTGGCGCTGGACGGATCGAGCACAACTGCCCCGGCTGAGGCCGCGCCGCCCTGGGCCGCCACGATGGTGACGCCCTGCGGGTTGTACGCGCCCGGACCGGTGTTCTGGTCGCTGACCACGACGCTGGTGACGCCGCTGACCACGCCGCCGACCACCAATTGGTCAGCGGTGGAGCCCGTGCCGCCGAGCCAGGCGTCGACCGCCAGGCGGGCGTTGCCGACGCCAGCGTAATTGCCGCTGGTCTGCAGCACGTCACGCGGCGCCGTAGCCGCCAGCGAAGCGCCCGGGGCCTCGTCCTGCATGGTGATCAGGCCCGCCGCGAGGCCTGCCGGATCGCCATTGCTGAAGCTGGTGAGCTGCTGGAACCGGGTGGTCTCGGCGACGGCGCCCTGGAAGGCGGCGACGATCCGTCCGGTGTTGTTCAGCGCCGAGGTTCCGCCGCCGAAATTGTTGTCGCCAGTCACGTACCAGCTGTTGGAGCTCTGATTGGCGAAGACGCTGTCGCCTGGCAGGTTGACCCGCCCGATGATCACGCCGTTATTGGTGAGGCTGGCGCTTGCGCCGACCACATTGATCGCCAGATCGCCCGAAGCGGCGGCGAGATCGCTGCCGGCGCGGTGGGAGGCGACGGAGCCATCGGCGCCGATGGCGATGCTCGCCCCTGCGCCGCTGGCCACGTGCATGACCGGCGCCAGATCGTCGCCAGCGCCACGCACCATGCCGCCGATGCTGAGGCTGGCGGTGTCGCCGGCGCTGGCGATGATACCCGGGCCCGTGGCGCCCAGCACCGCGCTGGCGCTGCCCGTGGTCAGGCTCAACCCGCCGTCACTGGTGCTGGCGATGACGCCGGCGCCGCCGCCATAGATCAGCCCGTCGCTCTCGATCTTGATGAAGTTGCCGGGGCCACTGGACAGGGCCATGACGCCGACATTACCGCCGACGATGGCGCCTTCGTTGCGCACCTCCGACAGATTGCC
>NZ_JCAWFG010000087.1:0-50108 GCF_059740505.1 Camelimonas sp. FR25 | reverse complement strand
AGCAAAACGCGCCCGCGCCTTGATTGCGCGTCGCCTGTAAGGGGGAAGACGACATGTGCATGTCCTGCAACTGGGCGGAACACGTCGCGGCGCTGTTACAGAAGAACACCCGCGCACGCCCGACCGCCGACCGGCGCGCGGTGTTGCGACTGGGCGCGGGGCTAACCCTGGCGGCCTTGCCGGGCTTCGCCGCCATCGAATCAAGCGCCCAAACCGGCGCCAGCACCACAGGCGCGCATCAGGGCGCCGCGCAGGCGGATGTGGTGTTTCGCAATGGGCCCATCTACACGCTCAACAGCGCCGGCCCGTGGGCGGAGGCGCTCGCGGTCACCGGGCGCGACATCACTTATGTTGGCGACGACGCAGGCGTGGCCCGCTTCATCGGGCCAGGCACCCGGGTGATCGATCTCAAAGGCCGCCTGCTGACGCCGGGCTTTGTCGAAGGACACACCCACCCTTTTCTCGGCGCCTTTTTGACCACGGGGGTCGATCTGCAGGTCGCCACGCTGCAGGACGCGCTGGCAGCGATCGCCGCTTACGCCGCAGCGCACCCGGGAGGCCCCGTGCGCGGCTTCGGCTGGCGTGTCGACATGTTCCCGCCGGAGGGGCCGACACGCGCTGAACTCGACCGGATTCTGCCCGACCGGCCAGGTTTCTTCTTCGCCATCGACGGCCACAGCCTGTGGGCCAACAGCAAGGCGCTGGAGATGGCCGGGGTGAAACGCGATACGCCAGACCCGGTCCCTGGCTTCAGCTATTACGCGCGCGACAGGGACGGCGAGCCGACCGGTTATGTGCTGGAGGTCAACGCCGTGTTGGGGCTGGTCAATGCGGTGCAACCGATCACCGCCGAGGCCATGGCCGGCTTGCTTGAGCAATGGCTGCCGAAAGCCAGCGAGGCTGGCATCACCACGGTGTTTGACGCCGGCGTGCCGCCTGTTGGCGATGACCAGGGCGCGCTCATCGAGATTTACGCCGCCAATGAGCGGGCGGGCAGGCTGCCATTTCGCGTGGCGGCGTCCTATTCGGTGAAGAGCCCGCCGGTTGATGACGCCGTCGACAGGCTGCGCGCCTTGCAACAGCGTATCGCCACCGAGCTGGTGCAGGTCAATGTGGTCAAGATCGTCGGCGACGGCTCCCAGGGCGGCTACACCGCCTGGCTACTTGAGCCCTATGCCGACAGGCCCGATTCAACCGGCGCGTCACCCTTCAGCCTGCAGCAATGGCAGGAATTGATAGGCGCCGTGGACGCCGCGGGCTTCGACGTGCATGTCCACGCCTGCGGCGAACGTACGGCCCGGGTGGCGCTCGACTGCATTGAGCTGGCGATGCGACGCAACCCGCCGCGCGACCGCCGCCACACCATCGCCCACCTTGTCTATGTCGAGGGCGACGACAACCGGCGCTTCGGCCAGCTTGGCGTCACCGCGCAATTCTCCGCCAATTGGTCATCCGCCGACCCGGACACCATGCAAAACATGCTGGAGCGCTATGGTCCGGCGCGTCAGAGCCGCATGTATCGCACCAGGACAATCCTGAAGCAGGGCGGCAGGGTGTCGTTCGGCACGGACTGGCCGGCGGCAGGGTATTTCTCCACCTACCGCCCGCTCTACGCCATTGAAGTCGCCGTGACGCGGCAATTGGTCGGCCGCCCGGACGCGCCCGTGCTGCAACCGCTCGATGAGCGCCTGACCGTGGCCGAGGCGATCCACGCCAACACCATGGGCGCCGCCTGGCAATTGCGTCTCGACCATCTGGTGGGATCGCTGGAGGTTGGCAAGCGCGCGGATCTCATCGTGCTCGACCGCAATATCCTCACCTGCCCACCGCACGACATCCACAAGGCCAGGGTGGAGCTGACCATGATGAACGGCACGGTGCGACACGAGGCGTGACGGCGGCCTCATGCGGCGGGCGAGGTTCCCTTGTCGCGGCGGCGAGGGCTGGGCGTCGTTGCTTTCTCTGCCAACAGGCCTGATCCGCCGGGCGCCAGACGCCGTATGGTGAGCATCGCCACCGCCTGGTTGGTTGCGGCCAGCGTGGCGCAGTTTCGCCTGCCATGCCCTCTTAACCTCTTCCCGCCGGGCGTCTCCTTGCCTTGCCAAATCTGGATAATGCCTTGACGGTCATCTGCTGGTTCCGACGGGTCGCGCGACTGGGCGACCACCCTGCCCTTGTCGCCGCCGCCGAGGCCGGGGCGGTGATCCCGCTTGTCGTGCTCGATCCGGAGGAGGCGCAGCGGCGACCGGCCTCGGCGGCGCGCCAGACCGCCGCGCTGGCGCCGCTGGCCGCTGCGCTGGCCCGGGCGGGCAGCCGGCTGATCGTCAGACGCGGCGCGCCTCAGGACGTGCTCAGGGCGGTGATGCAGGAGAGCGCGGCGCGCGAAATCCACACCACGGCGGGATTTCCGTTCGCCGCGGATGCCCCCCTGCGCGAGGCCTTTCCTGAAGGCGTGCTGCATTTTCATGACGGCGGCGAGCTGACGAGGCCGGGCGCGCTCCTCACCGCGTCGGGCACGCCTTTTCGTGTGTTCACGCCGTTCTGGCGCGCCCTGCGCAGCAGGCCCTCGCCTGCGCCCTTGCCGGTTCCGGTGCTCAGGGCGCCGGCCAGCTGGCCGGCCAGCGATGGTCTCGACTGGCCCGAGGCCCGCGCCGCCATGAGCCGGGGCTGGCCCGTGGTCATGGCCGGCATTGACGGCGGCGAGGCCGCGGCGATTGACCAGCTCGACCGCTTTCTCATTGACGCCGCCGCGCACTATCCGGCAAGGCGCGACGCGCCGTGGCGCGCCGACGCGACCTCCGGCCTGTCGTCAGCGCTGGCGGTCGGCGAAATCAGCGCCCGTCAGGTCTGGCGGCGCGCCATGGCCAGCGAGGCGGCGGACAGCGTTGGCGTTGAAGCGTTTTTGCGTCAGTTGGCGTGGCGGGCCTTTTCGCGGGAGCTCTATGCGGCGTTCCCGGATCTCGCCAGCCACAATTGGCGCGACGGTTGGCAGTCGTTTCCGTGGCGCGACGACAGCGTGGAAGCGGAGGCTTGGCGTCAGGGGCGCACCGGCGTGGCGCTGGTCGACGCCGGCATGCGCGAGCTGTACGCCACAGGCCGCATGCACAACCGCGTCCGCATGGTGGCGGCCAGCTATCTGACCAAACATTTGCTGACCGACTGGCGCGTGGGCCAGCGCTGGTTTGAAGCTACCCTCGCCGACTGGGACCCAGCCTGCAACGCGGTCAACTGGCAATGGGTCGCCGGCTGCGGTCCCGACGCCTCGCCGTTTTTCCGCATTTTCAATCCAGAGCGCCAGGCGGCGCAATATGATCCAGCCGGCGCCTATCGCGCTTACTGGCTGGACGACGACGCCGCCGGCGCTCGGGCTTATGCCGCCGCCATTCCTTCCGCCTGGCGACGCGCTCCTGCCCCGCGCCTTACCCCCAACCTCGACGCCGGCCGCCGCCGTGCCCTCGACAGCCTCAGGTTAGTACGCCGGTGACGCCGCGCGGCGGTGCAGCCCGCCCACGCCAGGCGGCGCTTTGAGGGCGTCACACCGCGAGAGGCGACAAGAGGCGACAAGACGTCTGCGCGTCCTGGTGATCCACCCCGCCCCGCCCCGCGTAATGCAGCAGGCAAAGTGGGGAGAGCGTTTGTGCCAGTTTCAGGGTTTTCAGGACAGCGTCGGGTTGCGGTGATTGGCGGCGGCGTCGCCGGGTTGTCGGCCGCGTGGTTGCTGGCGCAAGGCTGCGACGTCACGCTGTATGAGCGCGCGCCGCGCGCCGGCGGTCACGCCAATACGGTGGTGGCGCAGCGGCCCGATGGGCCGGTCAGCGTCGACACCGGCTTCATCGTCTATAACGACCGCAATTACCCCAATCTGGTGGCGCTGTTTGATGCGCTCGCCGTGCCGACCCAGGCGTCCGACATGTCCTTCGCCGTGTCGTTGCAGGGCGGCGCGGTGGAATATTCCGGTAGCGGGCTCAATGGCCTGTTCGCCCGGCGGCGCAACGCCGTGTCGCCGCGCTTCTGGCGCATGCTCAGCGATCTGCGCCGGTTCTATCGCGCGGCGCCGCTGGCGCTGCAGGATCCCGACGCCGCCTCCGCGACGCTCGGCGATTACCTCGTCGCCCATGGCTATGGCGCGGCGTTTCGCGATGATCACCTGCTGCCCATGGCGGCGGCGATCTGGTCGTCGTCTCCCGCCGATATTCTGTCGTTCCCGCTCACCACTTTCGTGCGGTTTTTCGACAGCCACGGCCTGCTCAGCCTGAGCGACCGCCCACAATGGCGCACGGTGAGCGGCGGCAGCGTAAATTATGTCGACCGTATCACCGCCGTGCTCGGCGAGCGGGTGCGGCTGGGGGCGCCGGTGACCCACGTCCGCCACTCGGGCGGGCGTCACATCGTGCGCGACGCCGCTGGCGCCGAGGACAGCTTCACTGACGTTGTGTTCGCCACCCATGCCGACGCCATTCTGCCCCTGCTGGCGGCGCCGACCGAGGCGCAACGCAGCGTGCTCGGCACGTTTCGCTATAGCGACAACACCGCCGTGCTGCATGGCGACGCCTCCTTGATGCCGACGCGCCGGGCGGCCTGGGCGAGCTGGAACTACCTCGGCGCGCGGCGCGACCGCAGCCTGATGGTGAGCTACTGGATGAACCGCCTGCAGGGTCTGCCCGGCTCCGATCTGTTCGTGACCCTCAACCCACTCCAGCCGCCGCGCCAGATTTACCGGACGGAACACTATCGTCACCCGGTGTTTGACGCCGACACGCTGGTGGCCCAGCGCCGGCTTTGGGCCATCCAGGGCCAGAACCGGCTGTGGTTCTGCGGCGCCTGGTGCGGCTATGGCTTCCATGAGGATGGCGTGCAGGCGGGCCTCGCCGTGGCCGAGGACCTCGCTGGCCTGAAGCGGCCATGGTCGGCGCACCCGGCGGATGAGCGCATTTTCCGCCATCCCGGAGGGATAGCATGAACGCCGATGCCCGCATTGGCTCCGGCATCTATGTCGGAAAGGTGTCGCATACGCGGCTGCGGCCACGGCGGCATCGCCTGCGCTACGCCGTGTTCTCCCTGTTGATCGACCTCACCGATCCGGCGCCGCCCCGGCTGCGACTGTTGCGCCGCAACCGCCCGGCGCTGCTGTCGTTCTGGGATCGCGATCATGGCGATGGCGGCGAGGATGTGGTGGCCTGGGCGCGTGCGCTGCTGGCCGAAGCCGGGCTGGACGCCAGCGACGGGCGCATCCTGGCGCTGTGTTACCCGCGGCTGTTTGGCTATGTATTCAACCCGTTGACCGTCTATTTCTGCCAGGATCGTCATGGCGCGCTGCAGGCGATCCTGTATGAGGTGCACAATACTCTGGGGGAACGCCACACCTATGTGGCGCCAGTTCGCGATGGCGCGCGCGACCCGCGCACCGGCGTCATCCGCCAGCAAAGCGAGAAGCGTTTCTACGTCTCGCCATTCATCGCCATGGCCTGCGTTTACGACTTCCACATCACGCCGCCGGGTGAATTGGTGCAGGTGCGGATTCATGAGCATGACGCGGAAGGGCTGCTGCTCTCCGCCAGTTTTAGCGGGCGCCGCAACCCGCTGAGCGACGCCAATCTGCTGCGGGCCCTGCTGCGTTACCCGCTGATGACCCTGAAAGTGACAGGCGCGATTTACTGGCAGGCGCTGCGCCTGTTGCTGAAGCGCATTCCCTGGCATGCACATCAGCCGGCGCCACAGCGCTTTGGCCATGGGCTCGCCCAACCGCCCGGCGACCAGGGGAGGAGCGACCGATGAGCCGCGCCCAACAGTTCCGCGCCGGCGGCGCGCGTAGCCGGACGCAGCCAGTGCGACGGCGCATGGCCCAGGCGCGCCAGACCGCCCTGGCGCCCGCCGCCCGCGCAGGCGAGGCGCAATCCGCCGCCATTTGTTTGCTTGACCGTGGCGGCGCCGCCTGGTCAAACAGGGGGGCCGGACCTTCCTCAGCGTCCGCCGGCGGACAGTTGCGCGGGGTGCAGATGCCTGACGTGGAGACCCCGCTGGTTCCGGGGCCGGAGCCAGCGCGCCCGCCAGACGCTGAGCCATGGGAAGCCTGCATGCAGGCGGTGGCCGCCCATCGCGACATCAAGGCCTATGAGCAGCTGTTCCGGCACTATGGCCCGCGTGTCCGGGCCTATCTCACCCGCTTCACTCATGATCAGGCGCTGGCCGAAGAGCTGATGCAGGAAACCATGGCGACGGTCTGGCGCAAGGCGCCGCAATATGACCCGTCGCGCGGCGGCATCTCCGCCTGGATTTTCACCATCGCCCGCAACAAGCGCATCGACGCGCTGCGCCGCGACCGGCGGCCGGAGCTTGACCCGGCGGACCCGGCGTTAACGCCAGAGGCCGCGCCCGACCCGGAAGCGGCCCTGGCTCTCGGCCAGGACGCCGCCCGGCTACGCGAGGAGCTGGCGCGGCTGCCAGCCGAGCACATTACCTTGCTGGAGCTCGCCTATTTTCAGGACCAGTCCCACGCCATGATCGCCGAACGGCTGAATATCCCGCTCGGCACGGTCAAATCGCGCATCCGTCTGGCGTTCGGCCGCCTGCGGGCGGCGCTGGGCGACCGGCCGGCGACATCCGGACGAAGCGGCGACGGCGGAACGAAAGGACGCCAGCCATGACCCATCACGTCAGCGATGCGCTGCTGGCCCGCTACGCCGGCGGCAATCTGGCCGAAGGCTGGAGCCTCGCGGTGGCCACCCATCTCGCGTTGTGCCCGGCCTGCCGCACGCGCCTCACCGCGTTTGAGCGGGTCGGCGGGCAATTGCTCGACGCCCTGCCCACAATTGCCGACGACATGGACGTAGCCTGGGCGCAGCAGCTGGCGCGGTTGCAGGCCGGCGATATGGCCCCCGCCCAGGCCAAGCTGCCTGCGATGTCAGCCGTCGCCGGCCGGCCTACGCCTGGCCCGTTGCGCGACTATATCGGCGCCGATCTCGATCGCCTGCCATGGCGGCGGCTGGGCGGCGGCGCGGCGCAAATCCTGCTGCCGGTGCGCGATGGCGAGACCAGCGTCCGCTTGCTGAAAATTCCCGCCGGCAAGCCCGTGCCTGAACACGGTCACGGCGGGCGCGAACTCACCGTGGTGCTGGAAGGGGCGTTCCGCGACGGCGCGGCGATCTTCCGGCGCGGCGATATTGAGGAAGCCCATGACGATGTGGTGCACCAGCCGATCGCGACCGAGGATGAAGACTGCATCTGCCTCGCCGTCACCGACGCGCCGCTACGCTTCACCAGCCGCCTTGTGCGGCTGATCCAGCCGGTGTTGCGCATCTGACGTTGCGCGCGGCGCCCTGATGCTGCGGTGAGGACGCCGCAGCAAACCGCATCAGCCCAGGGTGGCGTGGTCTTCCTCCCGTGGGCGGCAGGCGGCGCCGCGACTGCCGTGCATTGCGCCAGGGGCATGGCGGATCACGCCACGCCGACGCCAGCGCAGACATGGAACGATCAAACGCGGGCTTGCGCTTGAACGCCGCCCTGAAACACCGGATGCGTGAAGGTGAAGCCGCCCTCTTCGCGATCAGAACGCGCCCAGCCATCGGTGTCCGGGAATGCGTCATTGCGCGCCAGCACCCGGTCCCAACCGGCGATATAGCGCTCATAGGTCAGCACCGAACCACGATGCACCGCCCGGCGCAGAATGCTCTGGCGCTCCACGCCGCTCATCTCGACGAGGCGTAAAAGCCCGGCTTCGATCGACTCCACCGACTCGGGGTCGACCAGCACGGCTGCGCCGCCGATCGCCTCTTCCTGGGCGCCGCCGGCGCTGACCATCGGCACAAGCCCGCGCTGCGCCGCCTCGATCGGCGGCAGGCCAAAGCCTTCCAGCAGGCTGGGCAGCACAAAGCCGGTTCCATTGGCGTAAAGCCAGCGGAGTTGCGCTTCGCTGACATAGCCCAGCGCCCTGACGCCAGGGGTCTCCGCCGCCTTGGCCAGAATGGCGTCGGCGCCGATGCCGCGCGCGCCGCAAAACACATAATCGACGCCACGCTCGAACAGGCCGGAGCGACGGTAGGCCTCGATCACCCGCAGATGGTTCTTGCGCAGCTCCAGCGCGCCGACCGTTAGCAGAAATGGCCGGTCGAGGCCTGGGCAGGGCTCCATATCGCCGCTCAACACGCCCGGCCGTACATATTGCGCCACGGTCTGCATGAAACGGTACTGGTCGCCATAGCGCTCGCGGAACGCCTGCTGGGTGGCGTCGCTGACAAACACCATGCCAGGGCCGACCTCCCTGATCCGGTCATAGGCCTCGGCATAGAGCCCCGACACTGACGGACCGAACAACTCGGGGTGGCTCACGGGGCCGATGTCATGACACTGGACAATATCCTGACGCGACAAGCCCGATCGAAGAACATAGAGCGGATCAGTGATCAGCCGCGGGGCGCCGCTGCGCGCCGGTCCATCAGGCCAGCGCAACGCGCTGGCGCCGCGCAGCATGCGGATTTCCCACATCATCAGCCGCCCGGCGATACGACGGGGCAAACCATCTGGCGTCTGGCGGCGTAGCATCCGCCAATAACGCACGGCGGAGAAATGCTGCGGTAATTCCTGCAACAGATCGCGGCAAATAACATAAGCGCCCGTGCGATTGATCAGGCCAAGTGAGAAATCCATCAGATATTGGGGTTGGCCCGGGGTGCTCATTGTAACATTCCTCGATCAATCATCCGCAACGTCTCCATGGCGCCGGCCGCAGGCGGACGTTGCAGACCGTCAAACCATCAACTGCGCGCGTCGTCGCGACCGAAGCGGAAACCTTCGAACAGCAGGCCGTAGTCAAACCAGAAGCGCAGATCCCATTCGGCGCCGCCGCCCACCATCAGGGACAGCAGCCCGACCGCCGGCGTCATGACCAGCGCCTTCATCAGCAGCGGGAAACGCCGGCGATCATGCATCAGACCCTTGAGGCGCATGGTGGTGACGCCTTCCCAGAAGGCGCGCGTGTGCACCCAGCGCCTGGTCAGCCGCTCCGCCGGTATCTTGTGCCAGACCCAGAACGAGCCGTCGTAGCGGATGCGCCAGCCTGCCTGTCGCAGCCGGTGCATCACATAGACATCCTCACCGCTGAGCAGAGAGCCTTTCTCGCGACCGAGCTTCGCCGGAAAGCCATCAACGCCCTGCAAGGCCAATTTGCGAAAGCAGCTATTGGCGGCGATCAACTCGAAGCGGTCGCTGCAGTCGCGCGCGCCAGTGCGTTCATTCAGCGACAGATAAACCTTCCAGCGACTGCCTATTTCCGGCGCCGGCAGCGCTGCGGGATAGCGCGGCAGGATGCGGCCGCCGATGGCGCCCCAATCGGCCGCCGCGCCGCCCAGCACCGCCTGCAGATTGTCATGCCAGTCGGGGGCAGGAACCGCGTCGTCATCAACGAAGGCCAGCCATGCCCCGTTTGCCGCCGCCATGCCGGCGTTGCGCGCGGCTGACAGGCCCGGTTCGGCCATGGTCACCAGATTGACCCTGGCGAACTGCGCCGCAAGCGACTCCAGTTCGGCGCGATGGGCGGCGTTGGAGGCGCTGTCGACGAGGATGAGCTCGGTGTCAGTCAGTTCCAGCTGCGGGTGGAGCGCTTCCAGGCATTCGCGCACGTCTGGCGCCCTGTTATGCGTGCAGATAATGACGGACAGGACGGGTGACGCCATCATCAGTTCCTTCGGAGAAAAGGGTTGCGCGTGGCCGGACTATTCCGCCGCGCGTTGAAGCCCCGGTGAGAGCACGCGACGAAAAACACCGGCGATACGACCCACCAGGGCCGCGTCAGTCTTGCGCGAGGTCGGCAGGTTCAGTCCGCTGGCGGAGAGCGCAGCGCTGGCCGGGCAATTGCGGGCGTAACGCCGGTAGGCCGGCATGGCGGACAGGCCGTTGAAGAATGGCCGCAAGTCGACGCCGATGTCGCGACAGCCCTGGATCAGCGCCGCGCGGTGTTCCGGCGGCGCCAGCACGCAGGAGAACCAGGTCACTGGCTGGCAGCGCTCCGGCATGGGCGGCGGCAAGGTCACGCCAGGGATGTCGCCCAGAGCGGCTTCGTACAGGGCATGCGCCGCGCGCCGCATGGCGAGCAGCTCGTCCATGCGTTCGAGCTGCGCGCAGCCAATCGCCGCCTGGATATTGGTCATGCGGAAATTGAAGCCGACCTCTTCGTGCCAGTATTTGCGTTCAGGGCGCATGCCGTGATCGCGCAACATGCGCAGACGCGCCGCAAGATCAGCGTTCCGGGTCAGGCAAACGCCGCCTTCTCCGGTGGTGATGATCTTGTTGGCGAAGAATGAGAAGCTGGCGATATCAGAATAGGACCCGACCGGCGCCCCGTCATAACCCGCGCCATGGGCCTCAGCCGCGTCCTCAATCACATACAGGCCATGGCGCAGGGCCAGATCGCGGATTTCCCGCATGGGGGCGGGGCGGCCGAAGACATGCACCGGCATCACCGCGCGCGTGCGGGGGGTGATGGCCCGGGCGATGGCCTCCGGCGTCACGCACCAGCTGTAGGGGTCGACATCGACGATGACCGGCGTCGCGCCGGCATGGATCACCGTATTGGCCGAGGCGGCGAAGGTCAGATCGGGCACGATGACTTCATCACCGGGGCCGATGCCGAGCGCCGCCAGCGCCAGCTGCAGCGAGACTGTGCCATTCGACGTGGCGACGCCATGGCTGCACCCCATGCGCGTGGCGAAGGCCTGCTCGAACTGGCCGATGTAATCGCCGCTCGACGAAATCCACGTCGACAAAAAGGCGTCGAGCACATGGCGCAATTCGGCGTGGGTGAGATCCGGCTCAGCCACCGGCACAAAGGCCGCTTCCGCATGCCGGCGGACTCCGACCACCCGCCTCGCGTCGTCGAGCACGGGGGTGACTGGCGGCGCGGGCCGCCCGGTCTCAGCCTGCGCCGCGATATCGCCCAGCCGTAATTGCGTGCGATAGGCCCCGGAGCGGACGGCGGCGCGCAGGTCGGCGAGGCTCAGTTGCCGCAAAAAGCGCCCGCCGTCGTCGGTGACGAACAACTCGCCATCGCCATTATCCAGCGCCTGCTCGATGGCGGCCCACAGACCGCTCCCCGACGGACAGACGTAGGGCGCGACCTCATGTGCGCCGGCGACAGATGGCGCAGACGGCATCGGGTGAACATGCGTGGTCATGGTCAGGACACCCTTGCGCAGGCCGTAAGGTAATTGGCGGTGAGGTCGGGGTTGTACAGCACCACTGACGTGCCATCGCGCTCCATGCCGAACGGCACATAGGCCAGCGGGGCCATGGCCTCCATCACAGCGGCGCGGGCTGTCTCCGGCACAAAAGTGAGCAGGAAGCCGCCGCCGCCCGCCCCCAGCAATTTGCCGCCCAGCGCCCCGGCCTTGCGCGCCCGCTCATAGTATTCATCAATAATGGGCGTGGAGACGCAGGGATCCAGCTTGCGCTTTTCCGACCAGGCCACATGCAGCAGATCACCAAAATCGGACAGCGACCGGCTGTGATCGGTCAGGATACGCTCACCCTCATTGACCATGTCATAGATGGCGCGCAGCTCGCGGCGACGCTCGCCAAAATGCGCCACCTTCTTCTGTTCGATCGCATTGGCCGACCGGCTGAAGCCGGTGAAGAACATCATCAGCGAGCCTTCGAGCTCGGCGCGGCGGGCGGGCAGGATATTCAGCGGTTTGACCCGGTAATCGCCGCCCTGATCAAAATCGATCCGGTTGAAACCGCCATGCGCCGCGGCCACCTGATCCTGATAGCCAACGGTCTCCCTCAGCAGCTGCTGCTCGACGAAGATCGCCTCGCGCGCCAGCGCCCCCTTGTGCGACAGCCGGCCAAGATTGGCGAAATAGGCATGCAGGAAGGAGACGGTGAACGCCGAGCTTGAACCCAGCCCGGTGCGCGACGGCAGGTCGGCGTTGTAGATGATCTCATAGCCGCTGTCGCCGTCAGCGCCGTAATGCCGCAAGGATTCACGCACAACCGGGTGCTGTATTTCATTGATGCTGGCCACTTCTTCCAGCATGCCCCAGGCGACGCGATAGTTGAAATCAAACACCGCCGGCAGGCGACGCATCTGCACATAGACATATTTGTTGATGGTGGTCGACAGCACCGCCCCGGGCTCGTTGCGATCGAGCCACGCCGGGTGATCTGTGCCGCCGCCGAAAAACGACACGCGCAATGGGCTTCGGACGATGATCATGGCGATGCTCCACAACAGGCGTCATGCCAGGATGCGAAGATGCTGACGCATCCGCATCCTGAAATGCTCAGGCGCCGCACGGGCTTGGCCAGAACCCGATGAGTCATGCTCATCGGGTTCTGGCGTCATGCCGTCATTCAGGCTTTCCTGAGGCATATTCCTGTTGGGGCGCGCGCTGGCGCAAACTGTGCGTTCGGCGCGGCGTCTAAGCTTTTCGAGGGTGGGGTTAGTCTTTCGGGCGCCCATGAAAGCGCAGCCTGGCGCAATCGGCGCAGCGTGGACACAGCCTTGGCGTACCCTGGCGTGCCCCTGGCTTATGCCGGCACCCGATGAGCATGACAGATCGGGTTCTGGTTAAGCCCGTGCGGCGCCTGAGCATGTCAGGATGCGGATGCGTCAGCATCTTCGCATCCTGGTATCATGTTACCTTGTCAGGGCGAATTTCGCCTTGCCCGCAGCACCTTCAGTCCAATCCTCCTGCCCTTGCCGCCGGTCATCCGGCGCCGGCCCGCGCGAGGCGGGCGTCGCGGCCTGGGGGGCAGGCGAACAGGCGGCTGTAGTCGCGGGTGAATTGCGGCGCGCTGGCGTAGCCAACGGCGTGGGCCGCCTGGGCGACGTTCAGGCCCTGCGCCAGCATCAGGCGGCGCGCCTCGATCAGCCGCAACTGCTTCTGAAACTGCAGCGGCGACAGCGTGGTGATGGCGCGGAAATGCTGGTGGAACACCGGCTCACTCATGCCCGCCGCCGCCGCCAGCTCCTGCACCCGGATGGTGCGGGCGAAGCCATCCCGCAGCATCGCCACGGCGCGGTTGATGCGCATAGCGTGGCTGTCCGCAGCGCCAAGGCCCCGGATCGCCGCGCCATGGCGGCCCGCCAGCAGCCAGTAATGCAATTCGCGCAACAGGCCGGCGCCCAGCGCGGTCATCGCTGCAGGCTCGTCGAACAGCCGCGCCAGCCGCAGCGCCGCATCGGCCACATCCGGATCGATCGCCGCGACCTGCACCGCGCCGGGAGCGCCGGGGCGCACTGGCGCGGCGTCGGCCAGTTCGCGCAATAACGCCGGGTCAAACTCCAGCACCAGCGCGTAATAAGGCGCGACGCGGCTCGCCACCGTCACCTGGCTGACCGTCGGCACGTCGGCGGCGATGACCATCGCCTCCCCCGCCGCATATTCGAAGCTGAAGCGCGCGGTGGTGACGCGCTTGCGCCCCTACAGCAGCATGGCGATCAGCGGCTTCTGAACCGCAATCTGCAGCTCCCCGGGGCGCAGGATGCGGACCACCGACACGCCCTGCGCAGGCGTCGCCGCCACCCCGTCGGGACCGGCGTGGGCGTCGGCATACCGACGACACAGATCCAGAAGATTGGCGGACATGGGATGCTTTCAGGCAAGCCGGGCGATCGCGGGGGGCATTTTGCGCCTGGCGCGCCAGATTGCAATAACTCTTCGGCAGTTGGCGACGTAGGGCTTCGACACTGATTTTTCTTGTAAATTGTCGCCGCCGTCTGGTCGTGGCCCAACCCATGGCGCGCCTCCCGCGCCCGCTCCGGGTGGAGCGCCAGAAGATCGGGCAAACAATCGCGAGGATCAGGCAAGTTTGCCGCTCGCTGGCGCCGCATGTTCAGCGCATCAGACAGCGAAAGGACAGGCTGATGCGCAAAATCGCTCTTATCACCGGCGCCAATCGTGGCCTTGGCCGCAATACCGCCCTCGCCATCGCAGCGCGCGGCGGCGACGTCATCATCGCGCACCGCGGCGCCGCCGGGCAGGCCGAAGCCGTCGTGGCCGAAGCCCGCGCCCTTGGCGCCACGGCCGCCGCGTTACGGCTCGATGTCGGCAAGTTCGCTGAACTTCCTGAGGCCGCGGCGCAGCTTCAGCGCCTTCTGGCGACGCATTGGCGGCGCGAGCGGTTCGATCATCTGGTCAATAACGCCGGCCATGGCGAATTCGCTTTGATCAATGACACGACCGAGGCGCAGTTTGACGGCCTGTTCGATGTGCATGTGAAGGGGGTTTTCTTTCTCGTGCAACGGCTGGCGCCGCTGCTTGCCGACGGCGGTCGCATCATCAATCTGTCGTCGGGGCTGACGCGCATATCCTATCCCGGCTTCGCCGCTTATGCGGCGGCGAAGGCCGCAGTGGAGATGCTGGGCGTCTATATGGCGCGCGAGTTTGGCGGGCGCGGCATTACCGTCAACACCGTCGCGCCCGGCGCGATCGCCACCGATTTTGGCGGCGGGCTGGTGCGCGATAATGCCGACGTCAACGCCCGGTTCGCCGCCATCACCGCCCTTGGCCGGGTCGGCCAACCCGACGACATCGGCCCGATGATCGCCAGCCTGCTGCGCGACGACAATGGCTGGGTGACCGGGCAGCGCATCGAGGCCTCGGGCGGACAGAGCATCTAGCATGCGTCGATCTCTCAGGAACGCCACATGTTCACCGGGTTCATGCAGGGAGCGAATTCTTATCGGTCAAACGAACCGTTTGACCGGAAAGCGCTCTATGAAGAGAGCGAATCCTGATCGGTCAAACGAACCCGTTTGACCGGAAAGCGCTCTATGCAGGGAGCGAATTCTGATCGGTCAAACGAACCCGTTTGACCGGAAAGCGCTCTGTGCAGGGAGCGAATTCGGATCGATCAAACGAACCGTTTGACCGGAAAGCGCTCTGTGCAGGGAGCGAATTCGGATCGATCAAACTATTCCGTTTGACCGGAAAGCGCTCCAGGGCGTCGCCTCCTGAACGGCGGGCCGGCCCGGCGCGCGCTGCAGAGGGTACGCGCCCTCAGGGGGCCTGCTCCAGCTGCGGCGCGCCTGTCATGTCCAGCTGGATCTGGCCGCGACCGGTGCGCAGCAGCCGTATGGGGGCCTGTTTTTCCTCCAGCCGTCGCCGTAGCAGCAGTAGCCGCGTCTCGAGATTGTCCTTGATGTCGGGCATGCGTGGTCCGGCGGCGAGGCGCAATTCGCGGTTGCTGAAGGCGGTGCGGCCATCGGCGAGATGTCGTTGCAACATCAGTTGCAGCAGCGCCCCGGCGACGCCCTTCACGATATAGACGCCGTCGATGAAAATGCTGTCGTCGAAGGCGTGATGCGTCACCTTGATGGGCCGTCCGCCCGCCTGCCGGGCCATCGCCAGACTGGCGGCTGGCGGCGGCTGGGTCTGCTGCGACGGGTTTGGTGGCGGGCCTGGAGGCGGGTTTGGCGACGGGCCTGGCGGCGCAACGCCATCCGTCGCACCGGCGCTGGCGCCGTCGACAGGCTGGGCGTCGCGCTCATTGGCCCACAACATCATGGCGGCATGGCCTGCCAGCAGCTCGAGCGCCGCAGCGCATTCCTCGCTAAAGGCGAGCCGCGCGCGACTCTCCACGAAAACCGCGCCAAGGCTGTGGCCCCGGGCGATCAGGGGCGTCGCCATCTGGCTCATGGCCCCGGTGAGCCGGGGCAGCGCCACCATGCGCCCCGGATCGTCATCGATCGTCGCGCCCATCGCGGCGCCAAAGCGGCGCACCCGGCTGAGGTCGCTGATCCGCACCGTGCGCCCCTGCGCCATGGCGGCGCCAACCAGCCCATCGTGCTCGCTCACTTCAGAGCCAATACCGGGCGGCGTATAGCCCATGCCGCCTGTGGTGACGAGACGACCGCGACGCTGGTCACGGATCAGCACCAGCGCGTGGTTACAGCCCAGGGTCTCGCGGATCGCCATCAGCAGCGTGTCAATAATCGCCGCCGCGTCGTCCTGCTGCAGGATGGCGCGCGCCGCATCGGCAAGGGCGGGCAAATGCGGCGGCTCCTGCACATGGGCGCCGCCCACCTGTCCGGCCCCGGCGTCATCGCCCCCGTGCGCCGCCAGGCCGAGGGAGGGTTCCGGCGCCGCCACGGCGCTGATCGACTTCACGCGGAAGACGTCGGCGCTCCGCAGGCGCATCACATCCGCCATGCCGGCCTGGGCGCTGCTGGCCGCCAGCTGGCGGGCGATGCGGTCAAACAACGGGCCGTGGTCAAGGGGACGCACGAAGCTGACGTCGAGCGCGAATTGCGCCCCGGTCAGGCCATCGACCAGCAACACCGTCACCTGCGGATTGGCGCGGACATTCGCCGCCGTCTTGGCGAAGAACTGATTGGACAAAGCGATGTGATCGGCGTCGACCCGCACCACATGCGACAGATAGGAGACATTTGGCGTGCCGTCGGCGGCGGCGGTGGCGATCACCGAAGGGATCACCCCGTCAAAGCAGCGTGACAGATCGGCGAGGCGCAGGCTCATGGCGCTGCGCCCGCCGCCGGAGCCACAGCCGCCATGCCGGCGCGCGGGCCTGGCGTCTGCTCATAGACTTCCTCAAGCCGCAGACGCGCCGTCACCAGATCCCGGTCGCACAGCCACAGATCGCTCATCGCCTCCGCCACGCCGAGCCGCGCCAGCTCTGTCTTCGCACGGGCGATGAAGCGCGCAGCGGCGGCGTGATCGGCGGCGTTGGCGGCGCGCAGGGCGGCGCGCCCCTTGAGCTGGTGACAGAGATAATCGGCGGGGCGCACCAGGGTGACCGCCAGCCGGCCATGACCGCGCACATCCGCCGCCAGCGCTGGCCATTGCCAGGCGGAGAAGCAGATGTCGAACATGCGCCCGCCCTCAACCGCCTCCACGCCCACCACCCGCCCCACCGACGGCCGGCCGCCGGCGTCACTGGCCGCCGCCAGCCCCATGAGCGGGGCCTGTAACAACGCAAGTATTGCAGAGTCTGCCTGCATGGGTCTGCTTCAATCAAGGCCATGGGGTGAGCATTGTTTTAGTATGTGGCGGCCGGAGTTGACAATCATTTAGGAAATGGCGGACCCGCCCGACGACTATAACTGTGTCATGCCGGCGGCTGGCCCGGAGGCGCAGCCTGTCGCGCCCTGCCGACGTCGGTGCATGTGTCGCCACAGGACGCGCCTGCCGCTGTCGCCAGGACAGCGCCGCACTGATGGCCAGCCGCAGCTCTTGTGCAAAAGGATGCCCAACATGAACGCCCCGACCCCTGCGCCGGCGACGACCGCCGCGCCCTCGCTGTCGCCGGAACAATGCGCCGCCTATCTGGCGCGCATCGGCGTGCGCCAGCCGGTCACGCCTGATCTGGCGGGCCTGACGCAATTGCACCGCGCCCATCTGCTCAGCTTCACCTGGGAGACGCTCGACGCCTTCATGGGCTGGCCGCAGCAGGCCCCGCCCGCCACCGGCTTTGACAAGCTGGTGCGGCAGGGCCGCGGCGGCTGGTGCTATGAGATGAATGGCCTGTTCGGCGCCGCCCTCACCGCCCTTGGTTTTCAGGTCACCCGGCTGTGTGGCGGCGTTGACCGCGAGAAGCTTGGCCCCATGGCGGTCGGCAATCACCTGACGCTGCGCGTCGACCTTGACCAGCCCTATCTCGCCGAGGTCGGCGTCGGCGACGCCATTCTTTCGCCCACGCCCATGCGCGTCGGCTCACTGCGCCAACGCGGCTTCGCTTATGCGATTGAGCAGACCGACGACGGCTGGCTGCGGTTCCGCAATCACCGGCTCGGCGTCGCCCCGAGTTTTGACTTCCGGCCAGACTACAGTGATGAAGCGGCGATGGCCGCCGCCCACGCCTGGCTGATGCAGGACAAAGGTTCGCCCTTCGCCAATGCGCTGGCCATGTTCCGCCACAGGCCCGACGGCTATGTGGCGCTCAAGAACGCGACGCTGCGCCATGTGACGGCGGGCGGCGTCAGCGAGCGCCAGATTGTCGATGCGCAAGACTTCGCCGCCACGCTGGCCGGGACGCTTCACCTCGCCATTGCCGACGTCGATCAGGTGTGGCGACGCATCAAGCGGGTTGAAACGCGCGCCGCCTGAGCGGCGACGCCAACAATAGCTGCGACGGTGGTATGACGACGAGCCAGCGCCGCGACCGCCTGCCCGGCTCAATGGGCAGGCAGGGACACGGCCTGAAACGCGCCGGTGGCCGAGGCGTGGATCACCCCGTCGGCGCTCTCGATGCGGGCGAGCGTGGTGAAGCTGCGCCCGGCGTCAACCAGCACCTGGGCGATGATCTGGTAAGGGCCCTGGGCGGGGCGCGCCGGCCTGTGGAAGCGCACGGTGAGATCGGTGGTGACGCAGGTGCGATCGCCGTCGAGCAGGGTGCGGACGGCGAGGCCCATGGCGGTGTCGAGCAGGGTCATCGCCCAGCCGCCATGCGCCATGCCCGCGCCATTGTCGTGGCGAGGGCCAGGGGTGGCTTCCATCACCACCTTGCCAGGGTTGGCTTCGGCGATGCTCGCCGGCACAAGGCCGATCATCGTCGGCGGGGTCAGCGCGCCGTCGCGCAGGCTACGTACGAAGGCGAGGCCGGCGGCGTCGGCAGTCATCATGTCAATCATGGCGTGCTCTCCTCGGCCTGCGGGCCTGGGCTGGCGGAAGTGGCGACGCCGAGCGCGACGCGGGCCGCGTCGAGCAATTCAGCGCCGAGGGTGGGATCATTGGTGGCGCGAGCCAGCAGCACGGCGCCGACCATTTGCGACAGCGCGGCCAGCGCCTCGCGACGGGCGGCGGGCGACGGGGCCAATTCTTGCCAGCAGGCCTGTTCTTGCGTAGAGGCCTGTTCTTGCGCGACGCCGGCCTGGGTTGGTCCATCACGCTCTGCGCCAGGTTGCGACGCGTCGGTTAGAAGCTGCGCATAGGTCGCGATGGCGTCGGTGAATACGGCGCGCACCTCCGGGCCATGGCGCGGCGCTTCGGCGGCGAGGGCCGGCAACACGCAGCCATCGCCGGCATCGGCCAGATGCTGTTGCGACAGATAACCTGCGATGAAAGCGCTGCGGCGGCCGGCGCCCTCGGGCAGCCAGGCCTGCCAACGGGCATGGGTATGTTCCAGCGCCGCGCGACAGGCTTCGCCGACCAGCGCCTCTTTCGACGGGAACTGTTTGTAGAAGCCGCCATGGGTGAGGCCCGAGGCGCGCATCAGTTCGCTGATGCCCACCGCCTCTGTGCCATTGCGGCGAAACATTCGGCTCGCCTCCGCCACCACGCGGGCGCGATTTTCATGAGCCTTTGCGCGGGTGACTTTCATGGCGGCTCCGCTCATCAAATTAGATGTTAATCATCATATAAACGCATAATGATGATGGTCAACATCTAATTGCGTGCGTAAGCCTCGCCCTGGCTCAGCCGGCGCCTGCGCCAGCCTCGCGTTCGGGCGCATCGGGCTCATCGCGCGGCCCGACAAGCACGCCCAGCCTGCGCCCCAGCCAGCCCTCCAGGCTGTTGATCAGCAGGAACACCGCCGGCACGAACACCAGCGTCAGCAAGGTGGAGACCATGAGGCCGGCGATGACGGCGATGGCCATGGGCGCGCGGAACTCGCCGCCCTCACCCAGCGCCAGCGCCGAGGGCGCCATGCCAGCCGCCATGGCGATGGTGGTCATGATGATCGGCTGGGCCCGCTTGTGACCGGCGTCGATGATGGCGGTGACCGGGTCGACGCCACGGCGAATGGCTTCCACGGCGAAGTCCACCAGCATGATGGCGTTTTTGGTCACCAGCCCCATCAGCATCAGCATGCCGATCACCACGGGCATCGAGATCGCCATATTACTCAGCAGCAGGCCGAGCATGGCGCCGCCGATCGACAGCGGCAGCGAGAACAGAATGGTGATGGGCTGCAGGAACGAGCGGAACAGCAGCACGAGGACGGCGTAAACCATCATCACGCCAGCGCCCATGGCCATGTAGAAGCCGCTGAACACCTCCTCCATCACCTCGGCGTCGCCGGTCTGGCTGATGGTGACGCCTGGCGGCAGCGACCTGGCTGTTGGGGTTTCAAGCGCCGCAGCGAGCAGTGAGCCCAGAGCGTCGGTGCCGGCCATATTGCCTTCCACCGCCACGCGCACGGCGCGGTCGTAGCGCTCGATCGCCGCCGGGCCCTGGCCAAAACTGATGCTGGCCACCGCCGCCAGCGGCGCCGCCGCGCCGGAGCGGGTGGGCACCTTCAGATTCTCCAGATGGCTCATGTTGTCGCGATAATATTCCGGCAACATCACCCGGATCGGCACCTGACGATCCTCGGCGTTGAAGCGCGGCAAATTCATCCCGGCGTCGCCAATGGTCGCCACCCGCACCGTCTCGGCGATGACGTCCGTGGCGACGCCAAGCTCCGCCGCCACGGCTTCACGCGGCTGGATGCGGATTTCATTGCGGTCCAGCGGCGCGGTCGACATCACCGACACCAATTGCGGGAATTTGGCCATATCGCGCTGCAGTCGCGCCGCCACCTCGGTCACCTGGTCGATATTGTCGCCGCTGACCACGAGGGCCAGATCGCGCTGGCCATTGTCGCGCATGGTCCAGAAACGGATGTCCGGCTCGTCGCGCAGCAATTGCATGATCGCCGCCTCAACCTGCTCCTGCTTGCGGTCGCGCTGCGCCTTCGGCTTGAGGTTGATGATGATATTGGCGGCGCGCGTCTCCTGTTTCGACACGCCCTGGCGGCCGCCGTCAACGAACACCGATGCCACCTCTGGCAAGGTGCGAATGTTCTTCGAGATCCGCTCGGTAGTGGCGATGGTGTCGGCGAGGCGGGCGCCTGGCGCCAGCTCCACCACCACCATGGTGCGCGAATTGTCCTGGCGGGGCAGGAAGCCCGATGGCAGCAGGCCGGCCGAGGCGAGCGAGCCAATGAACAGCGCCAGCCCAAGCGCCAGCGTCAGCACGCGATGCCGCGTCGACCAGCGCACCATCCGCATATACAGCCGCATCAGCCAGCCATCTTCCCTGGCCTGATGGCCGTGGTCGCGCAGGAAATAGGCCGCCAGCAACGGCGTGATCAGCCGCGCCACCAGCAGCGACATGAACACGGATACGGCGATGGTCAGGCCGAACTGCACGAAATAGCGCCCGGCGATGCCGCCCATGAACGACACCGGCGCAAACACTGCGATCAGCGAGGCGGTGATGGCGATGACGGCGAGGCCAATCTCGTCCGCGCCTTCCAGCGCCGCGCGATAGGGCGATTTGCCCATCCGCAAATGCCGCACCACGTTCTCGATCTCGACGATGGCGTCGTCCACCAGCACGCCTGTCACCAGGGTGATGGCCAGCAGGCTCACCATATTGAGCGTGAAGCCCATGGACTCCATGATCCAGAAGGTGGGCAGCACCGACAGCGGCAGGGCCAGCGCGGTGATGATCGTCGCCCGCCAGTCGCGCAGGAAGATGAACACCACAATCACCGCCAGCGCCGCGCCCTCCAGCAGGGTCTGCATGGCCGAGCGATAGCTGCCCAAAGTCATGCCGACCGTGCTGTCCACGAGGTCGAACTGCACCTCGGGATAGCGCGCCTTCAGCGCGTCGATCTTCTTCTGCACCGCTTCCGCCACGGTGGCGTCGCTGGCGCCTGCGCCGCGCGACACGGCGAGCGCGATCACCGGGGCGCCATCGTGGCGGGCGAAGGTGCGCGGCTCCTCATGGCTGTCATGCACATCGGCCAGCTCATCGAGGCGGATCTTGCGCCCGCCAGACAGGGCGATGCTGGTCGCCTTCAATTTGTCGATGGTGTTGGCGGCGGCGAGGGTGCGGATCGATTGCTCGCGTCCGCCGATTTCGCCCCGGCCGCCGGCCATGTCGACGGAGGTGGCGCGCAATTGCCGGTTAACCTCGGCGGCGGTGACGCCCAGCGCCTGCAGCCGGTCAGGCTTCAGCTCCACCCGCACTTCCCGGGTGACGCCGCCGAGCACGGTGACGCCGCCGACGCCGCGCACGCCCTGCACCGCCCGCGCCGCCGTATCCTCAACGAACCATGACAGATCGGCGCCCGTCATCGCCGGGGCCCGCACCGCATAGGTGAGGATGGGCATGCCCATGACATTGACGCGCTGGATCACCGGCTCGTCGATGGAGCGCGGCAGGTCGATGCGCACCTTGGCCACGGCGTCCTTGACGTCGTTCACCGCCCGGTCGACGCCCGTCTCGATGACGAACTGTACGGTGGTGACCGAGGCGCCCTCATTGATGGTCGAGAGGATGTGTTTGACGCCCGCAACGCCGGCGATGGAATCCTCGATGATGCGGGTGACCTGGGTCTGTAGCTCAGCGGGCGACGCCCCGGCCTGAGTCACCGTCACCGACACCACGGGGATGTCGACATTGGGCATCAGCGTCACCGGCAGGCTGCGGAAGCTGAACAGGCCAAGCATGGTCAGCACGAAGAACAGCACGACCGGCGGGATCGGGTTGCGGATGGCCCATGCCGAAATATTCAGACGCATGATGGTGTCCAATGTTGCGTGACAGGCGTCAGGCGAAGCTCAGGGCGATGGGCGGGGGCGGCGATGGGCTGCCTTAATGAGACGTCGACCGGCGGTCTGGCTGCGGCTCGCGCGCCGCGGATTTGACCGCAGGCGCGGGGTCCGGCGTACGGGTCTGTCGGACGCGCACCGCGTCGCCGTCGCGCAGAAAGCTGCCGGCCTGGGCGACCACCATGTCGCCGGGCGCCAGCCCTTCGCGGATCTCCACCTGGTCGCCCTCGGTGATGCCCGTGCGCACGGCGCGCTCCCGCACCACGCCATCCTGCACCACCAGCACGCGGCCCTCGCCTGGGCCACTGAACGCCACGGCCTTGACCGGCGCGGCGACCCCGTCGCTGCGCGCCAGCTCAATCCGGCCGGTGGCGAAGGAGCCGATGCGCAGGCGCGGATCGGCCGGCAGGCGCACCCGCACCTTGCCGAGCCGGGTGGCGCGATCAACTTCGGGATAGACCGCCCGCACCGTGCCGCTGAAGCTCTGGCCGCCGGCCTCGACCGTTGCCGGGGCGTCGGCGCGGATTTGCGGCAGCGCCGTCTCCAGCACCTCGCCTTCAAATTCGATCTCGCCGCGCGCGATGAGCCGGAACAGCGGCTCGCCGCCGGCGGCGACATTCATGCCGAGCCGGACGGCGCGGCGGCTGACTACTCCTGCCTCGGGGGCGCGAATCTGGGTGCGGGCGAGACGCAGCTCCAGCTCGGCCAGCATGGCGCGGGCCTGGGCCAGCTCGGCCTCAGCAGCGGCGAGGCCGCTCCTGGCGTGGGCCAGCCGGCCTTCGGTCTGACGCAGGGTGGCGACGCGCCCCTCCATCACCGCCGCCGTGGTGTTGCCGCCCTTCAGCAATGTGCTGGCGCGCTCATAAGCCAGCTGCGCCTCGGTATTGGCGGCCTGGGCCTGGGCGATATTGCTCTGCGCCTGGGGGATGGCGGCGGCGGCCCGCGCCACCACGGCCTGCTGCTGGGCGATCTGCCGATTGATCAGCTCCGCCGACAATTGCGCCAGCACCTGGCCCTTCTCGACCCGGTCGCCCTCCTCCACCAGTACGGCGATCACCTGCTGGCCATCGATCTCTGGCGCGACCAGAATCTCGTCGCGCGGGATCAGCGAGCCCGTCGCCACCACGGACTGCACCAGTGGGGCCCGGTCGACGGTGACGACGCTGACCAGCGGCGCGCGGGCGGCGGCCCTGTCGTCCTTCGGCGCGTCGTCGCGCGCCATGGCCGCGCTGATCAGGCCAGATGGGGCAAGCAGGACCATGGGCACCATGGCTGCGCCCAACAGCAGCAGACAGCGCTGCGCCATGCCAGCTGCCGATGCGCGCTGGCCGCCGCGCCTTGCTGCAGCGTCAGGACGAAGACGGGAGCCCAGCAGGCAGGCCTGCGCGACGCGAAAGAAGTTCATGCCTGATGCTGCCTGCTCATTGCGATGAGACGTTGACGTAAAGCGGGAATATCCGGGCCCGGGGCGTCGGCAGGGGCGCGCAACGCCGCCCCCCACGCCCCATCCGCCGCCATACGCAGGATTTCGAAATATGGATCGCCGTCTGTGGCGGCGTGACGCGCCAGCATGGCGTTGAAGCGCAGGCCCAACGCATGGGCGGCGGCGGGCTCGGCCAGCGCCGCCACATGCAGCGCAGCGTAATGCCGCGCCGGCGCGTTCTGCAGATTACCAAGGCTGGCGGCGATATAGGCGCGGGTGAAGCGACCAGGCGCCATCGGCTCCTGCGCGAGCAGCGCGTCGATCTCCTGCTCGAACTGCCCGGTGAGATCGGCGACCACCGCCTCAGCCAGCGCCTGCTTGTTGGGAAAGTGATGGAAAAAGCCGCCCTTGGACACACCAGCAGCTTCAGCCACCGCCTGAACGGTGACCGCCGAAAGGCCATGGGCGAGCGCCAGCCGGGCGGCGTTGTCCAGCAACGCCCGCTTCACCGCATCTGGCTGCTTCTTGCGTTTTGTCGCGGCCATGGCCGGTCATCTCCCTCGCACGTGGCGAGGATGTATGCACGGCGCCCCCTGACCTTCAATACCGACCAGTTGGTATCTTTCGTCGAGGAGGGGTTCACTCTGGCTTCCTGCTGACGGACGTCAGACGCCGCGCCCCCCGGCGCAACGCCGGCCGCCCTAGCCGATAAAGATCATTGACAGCGCCCCCAACAACAGGATGATCCCGACGATGATGCTGAGCTCGCGCATATCGTGACTCATGTTCCCCCCGCTTCTGACCAGAACGCGTCACGTGCCCCCGCACGTAGACCGTCTTGCCAGGCGCCCCGCGACAGCCACGATTACCCGGACACAGCGCGTGATTGGCGCATCAGTATTATTGTAGCTACCGACCGAAAAGTATTGCTGATTTCGCATGACTAATCTGGAACGGCGCGCCAGAATTGACCGCCAGATCAGCCGCCTTCACAACCATCAAGACCAAATGCATGAAGAAAATCCGCCATGTCCGCGCAGCGAATGCGGCGAATATGCGCGTCGTTTCATGGCATTGGCCGCCAGAGCCACGAAAAACTGTTAGCAGCAGCCATGCGCGCCACACAAACCAGCCGAGCGGCGGGCACCGCGACGACCGACGCATCAGCCAGGCTGACGGCACGCTGCGCGGGCAAGCTTGAACGGTGCTTTTACTGATATTGCAATGGCTTGACCTCGACCAAACGCCGCCGCGCGGCGCCGGATTTGTGAGTAGCCATGCGACCTGGGCATGGATAGTGGCTTGTCCATACCGTTCGCCTGGGCGGCTCCAGGTCGCGGCCACGCGATGCGTTTCTGGCGAGCGGCGCATAGACACATGGAGCGTTACGGTGACATTTTTGCGTGCAACGAGGGTTCCCCTGATCAGCCGCCATCTGCCTGGCGCGACGCTGGGCGTCGCCCTTGGCCTGGGGGCCAGCCTCGCCCCTGCGCTCACGCCGGTTGCGTGGTCAGCGGCGCAGGCGCAGTCGCCATTGGCAAAGCCGGCAGCGCCTGCTGGCGCGGCGACGAAACCGCCAGCCGATGAGGCGGAGACCCGCGCGCTGATCAGCAAGCTCAACGCTTATGTGGCGCTGATGAACCGCACCATGCGCGCTTCGGATTCAGTCAATCGCTACGCCAGCTGGGTCAATATGCGCACCGGCCCGACCGGCAAGGAGCGCGTGATCTATGGGATGTATTCGCTCTATGACGTGCGCAGTGAAATCGGCAAGGCGAAGGACGCTGTGGCCGAGGAGCCGAAGCTGACCGAACTTGATGCGGCGATGCCCGATTACATCGCCGCCTATGAGGCGCTGGCGCCCGTGGTGGCCGAGGCCGAGCGTTACTACACGCGCAAGGACTACACCGACGACGCCATGGCTGGCGGCAAGGCGCTGCACGCCCGACTGGCCCCGCTAATCGAGACTTATCGCAAGGAACGCGCCCGCGCCGACGCCCTGCTGGGGGCCGAGAAGGCGCGCGCCGATCTGGCGGAGCTGGCGCTGATAGAGCAGACTGAAGGGCGCACGGCGCGCTGGCACGTCGCCAATGTCATGCTGCACGCCCGCCGCGTCGTCGACCTGTTTCCATCCCAAAACCAGCCGGTGATTGCGCTGCCGCCCTTTGAGCAGGCCATCCAGAGCTACGCCGCCACCGTCAAGGACATGGACGCCTATGCGGCGGATCACCCCAATGCGTTCTTCGTCTTCGCCTCGCGGCCCGGCGATTTCCTCGGCAAGCTGCGGTCATTCCGGGAGAAACTGCAGGCTTCCAAAGGCGACGTGCGCAAGGGCGCCGCGCGCGACCTCGAATGGCTGGTGCGCGACTACAACATGATGGTCTCCACGGCGCGCAACGCCAACCAGTTCAACCGCTAGCGGCAGGCCCCACAGGCACGCTGAAGACGCCGCCTTCGCCGCTTGTTCGGGCGCGACGCCGCGCCCGATCATGACTGCCTGGCAGGAATACCAAGTTTTTCATACGCTTGCGAAACCGCCTGGCCCAGCCTTACGCTTGCAATTCGGCAATTTGCCGCTACATTAACGGCAGGTTGCCGGAGATGGATCATGTCGGGCGTTATTGCAGAAGTTGCGCGCAAGCTTGGCGGCCAGAGCGTTCTGGGCCGCGCCGTACGTTCCCAGGCCGATCTGGCGCTGCTGGTGCGCGAGCGGCTGCCGCTGCAGGCGCTGAAGGGCCTGGCCACTGCGGGGTTGACCGAGCAGGAGATTGACCGCTTCGTCATCCCCCAGCGCACCCGTCGCCACCGCGCCGCCAGCCAGCAACCGCTGACGGTTGAGGAATCCGACCGCGCCGTGCGCCTGTTGCGCATCCAGACCCTGGCCGAGGACACCTTTGACGACCGCGAGAAGGCCAGCCTGTGGCTGCGGCGGCCGCTGGCGGCGCTGGATGGCGAGGCGCCGCTCGACGTCGCCCAGACGGAAGCTGGCGCGCGGGTGATCGAGGGCTTGCTGGCGCGCATCGCCTGGGGCGCCGCCGCCTGATGGTGTTGTGGCGGCTGTCGGGCGCGTCTTTCGCCCAGTCCTTCGATGGCGGCTATGGGCTGCTATATGACGGCCGCTGGAACACCGCCGGGCGGCCCCTCACCTATTGCGCCACCTCGCCAGCCCTGTGCGTGCTGGAAAAGCTGGTGCATGTGGAAGACCCCGACCTGCTGCCGGCGCTCAGCATGGTGCGCTATGACGCGCCCGACGATCTGGCGATTGAGACCCTTGAGGTCGACGATCTGCCGCGCAACTGGCGACGCCAGGAGAGCTGGACCCAGCGTCGCGGCGATCAATGGCTGGGCGGCGGCGCCACCCCCCTGCTGCGCGTTCCCTCGGCCATCGTCCCCCTGTCGGGCTCGCCCGATATGAATGTGCTGATCAATCACCGACATCCTGACGCTGCCCGCATCACCATCGCATCCGTCGAGAGCTTTATCCTCGACGTGCGCCTGTTCTGACCCGCGCCTGGCCCTGGCTGGAGGCGGCGCGCCGCGTCCCTGGCTATTGCAGCGCGCATAATTGCCGGAAGCGTTCGACGCGCGGCCGGTCAGCGGCGAGACGAAAGCTGGCGTCGCCGGCGGCGCCTGCGTCGAAACGCACCTCCTCCGCCGCCAGCAACTGGCGGAAGGTTGCGATGGCCTCGTCGCCGTTCATGAACAGATATGCGTCGCTGGAACCCATGCGCCGGCTGAGCCGATGGACTGGCGCCTGGGTGGTGATGGCGACGCGCAAGCCGTCAGGCGGGATCGCCGCGCCTTCGCCGAGTTGCAGCACCGCCCCAAGCGCCGACGGGTCGGCGACGCGGCACGACAGCGCCAGCATGCTGTCGCGGCCATCGGCTTGGCGTTGCATCACCGTGAGGCGGTGGCGATTGGCGTTGGCCCGGCCTGGCACATCGACCTGCAGAAACACCCGTGTCGGGTCCTGCGCCTGCGCCGGCCCGTCCATACCGCCTGCCATCGCCAGCACGCCAAACGTCAGCACGCCACACGCCACAGCGCACGCCCGGCGCAACCGGGCGCGCCCGTCGTTTCTGATACCCATCGCCTTCTCCCAGCCCACGGCGTGCTCCGCCACGCAGCACGCGACAGCCCTGAGCATGCCGCCGGGGAAGGAAGGTGCAATTCAAGCTGTCGCGACCTCGCCTTTCAGCACGTCCTCCAGCTCGTGGCGCTTGATCTTGCCGGTGGTGCTGCGCGGCAGATCGGCGTCGGCGACGAAACGCACCCGCTTGGGCAACTTGTAGCCGGCGATCTTGCCCCGACACATGGCGATCACCTCTTCGCCGGTCAGCTCCTGGTCATTGGCCACCACGAACGCCACCGGAACCTCGCCCCAGCGGGCGTCGGCCTGGCGCACCACCACCGCCTCGGCGATGCGCGGCGAAGCCAGCAGCACCCGCTCGATCTCGGCCGGATAGATGTTCTCGCCGCCGGATTTGATCAGATATTTGCGCCGGTCAACGAACTCCAGCCCGCCATCCGGATTGCGCACGAAGACATCGCCCATGTGGAACCAGCCGCCCTGGAAGTCCCTGGCCTCGGGCACGCGCCAGTAACCGCTGAACAGGGTGGGGCCACGAAACGCCAGCTCACCAGGCTCGCCGTCGGCCACATCCTGGTCATCGGGATCGACCAGACGGATCTGGCACAGCGAATTCTGCTGCTTGGGCAGACGCGCCGGCGCATGGCCAGGCGGCAACAGGTTGCGGCTGGCCGGCGGGCTGCCGGTTTCGGTGGAGCCGAAGCTGTTGATGTAAGGAACCTGCAACAGATCGGTCAGCTCGGCGATCTGCTGACGCGGCACCAGATCCGCCATGCAGCCGACGCTGCCCAGCCGCGCCGGTCGCTGGCCGGTAGATTTCAGCTCGGCCAGGATCTGCTCCACCGTGCCGGGCATCACCTGCAGCCAGCCAATGGTCTCGCCCGCCGCCGCCGCGACAATCACCTCGGGCTGAAAGCCATCGATCACGATCACCTTGCCGCCGGTGATCAGCGTGGCCAGCATATTGTCGGTGGAGACCATGTGGAACATCGGCGCCCAGGCGATGAAGGTCGCTCCGGCGATAAAGGTGCCGTCGATTTGACCCACCAGCGCCCGCGCGATCATGGCGCGCTGGCTGATCACCGCGCCCTTGGGCAGACCAGTGGTGCCGCTGGTGTACAGAATGACGAGGCCATCCTCCGGCTCGGCCACCCCGGCGGGCGGCTCGTGATCACTCTGGCCAGCGAGGGCGCGCTCATAGGCCTCGCCAAGCACCAGCGTCTCGCCGCCATCGCAATCGAACCCCGCCAGCATGGTGGCGTGGCGCTCCGAAACCAGCGTCAGCCGCGGGGCGACCAGCGACAGGCAGTGTTCCAGCTCCTCCTGGGCGAGCCGCCAGTTCTGACAGGCGACGATCAGCCCGAGCTTGGCGGCGGCCAGTTGCAACTCGATATATTCAGGGCAGTTCTCGGCGAAGATCGCCACGCGGTCGCCACGCACACAGCCCTTGCCGAGCAGCCAGTGCGCCAGCTGGTTGACCCTGGCGTTGAGCGCCCCATAGCTGAGCACCCGCGCGCCGTGCTGCACGGCTGGACGCTGCGCCCCGCGCGCCGCCTCCGCCACGAACAGATCGCCCAGCGTCAGGCCAGCCCCCATCAGGGCCAGCGGCCCGCCATAGGGACGCGCGCTTGCCATATCCATCGTCGTTCTCCCGGTGGCCGCCTGGCCGGCGGCGCTTGTGATTTGTGATATCCTTTATCTGTAGCGCGCCGCCATGCGCCTGTCATGGTGCTTCCATGACAAAGCCGCCCACAACGGTGCGGGCGGCTGGCAAGCGACGCGTTAAAAGGCTGGGCCTTGTTTTCGTGTTTCGGGCCGCGCGCCTAGCCGGCGGCGGCGGCCTCGCCAGCTGTGTCCACGCCATCCGCCGGGCTGATCGGCTGACAGACATCGACCCAGGTCGCGCCAGTGATGGCGGCCAGCCGGTCGGGGCTCAGGCGCACGGCGCTGTCGATGGAGCCGGCGGCGGGCGCCACCTCATCAAAGGCCTGCAAGGACACGTCGCAATAGACTGGCAGGGGCTGGGCGAGACCGAAGGGACAGACGCCGCCCACGGGATGGCCGGTGAGGGCCTCCACCTCGGCCAGGTCAAGCATCCGCACCTTGCCGCCAAACGCCTCGCGCGCTTTGCGGTTGTCGAGCCGGGCGTCGCCGCGCACCACCACCAGGAACACGTCGTCGCCCTTGCGCAGCGACAGGGTCTTGGCGATGCGGGCTGGCGGCAGCCCGAGCACGGCCGCCGCCTCGGCGACGGTCGCCGTGCGCTGGCCGGTTTCGATAACGGAAATGTCTGGCGCTTTCTCGGCGAGAAACGCCTTGACGCTTGCAAGGCACATTACGCACTCCATTATGGACGCAAGGTCATCGCCCGCTGCGCGCCAGCCTGTCAATGCGCGGCGGTCGGGATGCAGGCGCGCGGCGCGCCGGATGCAAGGGAGACATCACATGAGCTGGAACCCGGCGCTGACGCCAGGCTGCCCCGACGCCCTCGGCATGGACAGCATCGAGACCCTGATCATCCCGCGCGCCCGTGATCTCGGCGGCTTTGAGGTGCGCCGCGCCCTGCCAGCGCCGCGCCGCCAGATGGTCGGCCCGTTTATTTTCTTCGACCAGATGGGCCCCGCCGAGTTTCTCACCGGCGGCGGCATCGACGTGCGCCCGCACCCGCATATTGGCCTTGGCACCGTCACCTATCTGTATCGCGGCGAGTTCCACCACCGGGACAGCCTCGGCACCGAACAGCCGATCAAGCCTGGCGAGGTCAACTGGATGGTGGCCGGCAAGGGCGTCACCCATTCCGAGCGCACCGACGCGGAAACCCGCGCCAATCCGCACAAACTGTTCGGCGTGCAGACCTGGATGGCGCTGCCCGAGCAGCACGAGGAGGTGGCGCCGTCTTTCCAGCACTTCGGCAAGCCCGATTTGCCGACCCTTGAGGATGGCGGCGTCAAGGCGCGGCTGGTGCTTGGCACGGCCTTCGGCGCCAGCGCTCCCGCCACGCTGTATTCCGAAACCTTCTACCTCGATGTGGCGCTGGAGCCAGGCGCGCTGTTTCCGCTGCCCGACGATCACGAGGATCGCGGCGTCTATGTGATGGAGGGCGTTGTGAGCATCGCCGGCCAGGATTTTGAGGCCGGGCGCATGATGGTGTTCCGGCCTGGCGATCTGATCACCATCGCCGCCGGCCCCCAGGGCGCGCGACTGATGGCGCTCGGCGGCGCCACGCTGGGCGGGCCGCGCTATGTGTGGTGGAACTTCGTGGCCTCGTCGCGCGATAAGATTGAGCACGCCAAGGATGAGTGGCGCGCCGGCAAATGGGGCGAAGGCCAGTTCGACCTGCCGCCCACCGACCGCGACGAGTTCATTCCGCTGCCGGATTGAGCGCCGCTCACGGCGGATTGCGCCGCGCCGGGTTGAGGCAAGGGAGAGCATTATGGCTGACGCCGCCGAGATCACCGATAACGCCGCCGCCGGACGCTTTGAGATGCCGACCCCGGCGGGGCTGGCCTTCATCAGTTACCGCCAGGCCGGCGACATCGTCAGCCTCGACCACGCCGAGGTGCCAACGGCCCTGCGCGGCTCCGGCCTCGCCAGCCAGTTGGTGCTCGGCGTGTTCGACATGCTGCGCTCCAGCGGCCGCCGCATGATCCCCCGTTGCGGCTATGTCCGCGCCGTGGCGCAGCGCCATCCGGAATATAACGACATCCGGGCCCAATAGGGCGAGGCGCGCCACGCTGGCGAAGCGAGACGGCGCACGGGCTTAACCAGAACCCGGTGCGTGATGCTCACCGGCATTTGGTATTACGCCAAGCGATAAAGTCCCGCCTCTTCCGCCTTCACCCGCCCGTCAGCGACCATCTCTTCCAGATGCATGGCGATGGAGCGGGCTTCGACGCCATCGACCCAGCTCTCGGTGACATGGGCCGGATAGAGCAGCCGGCGTTTGGCCATCTGGGCGATGCTCTGCGGCCCGTCGGCGAGCATGGCCAGCAATTTGTGTTCACGCGCGTCGAGGCGCGCCGCATAGGCGGCCAGATCGGCGTCGAACCGCTCCCGCTCGGTATAGACGCCCTTGTGGTGGAAGGTGATCCAGGTGGTGGCCGGAATGTCGGCGACGGCCTTGAGGCTCTGGCGGAACTGACTGAGGCTGCCATTGGTGTCGCCGTAATAGGGACCGAAGGTGCTCAGATCGATGTCGCCGATAAAGGCGACGCCCACAGGGTCGACCAGCAGCGCGCAATGGCCGGGGGTGTGGCCGGGTAAATGAATGGCGCGCACGGTGACGCCGCCACCCAAATCCCAGCTGGCGCCATCCTGATAAGGGATGGCGTCTGGCGTCGGCTGGTAGTGGAACTCTTCCTCAAAGCGCTTGCGGGTCTCCTCGCGCTCCGCGCCCTCATAGCCGAAGGCCCCGGCGAGGCCATCCCAGCTCTGGATGGCGGCAAGGTCCGCCTCATGCACATGCACCGGCTTTCCGGCCAGCAGATGCAGGCCGGCCATATGGTCCTCGTGCACATGGCCAAGGATGCACAGATCGGCGTCATTGAACGCGGCGCCAATATAATTGGCGCTGATGGGCGAATCGAACACCGCCACCGCATCGGCGCCGCGGACAATGACCTGATTGCCGTCGGGATATTTGCCGTTCTTGTCGCCAAAGAACACGGTGACCGGCCCAAAATCCGCCCGCGCCAAAGCCGGACGGTGGTGTTGGGCCGTGTGTGCGCCGCTCATCATGCTCTCCCTGCCGCATTTCGTTGTGGCGGTTTCAGTCCGCCATCCTCGGCCAGACACCTGGACGAGGCCCTGGCAGGATGCAAGCCTTTCCGTCGTACGGTCATACCAGGATGCGAAGATGCTGACGCATCCGCATCCTGAAATGCTCAGGCGCCATACTGGCCTGGCCAGAACCCCATGAGTCACGCTCATCGGGTTCTGGCATCAGCCGCGCTTTTTCTGCGCCCGCAGATCAATCGCGCCAGGGGCTGCCCGTGGGTCGGCGCCAGCGGCGAACAATTCGCCCTTTTGCACCTTTTGCGTGCTGGTTTTGGGCAGCTCACCCAGAAACAGCACCCAGCCCGGCGGCTTGTAATAGGCGAGCCGCTCATTGGCCCAGGCGAACAGCGCTTGCGCCAGCGCCTCGCCGGCCTGTTCGGGATGGCGTGGCACGATGCAGGCGAACACCTCCTGTTCGCGGAGCTCATCGGGCGCGGCGATCACCGCCACCTCAGCCACATCGGGATGGGCCAGCAACGTCGCCTCCACCTCGGCGGCGGCGATGTTCTCGCCAGAGCGGCGGATGATGTTCTTGTTGCGGTCGACGAAATACAGCATGCCAGTATCGTCCTGGCGCACCACATCGCCAGTGTGGAACCAGCCGCCGCGCCAGGCTTCCGCCGTCGCCTCCGGGTTCTTGAGATATTCGCGGAACATGCCGAGGCGTGGGTTGTCGCCGCAACGTCGCACCAGCAATTGCCCCTCCTGCCCCACCGGCACATCGACGTCGTCGGCGTCAACGACGCGCGCGTCCATGTCGAGGCCCGGGCGGCCCAGCGGCCGGCCGAAGGCGCGGGTGTGGATCATGCGCGGCTCGCTGTCGGCGACAAAGCCGCCGCCGGTCTCGGTCATGCCCCACAATTCGATCAGCGGCACGCCAAAGCGTTCCTCGAACGGGCCGTGAATCTCCGGCTCCACCCCGGCGCCGAGCATGAAGCGCAGGCCATGCGCCGTCTCCTCCGGCGTTGGCTCCAGCTTCATCAGCATGCCGGGGATGACGCCGAGGTAATGGGCGATGGTCGCCTTGCTGTCGATCAGCTCGCGCCACCAGCTATGGGGGTGGAAGCGGTCTGGCAGGATCAGGCAACCGGCGGTGGTCAGCCCGGCCATGAAGCTGAACACGCCGGCATTGATGTGGAACAGCGGCAGCGGATTGTAGATGCGTTCTTCGCCGATGCGATATTGCGCCATGCCGGTGTTGTTGCGGCACATGCGCCCGACGCCGACGTAATACTGGTTGTCGGCGACACAGCCCTTGGGCCGCCCGGTGGTGCCGGAGGTGTAATACAGGCAGGTTTCCGTCGACAGCCCAGGGACGCCCGCCGCCGCCGGCGTGCGCGCCGCAGGAAATGGCGCGTCGGAGCTGACGTCGGCCAGCGCGGGCGGCGTGGCGCACAGCTCCAGCGCCCGCTGCGCCTGGTCCAGGCGCTCGGGCAGCGCGACCAGCAATTGCGCCTCGGCATGTTCGAGCAGATAGCGCATCTCATCCGGGCGATAGTCCGGGTTCACCGGCGCCAGCGAGACGCCGAGACTGTTCAGCGCCAGAAAATGGAAAAAATGCTCGGGCCGGTTCTCCAGCAACACGGCGACCCGGTGGCCCATGCCATAGCCAGCGGCGCGGTAGCGCGTCGCGAGCGCCTCAACAATCGTCCGGGTTTCGCCATAGGTCCAGGAGCGGCCCTCGGGCAGATAGGCGCGGCTGGCCAGCGGCCCGACAGCGAGGAACGGCAGGTCGGGACAGGCGGCGGCGACCGCCGTGAAGATGGCGCTGACGGTTGGGCCTTCGAGGGCCTCTGGGGGGATGTGGTGCATGCACAAAGCTCCGTTCCAGCGCGGACCTTGCCCTTGCGCGGGAAGCGTGGGCGCCGCCGGGCGCGGCGGGCCGTGACTGGGGAACCGGGCATGAGCCGGTCGGCGGCGATCATGCCCCTGGTTGGCGCGCCAGACGCCGCCAGCGGCGCCGTCTGGCCATGGTCGCAGACGGTTATTTCTTCGTCGCGCTGTCGATCACCGGCCCGAAGCGCTCATAGCGCTCGCCGTTGAAGCGGATCAGCTGCAACTGCTCGATGGGGAAGTGGTCGTCTGGCGCCGTATTGACGCTGACGCCAGGCAGCATCAGCTCGGAACGGAAGTTCTTCAGGTTCTGCGCCTGCTTCATGATATTGGCGGGCGACAGGTCATCGCCGGCCTGCTTGAGCACCTGCTCCATGGCCTGGGCCACCACATAGCCATAGACGGTCAGCGCATCCTTGCGGTCAGCCTCGGGCAGATATTTGTCGTAAAAGGCGTTCCACTCCTTGAACGCCGGATCGTCCTTCCACGTCGGATCATCGCGATCCTTGAGATAGGCGCTGGAGATGATGCCTTTGGCGTTATCCTTGCCCGCCGGGCCGATCACCGCAGCGATCGAATTGGCGTTGCTGCCCAGATAATGCGTCGGCTTCCAGCCCAGCTCGGCGATCTTGCGGATGGCCTGGGCGGCGAATTTCGGCGTGGTCATGTTCATGAAAGTGTCGGCGCCAGAGGCGCGTAACTTGACGATCTGCGAGTCGATGGTCGGGTCGGTGCTCTCATAGGAGGCTTCAGCGACGATCATATTGGCCTTGTCGCCGAGCCCGTCCTTGAAGCCCTTGAGCACGTCACGGCCAAAGTCGTCGTTTTGGTACAGCACGGCGATCTTCGCATCTGGCTTCGTCGCAAGGATATTGGCGGCGAAGGCCTTGCCTTCGGTCTGGTAGCTGGGCTGGAAACCCATGGTCCACGGGTAGTTGGCGTGGTCGCCAAACTTCGTCGCGCCCGAGGCGATGAAGATATGTGGGATCTTCTGACTGTTGAGATATTTCAGCGTGGCTGAACTGGTCGGCGCCCCGAGCGAAGCATACATCACCGCCACCTGGTCGCTCTCCACCAGCTTGCGGGTCTGCTCCACCGTTTTGGGCGGGCTGTAAGCGTCGTCATAGGTGATGAAGCTGATCTTGCGGCCATTGACGCCGCCCTCATCATTCATCTTGCGGAAATATGCCGCCGGGATCTTGCCCAACACCGCATAGACCGCCGCCGGCCCGCTATAGGCGTTGACATTGCCGACGCGCAGATCGCTTTTCTCACCCGCCTTGCTCTGGGCCAGGGCCGGAGCACAGCTCAAGGCGAGCGCCATCATCACAGCTGATAGCCCAACGGCCGCCGCCTTCCGGTTCATGCCATGACTGGTCATGCCGTTTCCTCCATTTTGTCTGGCGTGGCGAAGATCGCCATGCGCCATGCGCCGGTGTTCCGGCTGCAGTCGTGAGTGTCGGACTTCGCGGCGATGCCGGTCAATGGCGCGACGGCGCATTGGCGCAGGTTTGATGAGCGGCGAGAGCCCGCGCGGAGGGCGGGCGTGGAAGATTTTTCTGCTTTCCGCCGAAGGGCGCGCAGGCGGGCGCATATGGGACATGCAGCCGCCTCATGTCCCGGAGCCCTGGCCACCTGTTTGGCGCTTGCCTGCCAAAGGCTCGCGCCTGACGCGCCCTTGCGAACCCTGGCGAGACCTCGTGCGCGCGCCGCCGCCGCGCCATTGCGCCCTGCGCCGATGGGCGCCACCGTGGCCGCCTGAATCAGTTGCGCGGGCCTTGGCCCGCCAGGGAGACTGCCATGAGCGACGCCGTCAACTATACGCCGCCAGAGGTGTGGACGTGGAACAAGGCCAATGGCGGGGCCTTCGCCAACATCAACCGCCCCATCGCCGGTCCGACCCATGACAGGGAGCTGCCCATCGGCAAGCACCCGCTGCAGCTGTACTCGCTGGGCACCCCCAATGGTCAGAAGCTCACCATATTGCTGGAGGAGTTGCTGGCGGCGGGCCATAGCGGCGCCGAATATGACGCCTGGCTCATCCGCATCAATGAGGGCATGCAGTTTGGCTCGGGTTTCGTTGCGGTGAACCCCAATTCCAAAATTCCGGCCCTGCTCGATCGCTCAGGCGACAATCCTGTGCGGGTGTTCGAGTCGGGCGCCATCCTGCTGTATCTGGCGGAGAAGTTCGGGGCGTTTGTCCCCACCGACCCGGCGGCGCGGGCCGAGTGCCTGTCCTGGCTGTTCTGGCAAATGGGCAGCGCGCCCTATCTCGGCGGCGGCTTCGGCCATTTCTACGCTTATGCGCCGGTGAAGATCGAATATGCCATCGACCGCTTCAGCATGGAGGCCAAACGCCAGCTCGACGTGCTGGACCGTCGGCTGGCCGAAACGCCCTGGCTGGCCGGCGACGACTATTCCATCGCCGACATCGCCGTGTTTCCCTGGTATGGCGCGCTGGCCAAGGGGCTGATCTACAACGCCGGGACCTTCCTCTCCGTGCACGAGTACCGCCACCTCAACGCCTGGGCCGACCGGATGCTGGCCCGGCCCGCCGTGCAGCGCGGCCGCAAGGTCAACAACGTCAATGGCAAGCCGGAAAACCAGCTGCACGAGCGCCACGACGCCTCGGATTTTGACACGAAGACCCAGGACAAGCTTCAGGGCGACAGGACCTGAGCGAGCTTTATCCAGGCTGCGAGGCTGCTGACGCATCCGAGACCTGGAATGCCCAGTCGCAGCACGGGCCTGGCCAAATCCCGATCTGTCATGCTCATCGGGATCTGATGGTAGGCCTCACCGGCGCCTGGGCTTCAAGCGCCAGGCGCCGTGCTCCCATTCAGGCGCGGCGCCGAGACACCGAAAGCGTCGCTGCGCGTGCTGGCCGGACCATGCGGGCCTATGCCGGCAGCACTCAGTCGGCCAGCTTTGACCGGTTGCTGTAGCAGGCGTTGCCGAGGCCGGTGCCGATGGTCAGCACGCCCCAGCGGGTGACGTCCTGCATGAACGGCGTCTGGCTCAGGCCCTGCACCACGGCGTCATTGTGGATCACCACCATGGTCTCATGGCCGCTGATCTCCGGCATGGCCTTGCGGATGGCCTCGGCCAGATTGAAGCGGGCGCTCTCCCAGTCGCCAGGCAGATTTTGTGCGCCCCGGGCGATGGCCCCATCGGCCTCAATCACCCCGGGAACGCCGACGCCAATCAGCGGGCTGAGACGACGGCCTTTTTTCTCGGCCTGTTTGCGCAGCGACGCCAGCATGTCGGTGAGCCGCCCCACCGCCTCATTGCGGCCTGGTTTGTCCTCGCGGTGCCGCCACAGCTCGAACTTCCAGACCTTGGCGCGCGACAGGTCGGCGCGCTGCCTGATGTTAACGTCGACCACGCCGCAGCGAATGTTCGAGCCGCCGACATCCACCGCCAGAATGGCGTCGTGGCCCTCATAGACCCAGGCAGGGGCCAGATGGGCGCAACCGATCAGTCCGGCCTCGTCGGGGTGGTGGCGGATGATCTCCATATCGACATCGGCGCCGCTGGCCTTCAGCAGCATTTCGGCGCGGGCGACGGCGATCTCGCCGACCCGGCTATCCTTGAGGCCGCCGCCGACCACGATGCGCTCGACCTTTTTCCACGCCGGCTCTTTGAGAAAGCGTCCGGTGACATGGGCGAGCTCGCCGGCGAAGCGCTCGATGGCACCTAGCACCACCGCCGCCGCCGCCGCATCGCCACGAGTCAAAGCGAGGTCGAGCTGGGATTTGCTGATGCTGGCGCTGGGGTCGTCGCCCAATGGATCATCATCGGTGCGGCGCAGCACCTTACGGATGTCATCGAGCGTGGCGCGGAAGGCGCGGCCGCTGGCGCGGTCGCCGATGAAGCCATCGCCGTCGCGGATTTCCAGATTGTAATTGTCGACCAGCACCGACGACAGCTGGGCCGCGCCATGGGCGGCGATGCCGCTGGCGACGACCGGCGCGATCTGGCTAGCCTCAGTCTTGCTGGAGGCGCTGCTGCGCTTCTTGCCCTTGCTGGCGGCGGCCTGCGATTTGCCCATGATCCCTCCATATGCCCGGAGGGGAAATGCGCCCGGGGCATTTCCGTTCCGCCCATGGCGCCGCCGGCCAGCAGCGCGCAAGGGCGGAAGCACGCAACGTAAGGCGTTACGCGGCGCCGCCAGCCAGCGTCGTCATGTCGATGACGAAACGGTATTTGACGTCGCTCTTCAGCATGCGGGCGTAAGCGGTCTCGATCTCCTGCATCGGGATGATCTCGATATCGGAGACGATATTGTTGGCGCCGCAGAAATCCAGCATCTCCTGGGTCTCGGCGATGCCGCCGATGATCGAGCCAGACAGGCTGCGCCGGTTGGGCAGCAGGCTGAAGACATTGACCGGCAGCGGCTTGTCGGGGGCGCCGACCTGCACCAGCGTGCAATCCCGCTTCAGCATGTTGAGATAGACATTGATGTCATGGGGGGCGGCCACAGCGTCGATGATCAGATCGAGCTTCGACCGCCACGCGGCGACCGCTGTGGGGTCGGTGGACAGCACCACCTCATCGGCGCCCAGGCGCTTGCCATCCGCAACCTTGGACGGCGAGGTGGTGAACAGCACCACTTTCGCGCCCAGAGCGTGGGCGAATTTGACCGCCATGTGGCCAAGCCCGCCGAGACCGACGACGCCGACGGTCTTGCCCGGCCCTGCCTGCCAGTGACGCAACGGCGACCAGGTGGTGATGCCGGCGCATAGCAACGGCGCTGCGGCGGCGGGGTCGAGATTATCCGGCACCCGCAGCACGAAATCCTGCGTCACCACGATATGGCTGGAATAGCCGCCGAAGGTGTGGCCGCCGCTGACCCGGTCCTTGCCGTTATAAGTGCCTGTGCCGCCCCGGGCGCAATATTGCTCCAGTCCATCCTGGCAATTGTCGCAGGTGCGGCAGGAATCGACGAGGCAACCGACCGCCGCCGTATCGCCAACCCTGAACTTCGTCACCTCAGCGCCGACCGCCGTGACCTTGCCGACGATCTCATGGCCAGGCACGCACGGATACAGCGTGCCGCCCCATTCATTGCGCACCGTGTGCAGGTCGGAGTGGCAGACGCCGCAATGGCTGATCTCGATCAGCACATCCTGGGGACCGGGATCGCGCCGCTCGAATGAGAATGGCGCCAGCGGCGTCTGTGGATCGCCGGCGGCGAAACCCGTGCACATGAACATGAGGCATTCTCCCTGTGTGGCGGCGTTGATCGCCCGGCGGACATGCTGCGATGTCCGGCGCTGGCGATGGTCGCGGCCCTTGGCCCTTCTCGCGCCTATCATGACCTGGCGGCGGCGGCGAGAGAATGACGGGAAGCGTAAGCGCTGACGCAAACCACATCTAATCAGCGGCGCCTGGCCGGTACGCCCGGAAAGGACCTGTCTAGGGCCGCGCTAGCGGCCTCACCGGGAGCCAATCTGATGGATTGGCTGATTTCTCCCGCTGACATTCCACTCTAGACTTGTCCGCAACAAGCGCCAGCGCAGCAATGCCGGCGTCCGGCGCGCAAAGCTTACGCCAGACAACGACGCCAGGCCGCGCCAGTCAGACAAGGGAGACGACGCAGATGAACAATACCCCCGCCGAAGTGGTCAGGCTGGAGCGCAATGGCCCGGTGGCCACCATCATCATGGACCGCCCCGAGCGGCGCAACGCGGTGGATGGGCCGATGGCGGCGGCGTTGCGCGCCGCCTTCCAGCAGTTTGAGGCGGATGCAAGCCTGCGCGTGGCGGTGCTGTGGGGCGCCCATGGCGTGTTCTGCGCCGGCGCCGATCTCACCTCCGTCAATGATCCGGCGCGCCGCCATGTGCTCGATCCGGAAGGCGGCGGCGATGGCCCGATGGGGCCATCACGCATGGCGCTGTCGAAGCCGCTGATCGCCGCCGTCTCCGGCTATGCCGTGGCCGGCGGGCTTGAGCTGGCGCTGCTCGCCGATATGCGTGTGGTTGAGGCCAGCGCCACCTTTGGGGTGTTCTGCCGGCGCTGGGGCGTGCCGCTAATCGATGGCGGCACGGTGCGGCTGCCGCGCATTGTCGGCATGGGCCGCGCCCTCGACATGATCCTCACCGGCCGGCCGGTTGGCGCCGAAGAGGCGCTGGCCATGGGCCTCGCCAATCGTGTCGTCGCCGATGGCGAGGCGCGGGCGGCGGCCGAAGCCCTGGCGTTACAAATCGCCGCCTTCCCCCAGGCCTGCATGCTGGCCGACCGCGCCTCAGCCTATAGCCAGTGGGACCTGCCGCTCGACGCCGCCCTGCGCCAAGAAGGCCGCGACGGCGCCCCGATCGTCGCCATGGAAGGCCGCGCCGGCGCGGCGCGCTTTGAACAAGGCGCCGGACGCCATGGCACATTCGGCGAATAGGGCGCTTAGGCCATCGCAGGCATGATCCCTGCCCGGCCGGGGGTCTGGACAATGGGGAACCGCAGGGGCCGCCAGCGGTTGCCCTTACTGGGGGCGGAGCGTGCGGGCCGCGCCCGCTTGCCAGGCGGGCGCAGGCCGGTCATGACAGGCGCGCAACCATCCGCCGCGCCGCCCGGAGGCCATGATGACTGACGCCAACGCCGCCCTGACCTTTCGGCTCGACAATTCCTATGCCCGCCTGCCGGAAGCCTTCTGGGCCCCTGCGACGCCGCGTCAGGCCAGCGCGCCGCATATGCTGGTCTTCAATCAGCCGCTGGCCAGGCGACTCGGCCTGTGCGCGGACGACGCCACGGCAATTGATGCCCAATCCCTCGCCCCGCTGTTCGCCGGCACAGGTCTGCCGCATGGCGCCGCTTTGATCGCCCAGGCTTACGCCGGTCACCAGTTCGGCAATTTCACCATGCTGGGCGATGGCCGGGCGTTGCTGATCGGCGAGCAGATCACCCCCGATGGCGAGCGCTTCGACCTGCAGTTCAAGGGCTCAGGCCCCACCGCCTTTTCCCGCAATGGCGATGGCCTGGCGGCGATTGCTCCGATGCTGCGGGAATATCTGATGTCTGAGGCGATGCATGCCCTCGGCGTTCCCACCACGCGCAGCCTCGCCGTCGTCGCCACCGGCGACACCGTCTACCGCGAGACGGCGCTGCAAGGCGCGGTGCTGACCCGCGTCGCCGCGAGCCATCTGCGCTTCGGCACGTTCCAGTATGCGTCGGCGCTCGGGCGCGATGAATTGCTCGGGGAGTTGCTTGGCTACGCCATCGCCCGCCATGATTTTGACCTCGCCGGCACGCCAGGGGCGGCGCTGGCCTTCCTGCGCAAGGTGATGGAGCGCCATGTCGATCTCGTGCTTAACTGGCTGCGCATCGGTTTCGTCCATGGCGTCATGAACACCGACAATATGACCATCTCCGGCGAAACCATCGACTACGGCCCCTGCGCCTTTATCGACGCCTTCGACCCGGCGGTGGTGTTCAGCTCGATCGACCAGGGCGGCCGCTATGCCTTCGGCCAGCAGCCAGCAATCGTGCAGTGGAACCTCGCCCGGCTCGCCGAGGCGCTGCTGCCGCTGATCAACGCCGACAAGGATGTGGCGATCCGGCAGGCCGGTGAATTGCTCAACGCTTATGGCGCGCTCTACCAGACACGCTGGCGCGACATGATGTGGCGCAAGCTCGGCCTCGACGGCGACGAGGCCGACGACATGGCGCTGGTCGCCGATCTGCTCAACTGGATGCGCGCCGCCAGGGCTGATTACACCAACAGCTTCCGCGCCCTGTGCGATGAAACTGCGCCTGTGCCTGAGGCATTCGCCGATCCGGCCTTTGTGGCGTGGAGGCAGGGCTGGGACGCGCGGCGGGAGCGCAACGCCATGGATCGCGCGCAGTCCAACGCCATGATGCGCGCCGCCAATCCCGCCGTCATTCCGCGCAACCATATGGTGGAATCGGTGCTGGCGGCGGCGGTCGCTGGCGACATGGCGCCGTTTGAGGCGGCGCTTGAGACGCTGGCCAATCCCTATGAGCCATTCACCGGCGACGTGGCATGGCGGACGCCTGGCGAGGGCCTGCACCTCACCTTCTGCGGCACCTGACCTCCCCATCCGGTTATTCTGGACAGGCCATACAACCGGCTGGCATACCAGCCCCAGAGCGCGTTCTGGCTGATGGCCATTACGCTCTGTTGCTAGCGTGACCTGCGCCGCCGCCCAGATTGTGCCGTGCGCGACAAACCGGGCGCTGCATCCGGTGGATAAGGCGCCGCCCTGACTGCGCCGACGGCCCGAGGGAACCGGGATCGCAAACCGCAGCCTTGCCGTCTCGGTCATGGCTCCAGCATCGCCGTGAATGCTGGCCCAAATGGCCTGCGGTTGGTCGCCGCCAGCGCATCTGAAGCAAATAGACCTTTGAGGTGAACATGACCATGAGGCCTGTACGGCGCCCGTTTTCGATGTTCCGGGCGTTTCTCGATAACAGCGCCTCTGGCGGTCTTGTTCTGATGTTCGCGGCGGCGGCGGCGCTGGTCGTCGCCAATTCGCCGCTGGCGCCCAGCTATTTCGCCGCCCTCTCCGCCTATCTCGGCCCGCTCAGCGTCGCGCACTGGATCAATGACGCGCTGATGGCGGTGTTCTTCCTGTTCGTCGGCCTTGAGATCAAGCGCGAGATGCTTGATGGCCAGCTGGCCAGCTGGCCGCGCCGCATTCTGCCCGGCGTCGCCGCCCTCGGCGGCATGATCGCGCCTGCGCTGGTGTTCGTCTGGTTCAACCATGGCGATGCGCAGACCATGCGCGGCTGGGCCATCCCCACCGCCACCGACATCGCCTTCGCCCTCGGCGTGCTGTCGCTGCTCGGCAATCGCGTGCCGGCGGCGCTCAAGGTGTTTCTCACCGCCCTCGCCATTATCGATGACCTCGGGGCAGTCATCATCATCGCCCTGTTCTACACCGCCAATCTGTCGCTGCCGGCGCTGGGCGGCGCGGCGGTGGTGCTGGCGGCGCTGATTGCGCTCAACCGGCGCGGCGTGCTGCACCTTGGGCCTTATCTGCTGCTCGGCGCGCTGCTGTGGTTCTTCGTGCTGAAATCTGGCGTCCACGCCACCATCGCCGGCGTGTTGCTGGCGCTCACCATCCCGTTGCGCCGGTCGCCTGGCCTCGCCGGCGACCTGCACGCCTCGCCGCTGCACCGGCTGGAGCATGCGTTGCGCGACGTCACGCCGTTCATCATCATCCCGATCTTCGGCTTCGCCAATGCCGGCGTGTCGCTCAGCGGCATGACCCTCGGCAATCTTATTGATCCGCTGACCCTCGGCGTCGCCGGCGGCCTGCTGCTGGGCAAGCTGGTCGGCGTGTTCGGCGCCACCTTCCTGGTGGTCAAAAGCGGCCTCGTCGAGATGCCAGCCAATTCGCGCTGGGTGCATGTGCTGGGCGTGTCGCTGCTGTGCGGCATCGGCTTCACCATGAGCCTGTTCATCGGCCTGCTGGCCTTCGCCGACAATCCGGCGCTGCAGAGCGAGGTGAAGCTCGGCATCATCTGCGGCTCGGTGTTGGCGGCCATCCTTGGCGCGCTGGTGTTGCGGCTGGCCCCGGCGCCGGCGCCGCAGACCGCGTGAAAGACGCCGACATTCGCAGCGCGCCCACTGGAAAGGCGCCCCGGCAATCTGATAGGGGTGCATCAACCCCTTTGCAGGTCTGCCGGGAATCGCCGCACGCATCCTGGACACGCCGCGACATTGCTCCGCTGCAACCGGCGGATCGTTTCTGGAGGACGTTTGATGAGCGCTGTTGAATTCAAGGTCGAAGATGGCGTCGCCATCATCACGCTGAACCGCCCTGAGGCGAAGAACGCCGTGAATGGCGATGTGGCCCGTGGCGTCGCCGCCGCCGTGGACGAGATCAACAGCCGCGACGACATCCGTCTGGCCGTGATCACCGGCGCTGGCGGCTCGTTCTGCGCTGGCATGGACCTGAAAGCCTTCGTCAAGGGCGAAGTGGTGTCGATCGAAGGTCGCGGTTTCGCCGGCCTGACCGAAGCGCCGCCGAAGAAGCCGCTGATCGCCGCTGTCGAAGGCTACGCTTTGGCTGGCGGTTGCGAGCTGGCGCTGTCCTGCGACCTGATCGTCGCCACCGAGGGCTCGAAGTTCGGCGTGCCGGAAGTGAAGCGCGGCCTCGTCGCCGCTGCTGGCGGCCTGATGCGCCTGCCGCGCCAGATCCCCTATCGCATCGCCATGGAGCTGGCCCTGACCGGCGACATGGTTCCGGCCGCCAAGCTCGAAGCCTATGGCCTGATCAACCGCGTGGTGCCGAACGGCACGGCGCTGGAAGAAGCCCTGAAGCTGGCGCGCATCATCGCCGCCAATGGCCCGCTCGCCGTCGCCGTGTCGCGCCAGATCATCAACGACCAGCAGGAGTGGTCGGCGTCCGAGATGTGGGAGAAGCAGAAGGCCTACATCGAGCCGGTGTTCAAGTCGAACGACGCCCGCGAAGGCGCCATCGCGTTCGCCGAAAAGCGCGCTCCGGTGTGGACCGGCAAGTAAGCCGTCCTCTGCGCCAGGGCTGATTGTTCAGCCCATGGCCGCCTTGTGACCGACCGCTTGCGCCGGCCATGACACGACCGGCCATTACACGATCCGACCCGCCAGCAGCGATGCTGGCGGGCTTTTTTTCTGTGCGCCGCCGCGCGCCATGGCGTTGATGACGTCGCCCGGTCACCGCCCAGCCTGTGCGGCTTGTCCGTCACAGCAGCCAGGCGGCGCGGCGCGCGGAACCCGACAGGCGGCGCCGCGTTAGCTAAGGCAGGTCTCATCCTGTTCATCCGCACGCCGTTGCCGCCGGCGCTTCGACCAGCAATCATGCCGCAGGCGTCGCTTAGTTCGCTCAAGGCGACTGAAACAGCCAGGGAGGCAGCATGGAGCCTGCGGCGATCACGGTTAGCCCCACGGCGGAGTCGCTACTGTCGCTGACGCCCCAGGGGCTGTATTGCCCTGCGGGCGACTTCCATATCGACCCTTTGCGGCCGGTTCCGCGCGCGCTCATCACCCATGCCCACGCGGATCACGCCCGGCCCGGCCATGGTCAGGTGCTGGCGACGGCTGAGACCCTCGCCATCATGGCGGCGCGCTATGGCGCTGATTTCGCCGGCGCCCAGCAGAGCGTCACGCTGCGCCAACCCCTGACCATCGGCGACGCTACAGTCAGCTTCGTGCCCGCCGGCCATGTGCTGGGCTCGGCGCAGATCCTGATTGAAGCCCGCAACCGACGCGGCGCCCGCACGCGGCTTGTGGCCTCGGGCGATTACAAGCGCGAGGCTGATCCGACCTGTCTGCCGTTTGAGGTCATGCCCTGCGACGTGTTCATCACCGAGGCGACCTTTGGCCTGCCGATCTTCCGTCACCCGCCGGCGCTGGATGAGATCGGTCGCCTGCTGGCTTCGCTGCGCATGTTTCCCGAACGCACCCATCTGGTCGGGGCCTATTCGCTGGGCAAGGCCCAAAGGTTGATCGCTTTGCTGCGCGCCGCCGGCTACGACGCGCCAATCTATCTGCATGGCGCCATGCAGCGCGTCACCGACGTATACCGGCGGTTCGGCGTCGCCCTTGGCGATCTGCCGCCTGTGCCGCCGCGTGAGGGCCGCCGCCAGGGCGTCGACCTGCCCGGCGCCATCGTGCTGTGCCCGCCGGGCAGCTTGCAGGATCGCTGGAGCAGGCGCTTCGCCGATCCGGTGCACTGCCTCGCCTCCGGCTGGATGCGCACCCGGGCGCGGGCCCGCCAGCGCGGCGTGGAATTGCCGCTGGTGATCTCCGACCACGCCGACTGGCCGGACCTGTGCCGGACCATTCGCGAGACCGGCGCCGGTGAAATTCTTGTCACCCATGGCCAGGAAGACGCGCTGGTCTATTGGTGCGGCGCCCAGGGGCTGGATGCGCGCCCCCTGAACATGCTCGGTTATGGCGATGAAGAGGCGGACGATGGCGACGACCTGAGCCAGCCGCCGCCGCAGGCCCGATCCGGAGCGACGCCGGGGGATTTGGCATGAAGCGCTTCGCCGCTTTGGTCGATCAGCTGGCCTATGAGAGCAGCCGCAACGCGCGCCTGCGCATCCTGCAGGACTATTTCGCCTCAACCCCTGATCCGGATCGCGGCTACGCCCTCGCCGCCCTCACCGGCGGCCTGACCTTCCCCAACGCCAAGCCAGCGCTGATCCGCCAGCTGATCGCCGGGCGCACTGACCCCACCCTGTTCGCGATTTCCTATGATTATGTTGGCGATCTGTCTGAGACAGTCGCCTTGCTCTGGCCCGCCGCAGAGCCTGCCGGCCATGACGGCGCTACGGAGGCGCCGGAGTCCGCGCGACGCAACGATCTGTCGCTGTCGGCCGTGGTGGAGACCATGGCCGGGGCGCTCAGGCCAGAGATGGCGCCGCTGCTGGCAGGCTGGCTCGACGCGCTGGATGAAACCGGGCGCTGGGCGCTGCTCAAGCTGGTGACGGGCAGTTTCCGTATCGGCATTTCTGGCCGCCTCGCCCGCACGGCGCTGGCCCAGTTTGGCGGCCGCGACATCGACGAGATTGAAGCGGTGTGGCATGGCCTCGAGCCGCCTTACGCCAGCCTGTTTGCCTGGCTTGAGGGCCGTGGCCCACGCCCTGCCGCCCAGTCGCTGACGCCCTTCCGTTCACCCATGCTGTCGCAGCCGATCGACTGGGACGAACTGCAAGGGCTGAATGCCAACGATTACGTAGCGGAATGGAAGTGGGACGGCATCAGGGTGCAGGCCTCCGTCGGCACGGATAGCGACGGCCAGCCGGTGGCGCGGCTGTGGTCGCGCAGCGGCGAGGATATTTCGGCGACCTTCCCGGACCTGATCGGCGAACTGACCGGCGCGGCGCGCTTCGACGGCGCCATTGACGGCGAGCTGCTGGTGCTGCGCGACGGCGCCGTGCAGAGCTTCAACACCTTGCAGCAGCGCCTGAACCGTAAGCAGGCCACGCCAAAACTGCAGCGTGACTACCCGGCGCACATAAGGGCCTGGGATGTGTTGTCGCTCGATGGCGAGGACCTCACCCCCCTGCCGTGGAGCAGCCGCCGCGCCCGGCTTGAGCAATTGGCGGCGCAGCTGGCGCATCCGCGCATCAGCCTGTCGCGCATCATTGATTTCGCCGATTGGGCCGCGCTGGCGGCGGCGCGCGCTGACCCGGCCAGCGCTGGCGCGGGCGACGACGCAGCCGCCGTCGAGGGCTGCATGCTCAAACGCCGCGACAGCGCCTATGTCAGCGGCAGGCCCAAGGGACCGTGGTTCAAATGGAAGCGTGATCCGCATCTGGTCGACGCCGTGCTGATGTACGCCCAGCGCGGCCACGGCAAGCGCTCATCATTCCACTCGGATTTCACCTTCGGCGTCTGGCAGCCGCAGGAGGATGGCGGGCGCCGGCTGACCCCGGTGGGCAAGGCCTATTTCGGTTTCACCGATGAGGAACTGGCGCAACTCGACCGCTTCGTCCGCAACAGCACCATCAACCGCTTCGGACCCGTGCGCGAAGTGGCGCACGAACCAGACCGCGGCCTGGTGCTGGAGATCGCCTTCGAAGGCCTGCGCCGCTCTCCGCGCCACAAATCCGGCCTCGCCATGCGCTTCCCCCGCATCCACCGCATCCGCTGGGACAAGCCACCCGCCGAGGCTGACGAACTGGCGGCGCTGGAGCGGTTGCTGGATGAAGGGGAATGAGTGGCCTCGCTTGAAAAAGATGCGCGTGAGGTCTTCACGGGGGTATCTTGCCCCGCCATAAGCCACCGACCCCGTTGCACAGTGCATCGCGCCGTCTCGCCGACGCCAATTGCACGAGGTCATCACCCTCGCATGCCAGGTTGAAACGCAAGCCTAAACCGAGCCTGACATCCCGCTCATAAAGAGGCGACGCGTATCACCGTTTCCCGTTTGCTTGTGCGACAGCACGTGCTTGGGCCAGCGTTATTAGCGGCCGGATGCCATATGCCCCAAGCGGGACTGAATTTGTCGTCCCACCATGTATTCAACGCCAATCGCGGGAGCACCCGCCAATTTTGCGCCGAATTTCATTTCAGGCCAAATTGTATCATTTACATTTTCTCATCACATCTGCTTTTTGCCATGATATGCATATATTCTAAATATAATATTCCTTTATATACTATATGAGGCGAACATGCTGGATTGCGTGTTGTCGACTGGCGGCGCCGGCTTCATCGGTTCGGCGCTGAGCACCAAAATCTGTGAGATGGGCCTTACCGTTGTTGCGGCAGATATCATGCTTGGCCAGGTCCACCACTCAGGCGCACGACCCGCGTGGCTTGACAAGCGTGTCATCCTTGAAAAGGGCGACATTGCCGACGCCGCGTTCTGGCACAGCCTGCTCGCTCGGTGGCGTCCAAGACAAATCATTCACATGGCTGCGGAAACAGGAACGGCCCAGTCACTGACAGAGGCCAGCCGCCATGCGGCCACGAACGTGCTGGGTACGGCGCGCATGCTGGACGCGGTGCGTCTCGTCGGCTGCTTTCCGGAACGGATCATCCTGACGTCCAGCCGCGCCGTCTATGGCGAGGGTGCGTGGCGCAGCGCTTCCGGCGAACTGTTTTATCCACCTTTGCGCAGCCATTATGCGCTCAGTTGCGGCCAATGGGAGCCAAGAGGGCGCGATGGATTGCCCGCGACGGCGGCGCCCCATGATGCAGGGACCGTCGCCCCCAATCCCGTAAGCATCTATGGCGCGACGAAGCTGGCGCAGGAGCATATTCTTCAGGGCTGGTGCGCCGCCTACACAATTCCACTCAGCATCCTGCGCCTGCAAAATGTATACGGTGAAGGGCAGTCTCCTCATAATCCGTATACAGGCATTATCAATATATTTCACCGGATTGCCCGGTCAGGCCAATCTATCCCATTGTATGAAGACGGCAATATTACCCGTGATTTCATTCATATTGAGGATGTCGCGCGCGTTTTATCCAGACTATTACAAGAGCCCGGACGTGACAATCACAAATTCGACGTCGGCTCAGGCGAGGCGACCACTATACATGAGGCGGCCAGGATCATCGCCAGATTGCACAACGCTCCGCCACCTGTCGTCTGCGGGGCGTTTCGGGATGGGGATGTACGTTCCGCCGTCGCTGCGACAAACGCGATGTATGAAGTGACAGGTGTGAGGGCAACTGTCAGCTTCGAAGAGGGGGCGGAACGGGTCGGCCGCTATTTGCAAGCCTCTGGATTCATCTGAGCAAACAGGCGCGCCGAAACACCATGACAGATATCCCTGCCAGCCATGTACAAACGCAGGCACGCTGCGTTCAGGTACAGTCAATCATTTATCACCTCGACCATGATGCGATCGCCAGGGCAGCGACCAGCCTGGCGCGCGCTGCCGAACTCGCCCTGCAGGCGGGGGTGTGCGCCGACATCATCCTGGCGCTTGGCGACACCTCGTCACGACCGTGCCTGAGCGACAGTGAGCTCAGCGCGTTGCAGCAGCAATTTCCTATGCTGAGGATCAGTTACAGGTTTTTTGACAGC